>CAZWYS010000033.1:16794-18249 GCA_964638295.1 uncultured Dehalococcoidaceae bacterium
GTGGCGCTGAGACTCTCGCCAATACCCCTGATGTCCATGGCTCCCCGGGAGGCAAAGTGCTCTATGCGCTGTTGTGCCTGAGCAGGACAGGCAGCGTTGGAGCAGTAGTACATGACTTCACCTTCGGGTTGGACCACCTCCGACCCGCACACCGGGCAGGCAGGACGCCCCTTGCCCTTATCAAATACTTTCTCCAGAAGATTAAATTCTTTTTCCTGTCCGCTGCGCTTGCTTTTCACCGGCCCAACCACTTCCGGGATTACTTCACCTGCCCGCTGGACAATGACCGTATCGCCAATGCGGATGTCCTTGCGTCGGATATCATCTTCGTTGTGCAGAGCCGCCTGCTTGATGGTTACCCCGCCCACCGAGACTGGTTGCAGGATGGCGTAGGGATTGAGCGTGCCGGTTCTGCCAACGCTGATGTCGATGTCAGTGAGACGGGTAGTGCCCTGGATGGCGGGGAACTTGTAGGCGATTGCCCATCGCGGCTCATGGCCAACATCTCCCAGTCGTGCTTGCAGGTCAAGCTGGTTCACTTTGACCACAACCCCATCGGCTTCATACGGGAGGCTTTCCCGATTTTCTACCCACGATTGGTAACACTCTTCAACCTGCTCAATGCTTTCCAGCCAACGGTTATTCGGGTTTACCTTAAAACCGAGAGACTTGAGGTATGCCATGGTTTCCCAGTGGGTTGAAGGTGTTGCTTTGCCTTCGGCGTACCCCAGCATATAAATGTAAATATCCAGTGGACGTTGAGCGGTGATGCGGGGGTCAAGCTGGCGCACTGACCCGGCAGCGGCATTTCTGGGGTTGGCGAATAAGGGTTGCCCTTCTTTAGCCCGCTCCCGATTTAATTTATGAAAACCGGTTCTGGGCAGAAAAACCTCACCCCGCACCTCAAAGCGTGACGGGGCATCTTTGGGCACGGAGAGGGGGACACTTCGGATGGTTCTCAGATTCTGCGTAATGTCTTCACCGCGAAATCCATCACCACGGGTGGCCCCGGTAGTTAGTTGACCGTTAACATAGGTCAGGGCTACCGCCAGTCCGTCAATCTTGAGCTCGCCGACGAAGTCAAACGGTGCTCCACCCAGTAACTTCGTGGTTCGGGTATACCAGGCTGTTAATTCATCTTTGGAAAAAGCGTTGCCCAGAGACAGTAAGGGCAGGGGATGTTCCACGACGCCGAAGGCTTCCACTGGAGCTGCGCCAACCCGCTGGGTGGGAGAGTCTGGCGTCAGGAACTGGGGGTACTGTTCCTCCAGACGTTTCAGTTCTCTCATTAACTCATCATATTCGGCATCGCTGATTTCCGGGCTGTCCAGCACGTGATACCGGTAGTTATGATGGTTGATTTCGGCTTTTAGTTGCTCAATTCTTTTCTTTACTTCGTCTGAGTCAGCCAATTGTCAGCCTCTCTGAAGCTTTTTACCTATTAAAGTATATCAC
>CAZWYS010000034.1:0-14992 GCA_964638295.1 uncultured Dehalococcoidaceae bacterium
GGCCGGCGGGCAGGAGCTGAGTATGCCGGTGCTTCAGCCCCTTGAGCTGTGGCAGGAGACCGGGCGTGACCAGTCTTTCGGCAAGGGGCTTTTCACCCTCTACGACCGCAAGGAGCGCCAGTTAGCCCTGGGCCCCACCCATGAGGAAGTCGTCACCCAGATGGCTCGATATCACATTCAGAGCTACCGTGACCTCCCCAAGCTGCTCTATCAAATCCAGACCAAGTTCCGTGACGAGCCCCGCCCCCGGGGTGGGCTGATGAGGGTCCGCGAGTTCATCATGAAAGACCTCTACAGCTTTGATGTCGACGAAGCCGGGATGGACGTGAGCTATAAAAAGATGCTCCACGCCTACCAGAGTATCTATGACCGCTGCCTGCTACCGACGATTGTGGTCGAGGCTGATAGTGGCGCCATCGGTGGCAAGGATTCCCACGAGTTTATGCTTGTCGCCGAAAGTGGCGAGGATGAGGTTATCCACTGTGACAAATGCAAATATGCCGCCAATGTTGATAAGGCGGAAAGCGTTAAAGATAAGGTGGAACCTGAGGAGCCTCTGCCGCTTGAAGAAGTGGCTACCCCCGGCGTGACCACCATTGAAGATTTGTCTAGGTTTCTAAATATTCCTCAGAATCATACTCTCAAAGCTGTTTTCTATGGTGCCGACGGCAAGCTGGTCTTTGCCATGCTCAGGGGCGACCTTGAGGTAAACGAGGTAAAGCTGAAAAACATGCTGCACTGCGTTGACCTTCACCTGGCGACTGAAGACGAGGTGAAGGCAGCCGGTGTTTTTGCCGGTTATGCCTCGCCGATGGGTCTGAGTGGCGTTACCATTGTCGCCGATGCGTCGGTAACTCCGGGAATAAACTTCGTTGCCGGCGGCAACAAGCCGGATACCCACATCAGGAATGTCAATTATCCCAGAGACTTCAAGGCGGACATTGTGGCTGACATTGCCCGTGCCCGGGCTGGGGAGGGCTGCCCCAGGTGCGGCGGTAAGCTGTCCTCTACTCATGGCATTGAGGTGGGGCATATCTTCAAGCTGGGCACTTTCCTCAGTGAAACATTTAACGTCTTCTTTATTGATGAGAAAGGTGCCTCTCGCCCTATTTTGATGGGGTGTTACGGTATCGGCCTCGGCCGGCTGATGGCGGCAGCCATAGAGCATTACCACGATGACAAGGGCATTGTCTGGCCGCTACCCATTGCTCCCTATCATATCTATCTTTGCCCGCTGTATCGTGACGACTCAAAAGTTGCTGAAGTTGCCGAAAAGCTGTATGCCGGGCTTGAAGAAGAAGGCATGGAGGTGCTTTTTGACGACCGTGAAGAGTCTCCCGGGGTCAAGTTTAATGACGCTGACCTTCTGGGAATACCCATCCGGGTTACCATTAGCCCCCGCACTCTGGATAAAAATAGTGTTGAGGTAAAGTGGCGCTCGGAAAAAGAGTCTCAGCTTGTGCCAGTGGATGGCATAGTAACTCACCTTAAAGGGCTGGTTAAAAAATAGTCTATCTACCGAGTAAATAATCAAACAGGGGGCAGGAAAATGGTTTTGATGACGCCGGAGCAATTTGAAGACAGCCTGAAGAAGCTCAAGCCGCGGGTTTTCATGAACGGAAAGCGGATTGAAAATATCCTGCAGAATAAGAACACCCGCACCGTTGTTGAGGCAAACAAAGCCAGTTACGCCTGGGCTTTGGATCCGCAGTATAAAGACATTATGACCTGCTATTCACCGCTGATTGATGAGGTGGTGAATCGTTACACCCATGTCAGCGCCAGCGTTGACGACCTGGTAAAAAAGGCGGAAGCGGGGACATTCACCGCCGAGATGCTGGGGACGTGTATCTACCGCTGTGTCGGTTATGACGCTTTTCACTCCCTGGCCAGCACTACCTGGGAGATGGACAAAGAGCTGGGTACCGAGTATTACCCCCGGTTTATCGAATATTTAAAGATGGTGCAGACCAGAGACCTTTCCGTGGCTGGTGCCCTCACCGAGCCGAGAGGACTGCGGAATAAAAAGACTCTGGACTGGCCCGACCCCTGTCTCTCTTTAAAAGTTGTTGACCGGAACAAAGACGGCATCGTGGTGCGGGGAGCCAAAATCAACATCAGTGGTGCCTATGCCAGTCATGAAGTGGTGGTCTTGCCCCAGGCGGCTCATTTTGAAGGCGAGGAAGATTACGCCGTTGCTTTTGCCACCCCCGTGGATTCTAAGGGTATTACTTTCATCTGTCAGTATACTCCTTATTCCGCCGAGAGAGACATGGCGGACGACCTTGAGGAGTTGGGTAACCCTGTCTTTGGTCAGCGCGAGACGTCTATGGTGGTCTTTGACAATGTGTTTGTTCCCTGGGAGCGGGTTTTTCACTGTGGCGAGTACCCCTATTCCGTCAAGCTGGTGACCCGTTTCGCCAAGACCCATCGCATGACCTGTGGCGGGACCTGTAAGGTTGGTTTTATGAACCAGATTATTGGCGCCGCCAGGCTGATTCAGGAATACAAGGGCTTGGAAAAAGCCAGCCATATCAACGACCAGCTGGCGGAGATGGTGGTCTTGAGGGAGACAAGCCGGGCTTGTGGTCTGGCGGCCGCCCACAGAGGTGCCGAGGAGCCCCCTGGCTCGGGCGTGTTTTTGCCCGACGAGTTAATGGGCAATGTTTCCAAGCTGAACGTCTGCAATGCCTTCTGGCGAATCATGGCGCTGGCTGGCGATATCGGTGGCGGGCTGATTGTTACCCTGCCCTCGCTGAAGGAGCTGAAAAATCCTGAGATTAAGGACTATGTTGAGGAGTTCTACAGTTTTGGCTCCGATGAGCCAACCGAAAATATCATGAAGGTGACCAAGCTCCTGCAGAACTGGACGGCGGGAATGCATGGGGTGGGCACCTGGCATGGCGCCGGTCCGGTAATGGCTCAGAAAATCATGCTGCAGAGGGTTATCAACTACGACCATGAAAAAGAGCTGGTCAGGCGGGCGTTAAACCTCAAGGAAAAGAAAAAGAGCCAAAAGGCTGAGGAATAACAAATCAGGCGCGTAAAGTGGCGCCAAGCTGCTGCGACAGCTTCTTCAGGATTTGCTCCTGTATTTTATTGACCTCGTCGTCAGTCAAAGTACGACCTGGTGACTGGTAGGTAATCCGGTAGGCAAGTGATTTCTTTCCCGGCGGGACCTGCTTCCCGGAATAAACATCAAATATGGCAATCTGATTTACCAGCTTGACCGCCTTAATAATGTCAATGACCTGCTGATGGCTTACGCTGGTATCAACTATCAGAGCGATGTCTCTCACCGTAGCCGGGAAGCGCGGTATGGACTGAAACATTTTATGACCGGTCGTGAAAGGCACGAGGTCGGTAACGTTGATTTCAAAGAGATGGACAGTTTCCGAAATATCAAAAGCCTCGGCTGCTTTGGGGTGTAGCTCACCCACGAGCCCCACTCTCTTCCCCCCAACCGTGATGGCTGCCTGCTTGGCCGGATGCAGGCTTTCGTCTTCACTCTTTTCAAAGCTGATGTCCACGCCCAGCTGATTGAGCAGGTCTTCTACCACTCCTTTAGCGTCAAAGAAGTCAATCAGGCCACCGTCGCCCTGCCATGAAATCTCCCGCCTCGCCCCGCTCAGCAGACCGCACAGCACTTTGGACTCACTGGGCAGGTCATTCTTTCGTGGCAGGTATATCTTGCCCAGCTCAAAAATTCGAATGCCGCCCTCTTCGTGCCTTCGGTTTGTCATCAGCCCGGCTAGCAGGTTGGCTTGCAGGGTAGGGCGCAGGTATTCCTGTTCGGCTGTCATCGGGTTGGCCAGCCGTATCGGTGCCGGTTCCGTTGAGTGAGTTTTCGGCATCAGCTTGTTTAGCGCTTCCAGACTGGACAGGGAATAAGTGATTACCTCTTGGAAGCCATAGCCGACAAGCCTGTCCCTTATTTTCCGCTCCAGACTGAGGATAGGTGCCGGATTTTGTGAGGGTATTGCTTGGCTGAGCATGGTGGTTGGAATCTTATCGTAGCCGATGATGCGGGCTACCTCCTCAATTAAGTCAACCGCCTGGGATATGTCACTCCGCCAGTATGGAGCGGTAACCAGGACTTCTGAAGCGGCAGCGGCTGGCTGGCAGTCAAAACCCAGCAAAGTCAGGGCGCTGGTTATCTGCTCAAGGCTGAACTCAACACCCAGGTGTCGTTTTACGGCATCGGTGGAGAGCTTAATTTGCTCCGGCTCTCGCTTGCCGGGATAGACGTCAGCAACGCCTTTGGCGGCTTTGCCACCGCTCAGCTCCACCATCAGTTGGGTTGCCCGTTTCAGCGCCGGTATGGTCAGCTCGGGGCGGATGCCCCGCTCAAATCGCATGCAGGCTTCACTGGGTAAAACTAGCTGCCGCCCGGTATAGTGAATGCTGGTCGGGTTAAAGCTGGCGGCTTCCAGTAATATTGAAGTCGTGTCCTCGGTGACCTCGCTGTTGGCTCCACCCATCACCCCGGCAATCGCTACTGCCCGTGCGGCATCGGCGATGACCAGCATGTCACGGGAGAGGGTTCGCTCGACGCCATCCAGGCTGACGATTATTTCACCATCGGTAGCCCGGCGGACGATAATCTTTTTGTCCCTGATTTTCTCGTGGTCAAAGGCGTGGAGTGGTTGCCCCAGTTCCAGCATGACATAGTTGGTAACATCAACGATGTTATTTATGGGGCGCATGCCGCAGGCAAGCAGTCTCTGCTGCATCCACGGCGGGGACTCGGCTATTCTGACTCCGGTGATTAAGCTGGCGCAGTATCGGGAGCACAGGTCAGGGTCGGCAATCTCCACCGAAATTTGCTGGTCTATGGAAATTTCCGTTTCCTTGTAGCTGACCTCGGTGGACTTCAGGCTTTGTCCGGTCAGCGCTGCCACTTCTCTGGCGATGCCGATTACCGAGAGGCAGTCGGGCCGGTTGGGCGTTACGTCCAGGTCAAAAACAACTTCACCCATGTAATCAGCCAGGGGCATGCCTATCGGTGCGTCCGCCGGCAGGACGATGATTGCTTCGTGGTTATCCGAGATACCCAGCTCTTTTTCCGAGCAGACCATGCCGCTGGACTCAACGCCGCGAATTTTGGCTTTTTGCAAACGGGCTGACTGACCGGTGTGACCGTCAATCAGTTCGGCGCCGACATAGGCAAAGGCTACCTTATCACCGATGTTGAGGTTTGGTGCTCCGCAGACCACGGTCTGCTGCTCTGTGCCCACACTTACCGTTGGTAAACGGAGACGGTCGGCATTGGGGTGGGGATTAACCGCCACTATCTGCCCGACGACGACGTTCTCCCATTTGCCGCCGATAACCTGTATCTCCTTGGCTTCCAGCCCGGCCATGGTCAGCCGTTCTGCCAGTTCGGTCGACGGCAGGGTAACATCAACGAATTCCTTGAGCCACTTGAGTGGAACTTTCATCTTTTCAACTCTAAAATTGTCTCAAAAATCTGAGGTCGCTGCCATAAAATAGTCTGATATCGTCAATGCCGTAGCGGAGCATGGGCAGTCGTTCAATACCGATGCCAAAGGCGAAACTGGTATAAGCTTCCGGGTCAATACCGCCGCGTTCGAGCACCTGCGGGTGGGTCATCCCGGCGCCCAGAATCTCAATCCATCCGGTATTTCCACACAACCGGCAGCCCTGACCACCACAGGCTACGCATTCAATAGCCATCTCAACGCCGGGCTCAACAAAGGGGAAATAGTCACAGCGAAAGCGCACTTTTCTCTCCTCGCCGAAAAAGCGGCGGGCAAACTCGTAAAGCGTTCCTTTCAGGTCACCCATGGTAATTCCCTTGTCCACCGCCACGCCATCAATTTGATAGAACATGGGGACATGGGTAGCATCACTGGCTTCATAGCGGAAGACTCTGCCTGGCTCGATGACTCTTATCGGTGGCTTCATACTCTCGATTACTCTGGCGGTTACCGATGTGGTGTGGGTACGGAGCAGCATGGTTTGCTCACCGCTATCCGTCTGGTAATCAACCCAGGAGGTTGACATATTATCCCGTGCCGGGTGTTCTTTTGAAATGTTTAAGGCTTCAAAATTATAGTAGTCCCACTCTACATCCGGCCCCTCGACTATCTGAAAGCCCATGGAGATAAATATGTCAGAGATTTCATTCAGTGTCTGGGTAATTGGATGCAGGCGGCCAGTCGGCAAAGGACGGCCGGGCAGGGTAATATCAATCGCTGTTTTTCCGGTGTCGGCGGTTAGCTGGGCTTCGCGGAGAGCCTGCTCTCTTTGTTTCAGGCTGTCTTCTAAATCAGCCTTAACCTGGTTAGCCCGGGCGCCGACGTTCTTCCTATCCGCTAGGGGTAGTGTTGACAGACTGCGCAGCGTAATGGTCAGCAGGCTTTTCTTACCCAGGTGACGCACCCGCCAGGACTCTAATTCCCTGTGGTCTTTAATGCTCTCTAGCTCTTGTAGTGCCGTTGATTTTAGTTCTTCAAGCTTTGGCAACATCTTCTCGTTCTGAGTTTTTCTCCTTAGGCTGGTTGAACAGGGAAGTAAGTGGTGAAATTTATTATCGTCTGAGTTTAGAACTTAAGCGTTCTCTTTGGCGGTGGCTATCAAACTGGCAAGTGCTTCCGGTTCCCGAACGGCCATATCGGCCAGCATTTTGCGGTTGATTTCAACTCCGGACTTTTTGAGGCTATTTATCAGTTGACCGTATTTGAGGCCCTGGGCGCGGCTGGCGGCGTTAATCCGCGAAATCCACAGTCGTCTCATGTCCCCTTTTCGCTCGCGACGATGCCGGTAAGCATAGCTGAGTGACTTAAGCATAGACTCATTAGCCCGGCGATAGAGGGAATGCTTGGTTGCCCGGTGCCCCTTGGTCAAAGCCAGTATTTTTTTATGTCGGTGATGTGTGGTTACGCCTCTCTTGACTCTTGGCAAGTAAAACCTCTCTTATCTAGCTCACTCAGTGAGATATAAGTCTTTTTATTCTTTTTACGTCGGCCGGGTGCAGGGCTACCTTCTCATCAAAGAGTCGTCTAACCCGCTTGGCTTTGCGGCGGCGCAGGTGGCTCGAGCCCACCTTCATCCGCATTATTTTGCCGCTGCCGGTAACATGGAAGCGGCTCTGTGCCCCCTTATGGGTTTTAATTTTTGGCATCCTTAGCTTCCTTTATCTCTTCCTTTATTTTCGCTTTTGCGGCAGGGGTTGGAGCCATGATTACGTTCATCCGTTTTCCTTCCGTCACGGGATGCCTCTCCAGCGAAGCTGCCTCACCCAGCGCCTCTGCCATCCTCTGCAGTAACTTCCACCCGAGTTCGGGGTGGGTGATTTCACGCCCCCGAAACATTACCGTTACTTTAACTTTATCGCCGTCAGCCAGCAGCTTCCGGGCAGACCTGGCTTTAGCTTCAAAATCATGGGTACCAATCTTGGGCCGTAAGCGTATTTCCCTGAGTAGCGAGACCTTCTGCCCTTTCCTTATCTCCTGCTCTTTTTTCGCCTGCTCGTATTTATACTTACCGTAATCGAGAAGGCGACACACCGGGGGTGTTGCGGTCGGAGCTACTTCAACCAGATCAATGTTATGCTTTCTGGCTGTCTCCTGTGCCTGTCTCAAGGGCATAATCCCTAACTGCTCCCCCTTTTCCCCCACCAAGCGAACCTCTGGAGCAATAATCATGTTATTGACGCGCAGCCGTTTAATTATGTCCTTATTTACCTCCTCCGAGCACAGGTACCTTACGAACAAAAACTATATCATATTCTCGCCGACTAATCAAATCAACGGTTACCTGTTAGTTTACCTTATCGGCAATAGCTGTCTTGATGCTTTCCTTAAAGCTGGAAAAGGATTGGGCAGCTAGCTGTTCCCCGCTGCGCAGGCGGACGGAAACGGTGGAGCTTTCCGTCTCTTTATCGCCTACTACCAGCATGTAGGGTATTTTCTCCAGTTGTGCCTGCCGGACTTTTGAGTTTATCCGTTCCGCCCGGGTATCAACCTCAGCGCGTATTCCCTCGCTTTTAAGCTCAGCCTCTAGCTTATGGGCATAGTCTAGGTGGCGGTCGGCTACCGAAATCACTCTTACCTGGACTGGTGCCAGCCACACCGGGAAAGCGCCGCCGTAGTGCTCCAGAAGTGTCGCCAGAAAGCGTTCCATGCTGCCCAGCACGGTGCGGTGCACCATGACTACCGGGTGCTCCCGTCCGTCTTCAGCAATGTAAGTAACATCAAAGCGCTGGGGTAAATTAAAATCAACCTGGATTGTCGGGCCCTGCCAGGCTTTCCCCAGGGCGCTCTCAAACTTGATATCTATTTTCGGCCCATAGAACACGCCCTCTCCCGGGTCTATTTCGTAGTCAAGCTTGGAAAGCTCTAGAGCCCGGCGCAGGGTATTGGTGGCTTCCTCCCAGACTTTGATAGTGCCGGCGTATTTCTCCGGTCGGGTGGAAAGCAACAGTTGATAGTTGCTGAAACCAAAAGTGTCTATCATGAAGAGAGCTAAATCCAGCACTCCTCTCACCTCTGCCTCCAGCTGGTCGGGGCGACAGAAAATATGAGCGTCATCTTGGGTAAAGCCCCTGACCCGTGACAGCCCGTGGAGCACGCCGGAGCGCTCATAGCGATAGACGGTGCCCAGTTCAGCATAACGTATCGGCAGCTCACGATAGCTGCGTATCTTGGTTTTATAAATGCGGATGTGCCCCAGGCAGTTCATCGGTTTAAGAATGTATTGCTGTCCTTCTATATCCATAGGGCTGTATAGATAGTCCTGGTAAAACTCAAGGTGCCCGCTGGTTTTCCATAAATCAGCTCTGGCGATATGGGGAGTATAGACGATGTCGTAGCCGCGCTTGACATGTTCGTCCTTCCAGAAGTCCTCAATGGCACGGCGGATGACAGACCCCTTGGGATGCCAGAGGACCAGTCCCGGCCCGTATTCTTCCTGGATGCTGAAAAGGTCTAACTCTCTACCTAGCTTCCTGTGGTCGCGCCGGGCGGCTTCCTCAAGTCTTTTCAGGTGTTCCTCTAAAGCTTCTCTGGTGTCAAAGGCAACACCGTAGATTCTTTGCAGCATCGGGCGGTGCTCATCGCCGCGCCAGTAGGCGCCGGCAATGCTGATTAACTTGAAAGCTTTTATTTTCCCGCTGGAGCTGACGTGGGGTCCTCGGCATAAGTCAAGGAACGAGCCCTGCTGGTACAGGCTTACCTTCTCATCGGGCAAATCGTCAATCAGCTCCAGTTTATAGGGCTGTGCGGTCAGCAGTCGTCGTGCTTCTTCTTTGCTGGCTTCTCTTCTGGTAAAAGGCTCGTCGGAAGCGATTATTTCGTTCATCTTATTCTCAATGGTCGGCAGGTCATCCGGAGTGAGCGGGCGGGGTAAATCAAAGTCGTAGTAAAAGCCAGCTTCAATCGCCGGGCCGATGCCGAATTTGGCGTCAGGAAACATGGACTGAACCGCCTCAGCCATAATATGAGACGCCGAATGCCTCATTATCTCCAGCTCTTCGTCTTTTACTTGCCTTTTCTCTCTCGCCATGGCCAGAGTCCTCTCCGTCTATAAGGAAAACCTCTTACTCGTCCGGGAGCAAGAGGCTATCACACCCCGTCTGTTACTCTCAAACCTTATTATACCAGTCACAGGCTATGTGTGCAATTAATTATCTTCACTTCCTGAGTTAACTCTGGTCAGTTTGTCAGGTTTGGTGACAAAGCACTATAATGATTTATGTCTACATGATAAAACGACTTTTCCCCATTTTAGCCCTTTCCATCTTTTCCTCAATGTTGGGCGCCGGAATAGTAGTCCCGCTTTTACCCCTTTATGCCGAGAGTATGGGGGCTACCGGCGTCTGGCTGGGTCTAATCTTTGCTGCTTTTTCCATTTCCCGCACTGTATTTACGCCCATCTTTGGCCGGCTTTCCGACCGTAGAGGTCGAAAGCCTTTCATTTGCCTTGGTCTTTTCTTCTATGCCATTATCTCGCTGGGTTTCATCTGGGCGGATAATGTCCTTGAGCTGGTCCTGGTCCGTTTCATACATGGCGTGGCGGGCGGCATGATTTTACCCATTGCTCAGGCTTATGTTGGTGAGGTTTCTCCCGAAGGTGAAGAGGGCAAATGGATGGGTTACTCCAATGCTGCCTTTTTTAGCGGCTTTGGCTTTGGTCCTTTGATGGGTGGGGTGTTGACTGAGCACATGGGAATGAATGTTGCCTTCTTAAGCATGGCGGGACTTAATTTATTGGCGTTTTTCATCGCCGTTTTCTTCCTTCCCGAAATTAGCCGTAAAAAACTGTCGGCTACCCCTCCCCTGTCCTTTAAAGAGATGGGCAAAAGCGGCATAATGGTCGGGCTTTTCAGTTTTCGCCTGGCGCTTACCTTCGGCAGGGCTTCCTTTTTCACCTTTCTGCCTATTTTTGCGGCGGTAGGTCTCGGCTTGCATATCAACCTTATCGGCATCCTGCTGGCGGTTTTCATGTTGCTCGCGTCGTTGCTTGGGATTCCCTCGGGCTGGCTCGCTGACCGCTTTAGCCGGAGGTTTCTGGTGATTCTCGGCCTTTTTATCAGTGTTGCCTACCTGGCTCTGGTTCCAATGGCGCATAATTTCGGGCACCTGCTGGTGCTGTGTATTCTGGGTAGCCTTGGCGGTGCCATTGCTCTTCCCGCCGCTTCCGCCCTCACCGTGGAAGAAGGCAGAAAATATGGTATGGGCTCAGCTATCGCTGTCTTTACCGTGGCGCTCAGCATAGGTATGGCGGTGGGGCCAATTTTGAGTGGGGTAATCGCCGATTCCACCGATATCAACTCGGTGTTTTACTTCGGAGCGGCGGTGGTGCTGGTAGGCACCGGTTTATTTGCCTGGTTTACCCGGACATAAGTGTTAAGGGAGACGCCGCCTCGCCCGCTTAATTTTTATCCGCCTCTTCGTTGTAGGCTGATTTGGGGGTTACTCCTCTGGCTATGGCAGCCGCCAGCACAGCCTTGGTAATATCACCGGCAATGAAGGGAACGGCTCCCATCATAAGGAGACTGGTAATACCGGCTGGCTCCCCTTTCACCAGGTTAACCCAGAGTCCGAGCTGAAGGAGACCGGGGACATAAATTAAAATAAAGTTGGCGAAGAACATAAGTCCGAGCATGCTCAGGAAGCTTCTCGACTTTATATACTTATCGGTGAAGTGGCCCAGGAAAAGGGCAGCCAGGATAAAACCGATGATGTATCCCCCGGTAGGTCCGGCTAGATACCCCAGACCGCTACCCCAGCCGGCAAACCAGGGTACCCCGGCAATGCCGAGTCCGCCATAGATAGCCAGGCTGATGCCTCCCCACCACCTCCCGAGAATAACACCGGCCAGGAGTACGGCAAAAGTTTGTCCGGTTACCGGTACCGGACTCCAGGGCAGCAGGACTCTAATCTGAGCGGCAAGACCGGTAAGGCAGGCTATGCCTATGGCTAGGGCTAGCTTTTTCGGAATGCTTAGTTCGTACCTCCATCGGAAGACATCATACCTGGTTTGATTGATCCTGGTAGCTATTGCCAATGTTTCCCTCCATTACTATTTATTGGGCTTATGTTTGGCCTGAGTGCGTTGTGGAGAACAGCTGGGAAATAATATATACCCTAAGGTTTAATTCATCGGTCTTATCTCTTTGGTTTCTCAATGCCGATAAGGGCGATTTCTATATTGCGGCCGCAATCCGGGCAACTAAGGTTAATCGTAAGCGGTTGCCTCATGACTCGTTCCACAACGGCGCTGACCACCGAGTCGATGTTATCTAAACGGTCGTCCAGCATATCAAGGCGCTTTTTAATCTGCTCAATATCTGGCTTCAAATCTTGTTTGGGCGGGGAGGGCTCATCCTTTTTCGCCAAGGCAGTCTCCTTCAGGAAGCCGTAATTAGACTAATTATACGTGGCAGGCGGCGATATGTCAAAAGTCTCCTTGTTGTATTGATTTATAACTATGGGGAGGGTATAATTTCAAAAACAAAAGAACTGTATGGTACTGCAATAAATGTTGAAGGAGGGAGTCCAATGCCTGAGGAAGAAATTGGCAAGGTAAGTGACTTCTTTGCCCGTCCCGTGGTAGCCGGCATTGAGCTAACCGGTAAGATGAAAGTAGGTGATACTCTTCATATTAAGGGACACACTACTGACCTCGAACTTACGGTTGACTCAATGCAGATTGACAACGTTGATGTTAACGAGGCTAAAGCCGGGGATGCTGTCGGCGTCAAGGTCGGCGACCGGGTGAGGCGAGGAGACGTGGTTTATAAAGTTACCGACTAAAGCTAGTCTGGCAACTTGATGGCATCTTTTACCGGATTTAGAATACTAAGCTAACCTATGGCTTTAATGAGGTTAGCCATTTCAATGGCGCTTACCGCAGCCTCAAAGCCCTTGTTTCCCGACTTGGTTCCCGACCTCTCGATAGCTTGCTCCAGGGACTCGGTGGTGATGACGCAGTTGATAATGGGCAGCCCCGTCTCCAGTGTCAGTCGGGCAATTCCCTTGGTAGCCTCAGCGGCAATGTATTCCCAGTGTGGTGTGCCGCCGCGAATTACCGCCGCCACACAGATAACGGCATCATACTTCTTGGACTGAGCCAGTTTCTGGGCAATAAGCGGGATTTCAAAAGAACCCGGTGTCCAGGCAACTTCAATGTCCTCCTCACTGACTCCGTGGCGGAGCAGAGCATCCTGTGCTCCGTCCAGCAATTTTCTGGTGAAGAACTCATTGAAACGGGAGACTACCAGCCCGAATTTCAGCCCCTTTCCCAGTAGCGCGCCCTCGTAACTTTTGCTCATTACTTTTCTCCTTGATGCTTATTTTCTGGTTACCTGGTTATCACTGGTCTCGGAGACTTTTAGCGTGTGACCCAGCTTTTTACGTTTTGTCTCTAGGTAGCGGGAGTTATACCGGTTGGGAGTGGTAATAATTGGTAATGTCTCCACTACCTTTAGCCCGTAACTTTCCAGCCCGATTACTTTTTTGGGATTGTTGGTGAGAAGGCGAATGTTGTGCAGTCCGAGGTCAGCTAGGATTTGGGCGCCGATGCCGTAATCCCGCAGGTCCGCAGGAAAACCGAGTTGTATATTGGCCTCTACGGTGTCCAGTCCCTGGTCCTGCAGGGCATAAGCCCGAATTTTATTGTGGATGCCAATACCCCGCCCCTCCTGGCGCATGTAGAGGAGGACGCCTCTTCCTTCTTCGGCAATACTTTTCATGGCTATCTTAATCTGCTCGCCACAGTCACAGCGCAGGCTGCCGAATACCTCACCGGTAAGGCATTGGCTGTGGACTCTGGTCAGTACCGGCTCGTCGGTGGCGACATCCCCCATCACCAGGGCTAAATGTTCATCGGGGTCAATATCACTCCTGTAGGCAATGGCGGTGAAGACGCCGTAGGGTGTTGGCAGCTTGGCTTCGGCAACCCGGCGCACCAGTTTCTCGTGGCGGCGGCGGTAGGCAATGAGGTCGGTCACGGCTACAATCTTGAGCTTGAACTGCTCTGCCATTACTTCAAGCTGAGGCAGCCGCGCCATGGAGCCATCTTCACTCAAAATCTCGCAGATAACCCCCGATGGATAAAAGCCAGCCATTTTGACCAGGTCAACTATCGCCTCGGTATGCCCCGCCCGCGCCAGGACGCCGCCTTCCTTGTACCGCAGCGGAAACATATGCCCCGGGCGGACTAAATCTTCGGGCCCGGTTGCCGGGTCAAGTACCGCTTTTATCGTCTCGGCCCGGTCGGCTGCCGAAATGCCCGTGCTCACCCGGTGCTTGGCTTCAATGGATATGGTAAAAGCGGTGGAAAACTTGGAGGTATTGGTCTCCACCATCATGGGGATTTTCAGTTCATCCAGGCGCTTGCCGACGATGGGTAAACAAATTAGTCCTCTCCCATACTGTGCCATGAAATTGATTGCGTCCGCGGTAACCGTCTCCGCCGCCATGGCAAGGTCGCCTTCGTTCTCCCGACTCTCGTCATCAACAATGATGATGAACTTGCCGGCTTTGATATCTTCAATGGCTTCGGGAATGCTGGCTAAACTCATACTCACCTCTTATAATCAGCCATAAGGCAGGTTACTTGACCAGAAAGCCGTGTTCCGCCAGGAAATCATAGGTTATGCCCGTGCTTTGTGGCTGGCTGAATTGTGCCACGTATTTGGCAATAATATCAACCTCCAGATTTACCAGGTCACCTACCTTTTTATCTCCCAGCGTAGTGTGTTTACGGGTATAATCAACCACTGAAACCCGGAACGAGTTGGCGTCTTTGTCAGCGATGGTCAGGCTTACTCCGTCAACGGCGATGAAACCCTTCAGCACGGTAAAACGCATTAGCTCGGGCGGGGCTTCAAATCCAATGAGCATTGCCTCACCTTCCCAGGTAATTGAGGAGACTCGTCCGGTATCGTCCACGTGCCCCTGGACCAGATGCCCGCCTAACTGTCCGCCCAGGCTCACCGGACGTTCCAGGTTGACCCTGTCCTTGGCTCTCAGCAGACCAAGGTTGGTCCGCTCCAGTGTCTCTGGCATGACATCAACGGAAAAAGTGCGGTTGTTAAAATCGGTTACCGTCAGGCAGGCACCGTTAACGGCAATGCTGCCGCCGCGCTCCATTCCCTCTAAAACACGCGTTGCCGCCATAACCATACTTCCAGTTTGTACTGAGGTAACTTCGCCTGACTCTTCAATAATCCCGGTAAACACGCTATCCCCTTAACATAAAATCTGAATTACCGATATTCTAGCACCTTTTTCTTGGGGAGTGCAATATGAAATTATTTAGCAACCTGACCCCCTGACTCCCACCCCTTAATAAGTGAAGGGAGAGTGTAGGTTAGAGAGGGGTGAAGCCCCTCTCTAAAATCTCTTCCCCCCTCTCCTTTTAAGGAGAGGGGGATAAAGGGGGTGAGGTCAACAAACAATCTCATTACTACTCAATGCTGTACGCTACCTGAACGGACAGGCGGATTATGGTCTCTCCCGTG
>CAZWYS010000034.1:15092-18097 GCA_964638295.1 uncultured Dehalococcoidaceae bacterium
CTACTCAATGCTGTACGCTACCTGAACGGACAGGCGGATTATGGTCTCTCCCGTGCTGATTGGCGGCACCGATATTGTCGGCGCCGGTGCGGGCGCTGGCATCGGCGGCATCTCAATAATCATCTCAGTGACAATTGAGGAGGTAACACCTTCACTGACGTAGGTTACCCTGCCCAGCTTGACATTGCTCAGGTCAGCCAGGTGCTTGGCTTTGGCTTCGGCGTCGGCCATGGCTTTTTCTCTGGCTTCTTCGTAGTAGGGCGTCGGGTCATCCACGTAGAAGTCCAGGTCGTCAATACGGGTATAGTCGCCCCCTGCGGCGACCACGGCGTCAATGATGTCGCCGACCTCCTCAATATCCCTTATCGTGGTAACGACCTCGTTGTTCACCCGGTAGCCGATGACAATCTCTTGCTGCCGCGCTTCGTCCCAGCCCGTTCTCTGGCGGACGCGGAATCTCTGTGTCCGGATGTCCTTCTCCGCCACACCGCTTTCGGTCAGTGCTTCCATTACCCTCTCCATGGCTTCAGAGGCTTTGGTCATCGCCGTGTTGACACTCATTTCCTGAGTCTCAATGCCCACCTCCAGTGAGGCAATATCCGGAGTAGTGGTCACTTCGCCGGTGCCGCTTACCCATATTCCGGTATTTTGCTGGTTGAAAAATAAACTGCCACTTACCGAAGGCGTGCTCACGCTGGATGGCGGCTTTAAGCTTTCACAGCCAGCGACGCCAACAGCAATGACCGCTAGCGTCAGGCCGATGCCCAGTAATAGTCTTCCTCTCATTTGTCCACCTCCCGTGCCGTAATTTGAAGTCAGTTCATTAAAAAGTATAGCTAATACTCATGTCAAAATCAAGGCGGCGACTGGTTGCTGGGTTCATCAGGCATGTAGCTCTACCCCCACTACTGGTTCGGCTGACTATTCTGTCGGGAAATACTTTCGCTTGAAATAGAAAGCCACGTTGACCAGGCTTATCAGGACCGGCACTTCTACCAGCGGCCCGATGACCGCCGCAAAAGCCTGTCCGGAACCGATTCCGAAGACCGCTACGGCTACCGCAATCGCCAGCTCGAAGTTATTTGAAGCGGCGGTAAAGGCGATGGTAGTGGTTACCGGGTAGCCGGCACCAATCCTCTTACCCATGTAGAAGGACACCAGGAACATAATCACGAAGTAGACAAGTAGCGGAATGGCGATGCGCACCACATCCAGCGGAATCTGCACGATGAGTTCACCTTTCAACGAGAACATGACCACGATGGTAAACAGTAGCGCTGCCAGAGTTATCGGGCTTATCTTGGGGATGAACTTGCTTTCGTACCACTCACGCCCTCTGGCTTTAATCAGGGTGAAACGGGTAATCATGCCGCCGAAAAAGGGGATGCCGAGATAGATGAACACGCTCTTGGCTATCTCACCGATGGTAACTTCAACCGCCGAACCTTCCAGCCCGAACCAGGTTGGCAGGATGGTGATGAAGACGTAAGCATAGACCGAGTAGAACAGGATTTGAAAGACGGAGTTGAAAGCCACCAGTCCGGCGGCATACTCTCTGTCTCCCTGTGCCAGGTCGTTCCAGACGATAACCATGGCGATGCAGCGGGCCAGTCCCATCATAATCAGACCCACCATGTAGTCCGGATATGGCCATATTAGACCGAGAAAGAGGATTGCCAGGAAGAACATCAGTACCGGGCCGACAATCCAGTTCTGCACCAGCGAGAGTCCCAGCACGCGCCAGTTGCGGAACACCGGCCCCATCTCCTCGTATCTCACTTTTGCCAGCGGCGGGTACATCATGAGGATAAGCCCTATGGCTATCGGGATTGAAGTAGTGTCCACCTGAAAGAAACCGATAAAGTCAGCCACCCCGGGGATGAAATATCCCGTCCCCACCCCGAAAGCCATCGCCAGAAATATCCACAGCGTCAAAAAGCGGTCCAGTATGGAAAGTCTGCCCGCTACGGTCGTCGTTTTGCTCATGCTGCTATCTCCTGAATCATCATAATGTCGGAAAGTCTGGTTTAATGGAGTGGATTATCGAAAATTTCCTTAATGCTCGGCTGGGCATTTAATATAAAAAAATTACTTTTCACTGAGCGCGGCGCAACCTGGGCCAACCCGTTTTGCTTTCCTGAGTCGTTTTCTGTCGTCGTCTAGTACCCTGTTGCCTTTCAGCGCTTTTCTCACCGCCTCAAGCAGGGCAGGGCGGTAGTCTTCTATGATATCGGCATTTATCGAGTAAAGTGACCAGAGCCCCTCCTTCCTCAGTGTGAGAAAACCGGCATCGTAGAGGGCGCTTAAATTACGGGAGGCACGGGTCTGCGAGATATCAAGTACCTGCATAACTTCACAGACACAGCACTCCCTCTCCATAAGCAGGTTTAAAATCCTGAGCCTGGTCTCGTCAGAGAGGGCTTTCATCGTTTTAATTAAGTCCCGCATCACTTCCTCCAATTAAAAGTGTATGCTTATATGCGCATATCCAAATATACTTTATCGTTTTTCTTATCACCTGTCAAGCTATGACGAGATTATATTTTATCTTTTTTGCGGTTTGTTTTTCACATTGTGCGCTTGGTTAAGGTGATGGGGTAAAGGTAAACAACCGTGACCACAGGATATTGACGTAATGGTAAAAAGGACTATAATAAACTCGCCTGATATGAAATGGCCTGAAATAGCATATTGGACTAGGAGTGTGATGATAAAATTGGTGTCAGTGACCTTTAGTTACAAGGCAGTTGCTGTCGCCCTTTATTTATAGGAGATTTCTTATAAATGCCGATTGGTGATCGAGGTTATATCCGTGGTAGCCATCCACCATACTGTACTTGCAAAGATTGTACTGATAGGAGACTTAGAAAATGGCAAGATTCAGCTAGGTGGACTACGAAGACTACCAAACCGCATAGGGTGACCCGCAGAAATAAACCAAGTGGAGCACTATTAGGATTTTTGCTGACTTTGGTTGTCGTTTTCATATTGCTACTGCTCGGACT
>CAZWYS010000035.1:0-17809 GCA_964638295.1 uncultured Dehalococcoidaceae bacterium
TTAGAAATAACATCATGCATTTGGGTAATTACGCAAAGTTTAACCAACATACATTGACCGATTTATCTACTCGTTTTAGGGATTCTATACAGTTAGCATTGATAGACCTGCTCGGTTGCAGCGACTATGTTCCTGACCTGCAAGGCTTGAAAACAAAGATAAAGAGCAGTTAGAATAGAGGAGCATCACCTTGACCAATAAGCCATCTAAAGTCTTAATCATCGGCTCAGGCAAACAAAAAACCGAGAGACGGTTAAATCTCTCGGCTCTTTCTGCTAGATAGAACCTCTCCGCTCTCCCTTTTCAATTACTTCGTTGACTAACCGGCGGAGGTTAGCTCCTCGCCGGCTTCCGGCCAGACCCTGGCCAGCTCTTTAGCCATAAGGCGGTGCTCTTCCCTGCTCAAATCGGGGTCAACTTGAAACAGCTTTATCGCCTCACTGCGGGCAAGCTCCAGCAGGGCGACATCCGATAGCTTGGCCATGCGCAGGTCAGGTATTCCGCTCTGCCGCGTGCCGAAGAATTCCCCCGGCCCCCTCAGCTTCATATCCTCTTCCGCCAGGGCAAACCCGTCCTGAACGTTCTCTATTATGTCAAGCCTCTCCCTGCCCACCTCGGAAGGGTTTTCGGCGAGCAGCATGCAGTAGCTCTGCTCCTCCCCCCGCCCCACTCTTCCCCGGAACTGGTGCAGCTGCGAAAGCCCGAAGCGGTCGGCGCTCTCAATCAGCATCACCGTGGCATTGGGCACATCAATGCCCACTTCCACCACCGGGGTTGAAACCAGGATGTCCAGCTCGCCAGAGCGAAAATGCTGCATTACCTCGTCTTTCGCATCGGACGAGAGTCGCCCGTGAAGCAGGCCTAACCGCAGGTCGGCAAAGACCTCCTGGGACAATCGCTCGTATTCCACCACTGCCGCCTGGGCCGCGATGACCTCCGATTCTTCAATCAACGGACAGACAATAAATGCCTGCCGACCGCTGGCTATCTGCTTGCGCATGAAGCTATAGGCGCTCTCCCGCTGCCACGGCTTGAGCCACTTTGTCTTTACCGCCTGCCTCCCCGGAGGCAGCTCGTCAATAACCGATATGTCAAGGTCGCCATATAAGGTCAGCGCCAGTGTTCTCGGTATGGGTGTTGCCGTCATCACCAGCATGTGTGGCCGGAATCCCTTTTGCCGCAGTGCCGCCCGCTGGGTAACGCCAAACCGGTGCTGCTCGTCAACCACCGCCAGCCCCATTTTGGCAAATTCCACCCCCTTCTGAATCAGCGCATGCGTGCCGATAACAATATCTATCTCCCCGTCAAGAATCTTTTGCTGGATTTCCTGTTTCCAGGTCTGGTTGATGTCACCGATAAGCAGCGCTACGGTAAGCGGACGGGATAAAAGCCCGGAGTAACGGCGGAGATAGGGCTGTTCTTCTTCCTCCGGTTGCCCGGCGTTCGACAGCAGCTGGCTGATGGTGGCGAAGTGCTGCTCCGCCAGGATTTCGGTGGGCGCCATGAATGCCCCCTGGCAGCCATTGGCTACCGCCACCAGCAGGGCGGCCGCAGCCACCACTGTCTTGCCGCTGCCCACCTCCCCCTGGAGTAACCGGCACATCGGCTGCGGCTTTCGCAGGTCAGCCAATATCTCCCCCAGTGTTTTCTCCTGCGCCCCGGTTAATTCAAAAGGCAAAGACCTGAGAAAAGTTTCCGGCAGTGGCGTATCGGTGTTGAAGGCGCTGTCCGGCTGGTTCTCCTGCCAGTCGTGCTTTCGGCTCATCACCCCCAGCTGCAGCAGGAAAAGTTCATCAAACGCCAGGCGGACTCTCGCCCTGTCTTTGGCGACTTCGTCCTCGGGATAATGGGCTTGATTTATCGCCTGCGGCAGCTCCAGGAGACCGCGCCGCTCTCTCAGCTCCGAAGGTAAAAAGTCTGCCACCTGCCACGCCCACTGGTCCACCGCTTCTTTCATCAGTTTTCTCACCTGCCTCGGATACAGTCCCCGGGTCAGTGAATAGACCGGCACCAGGCGCCCAGTGTGGACTAAATCTCTATCCTCAACAAACTCCCACTCCGGGGATTCAAAGACGTGCCTCCCCTTGAACAGGCTTACCCGCCCGCTCAGGACTATCCGGGTATTGGTCGGCAGTCGCTTCGCCAGGTAGGGCTGGTTGAACCACACCACCCGGATATTGCCGGTCTCATCCCCCACGATTGCTTCCGTGCCCTGCCGGTAGCCCAGCCTGGTCACTGTTGCCTGCCACACGTTGGCGATTATCGTCTGCTCCTCCCCCTCGGTAAGCTGCGAGATAAACTTCACCTGGCTGTAGTCAAGGTGACGGTGGGGAAAGAAGTAGAGCAGGTCGCGCACTGCCTTTACCCCCAGCTTGCCGAACTTGGCCGCCAGGCTGGTGCTGATTCCCTTGACAACGGTGATTGGCGAGTCAAGGCTATACCCGCTTGCCGGGGGAGATGATTTTCCAACTACCGGCTTTTTAGCCCTGGTTGAACGCTTGCTGACCGCTTTCGCTGGCAGCCTAGCCTCTTCCAGCGCGGTGCCCCCCACCTCCGCCAGCAAGCCGAGAGCCTCGTTAATCCATTCCCTGCGCTGCTCTTTGGTCAAAGAGCCATAACCGGCGCCGGCAAGACGACGAAAACGCTTCAGCAGACCGGGTTGCGTTATCGACTCCACAGCCTGGCCCGCCCAGTTATGGAGAAATCTATCCAGACCGCCGATTACCGCTGAGTCAACGTGACCCTTTTTCTGCTCGAGCTCAAGTATCTTCCGCAGCGGCTCAAAATCTACTGGCAAGGTTCCGCCTCCAAAGCGCTGCCCTCACAACTCAGGGCAGGAAAATTTCAACTTCGGCATATGGAGAGAGAGCAGGGAAAATCTCTTCTTCAGGGGTTCGCCTTCACCCGCCGCCTGCCTTAAAACGCTCACCTTCCCCCTTAAAGCAATAATCAGAGTACCCGGACCGCCGTGAACCCCCAGTGCTGGCCCCAGTTGGGACAGATGAATCCGTTCCTCGGCAAGAATGGAGCTGACCCGCTCCTTGAGCGAGTTGGCTTCATCAAACCCGGTACTGTGTACGATGGCTAATTCCTGCAAATTCAGCGCATTCCTGGCAAAAGCAAACAGGCGCTCTAAGCCCTTACTGCGGGTTCGGACCAGTCCCGCCGGCACCAGTTCGCCGTCACGCATGGTAAGCAGCGGCTTCACATTGAGCAAATTGCCTAATAACGCCTTACTCTTGCCGATGCGTCCGCCCAGGCTCAGATATTTCAGGGTATCCAGCAGCCCGAAAATACGAATTGCGGGAATCACCCGCTTTACCTCGTCAAGTATCCTCTGTAAACTCTCGCCAGCTTTGGCTAACCTGGCTGCCGCCATAGCTATCAGTCCCAGACCCATGGATAGGGAAAGCGAATCAATCACCTCAACACGGCAGTCAGCTTGCATTAGCTCTCTGCCCTGCCGGGCTGACTCATAGGTGCCGCTCAACTTGCTTGAAAGATGAATGGAAACAACCTCGTCGGTTTCCTTTGACAATTTGCCGTAGGCATCAGCGAAATCTGCTGGCGCGGGCTGCGATGTTGATGGGTGCACCGGGTCCCGTTCCAGTTTCTCGTAAAATTCGTCCGGCCCTATATCCACTCCATCCCGATAAGTCTTTTCGCCAAAACGCAGGTACAGGGGTACTACCGTAATCTCCAGTTCCCGGGCCACCTCTGGTAAAAGGTCACAGGAGCTGTCAGTTACCACTCTAACTGTCATGGCAACCCCCTTCCTCAGTCAGCGCTCGCTACTTGTCCCCCATCACCGCCACCAGGAGCAGGCCAGGACCGGTATGCGCGCCGATGGCTGGAGTCATCTTGGAGCGATAGATGCGCTCCCTGGCAAAGGTAGTGCTCAGCCGCTCAACAAGCCATTCGGCATCATCAGGGCAGGCACCATCCTCCACTGCCATCTCCTCGATATGAGAATAGCCTGCGGCAAACTTATGCAGGCGGTCTATTGCCTTGGCTCGCGAGCGCGTTCTGCCCGCCGGCTCAACCACGCCGCCTCGCAGCGTAATCAGTGGGTTCACCTTGAGCAATGACCCCAGAAAAGCCTGGGCTTTACCGATGCGCCCGCCCCTCTTGAGATATTCCAGCGTATCAAAAGTAGCCAGAAAATCAACCCGGGGCATCGTCTTTCGGACTGCCTCCATTACCTCGTCAAGGCTGGCACCAGCCCGCGCGGCTCTGGCGGCCTCCATCACGATGAACCCCTGCGCCATCACCGCCCACCCCGAATCAACCACCTCCACCCGGCACTCCCGCTTCATCAGTCCCACGCTCTGCCGCGCCACGTCATAGGTGCCGCTGAGCTTGGAACTTAGAATGATGACCAGAATCTCGTCGGTCTCTTCGGCCAGCCGGTCATACGTCCCGGCAAAGGTGCCGGGCGACGGCACCGAGGTAACCGGCACGGTTTTGCTATCCACCAGCCTCTGGTAGAACTGTTTGCTGGTCAGGTCAACGCCGTCACGATACAGCTTCTCGCCAAAGCGGACCAGTATCGGAATTACGGTAATCCCCAGCTCTTTAACCACTTTTGATGGCAGGTCGGCGACGCTATCGGTCACAATCCTGACTGTCATTAACTACTTGACTTCCGCCTCCAGTACGGTTACCGCCATGGCACCAGGTCCGGCATATGTTCCCACCACCGGGCTTATCGTTGACCGGTAGATACGCTCTTTAGGTAAAATCGAACCGAGGCGCTCAACCACTTCATCCGCCTCATCAGGTGTCGTCGCATGCTCCACCGCCAGTTCCTCTATATTGGCATAGCCAGCCACATAATTGTATAAATAGTCCATACCCGCCGCTGGAGACCGCACCCTGGTTAGGGGAGCCATCTCGCCATCCCTTACCGTCAGTATCGGCTTTATGGATAACATTGCCCCCAGCAGCCCCTGTGCCTTGCCGATACGCCCCCCCTTGGCCAGGTATTTCAAGGTATCAAAATATGCAATCAGATGTGACCGGGGTATAGCTTTACGCACCAGCTCAACCAGCTCATCAAGGTTCGCCCCGGCCTTAACGGCTTTAACCGCGCTGACAACTATCAGCCCCAGGCCCATTGCCACCGTTTGCGAGTCAATCACTTCAATACGGCATTTCTCCTCTATCATGCTCTTGGCTTGCAGTGCCGACTGATAGGTGCCGCTGAGTTTGCTGGATACGACAATAACCATAATTTCATCGGTTTCCTTGGCAAGCTGGTTGTAGGCAGCAATGAAATCAGCGGGGGTGGGTTGCGTTGTCGTCGGAAAGACAGTGCCCTGGACCAGTTTACGGTAAAACTCGTCGGTGGTTATTGCCACTCTATCCTGGTAGATATCCTCGCCAAAACGCACATAGAGTGGCACTACGGTAATTCCAAGCTCCTTGGTTAGGTCTCCGGTAATATCGGACAGGCTATCAGTGATTATTTTAACTGCCATATTTTCGACCCGCCTTTTTATTCAATAGAAACAATATAATTATAGTGCGGCTGGTCACCCCGGACCACTTCAATTTGCAGCGCGGAATATTGCTCCCGGATACGGCTGCTTAACCGTTCCGCATCGGACGGCTTGGTATCAGCCCCGTAGTAGATGGTAATTACCTCAACCTTACCCAACTCTAATTTACCGATTACTTTATTGAGTACATCGCTGGTATCCTCACCCACGGCAATCAAATCACCGTCCAGGAAACCAATCGGCTGTTTCTTCTTAATCTTTAACTGCCCTATTTTGGTGGCGCGCACCGCTCTCGTAACCTCAATCGTCTTGACGCTGGCAATCGCTTTTTTCATAATCTCGGTATTGGTTGGCATATTGGCTTCATAGTCAAAGGCTAAAAGGGCGGCTATCCCCTGTGGAATTGTCTTTGCCGGAATCACCTCCACCGTTTTCTCGGTTAGAGACTGGACCTGGTTGGCGGTAGCCACGATATTTTTATTATTGGGCAGAATAATAACTTTATCTGACGCCACGGCTTCCACCGCCTTGAGCAAATCTTTCGTACTCGGATTCATCGTCTGCCCGCCGGGAACAATCGCTGATGCCCCCAGGCTGGTAAAAACGTCCGCCAGCCCGTCTCCGGCGGCTACGGCGATAATCGCGGTGTCAACTGCAGGACCCCTCTCTCTCTGCATCTCCAGAAAGTCCTGGTGCTGTTCGTCCATATTACGGATTGATATCTGGTGTAGAGTACCGAAACCGGAAGCGTAGGAGATAACCTCTCCCGGGTCCAAGGTGTGAATATGAATCCTGGCCGCCGCTTCATCACCGACGACAATCAGTGATTCCCCTTTCTTTTCCAGCTTCTTTCTGATTTTATCGGTGTCAATCTCCTCCCCTTTGAGCAGAAATTCGGTGCAGTACCCATACGGTATCTCATCGGCAGCTACCATCTGCGGCATCTTGGTGGCATGCAGGTCGCTGACGATTATCTGTGGCTTGCGGAACCGCATCTGCTCCATCTCACCTTTCAGGTAACGGAGGGCGCCGTCCAGAATGACAAACAGACCTTGCCCACCCGCATCCACCACGCCAGCCTCCCGCAAGACCTGAAGCAGCTTGGGCGTGTTGGCTACTGACTCATTGGCGGCGCTAACCGCCGTCTCCAGGGCGGAAACCATATCACCGCTGCCGGAAGCCTGCGCGACCACCGCCGTAGCCACTTCCTTGATTACGGTGAGCATGGTCCCTTCCACCGGGTTGCTTATGCCCTTATACGCCATCGTCACTGAATTCTGCAAGCCATCGGCCAGGTCAGCCGCGGTAAACGTCTCTTTCTCCGCCAGGCCTTGCGCAACGCCACGCAGAATCTGCGATAGAATGACGCCGCTGTTACCCCTCGCCCCCATCAGTGCCCCTTTGGCCATAGCCTGCGCCACCGCCGAGGCGCTATGGTCTGGTGCCCGGTAGGCTTCCTCTACTGTGGAACGCATGGTGAGCAACATATTAGTCCCGGTATCCCCGTCAGGCACCGGGAAAACATTCAACGCATCAATATCCCCCGAGCTCTTCTCCAGCCACCCGGTAGCGGCGGCAAACATTTCCCTCAAATCCTGGCCGCCAATGGATTTAATTCGCTTCATTTCCTACCATCCTTGCCAAGCTCAGCTTGACTGTGCTAGTATTAAAGAAGTATCTTATCTTACAACAAGTTTATTTAACAGTCAAAGGGGAAATTATATAGTGAAATGCGATTTATGTGGTAAGTCACCTCAGTTCGGTCATAATGTCAGCCATTCCAAGCGCCGCACCAACCGTAGCTGGTTACCCAATATTCACCCGGCAAAGATAATGATAAACGGTCAGCTAAAACGGCTCAACCTGTGCACCCGGTGCCTGCGTACCCAGCACAAAGCAGCCAAAACTGTATAGCCCCTTAGGTATCCCCCCATCATTCCACTACCTTTCTGGCATTGGCTAGCGCCCGCGCCACCTGCTTTGGTGCCGTCCCGCCGGCGACATCCCTGGCTTCAATAGACGATTCCACCGTAACTGCATAAACGTCCTCACCGAATAGAGGCGAAAAATCTTTATATTCCGCAATGCCAAGTTCGGCAAACGACTTGCCCTTTTTCACCGCATAGCTCACCAGTCGGGCGACAATCTCGTGGGCGCTGCGGAAGGCTTCCCCCTTCTTTACCAGGTAGTCCGCCAGGTCGGTCGCCAGGATATAGCCCCGCTCCACCGCCCTCTCCGCACTTTCCGCTTTGACCTTCAGCGTCGCCACCATCCCGGTAAACACCTCCAGGCTGGCTAGCAATGTATCCACCGCATCAAAGAGACCCTCTTTATCCTCCTGCAAGTCCCGGTTATACGCCAGCGGCAGCCCTTTCATTGCCGTCAGCAAAGCCATCAGCCTCCCGTAAACACGCCCCGTCTTACCCCGCACCAGCTCCGCCACGTCAGGGTTCTTCTTCTGGGGCATGATGCTGCTGCCGGTGGCATACGCCTCATCAAGCTCTATAAAATCAAACTCGGCGGAAGACCACAGAATAATTTCCTCCGCCAGCCGCGACAGGTGCATCATGCTGATGCTTGCCGCCGCTTCATACTCGACGACGAAATCTCTATCGGCAACAGCGTCAATGCTGTTCTGGCTTATCTGGCTGAACCCCAGCTCCCGCGCCAGGAACTCCCGGTCAACATTATAGGCTACCCCCGCCAGTGCCCCGCTCCCCAGCGGCATAACATCGGCACGCTTCAGACAATCATTGAAGCGCTCAACGTCCCGCCGCAGCATCTCAAAATAGGCGAGAAGGTGGTGCGCCAGCAGCACCGGTTGTGCTGGCTGCAGGTGAGTGTACCCCGGTATCACCACGCTCTTATTGGCTTCCGCCAGACCGATTAAGGCTTTTTGAAATTCCCTCAGTTTGGCTAATGTCTCCGCGATTGCTTCCCTGGCAAAAAGGCGCAGGTCCAGCGCTACCTGGTCATTTCGGGAACGGGCGGTGTGCAGCTTGCCCCCCACCTCCCCCACCTTCTCCATCAGCCGGGCTTCAACCGCCATGTGAATGTCTTCCAGTTCCGGCTTGAACTCAAACTTGCCCTGCCCAATCTCCTCCCGGATAGCCTCCAGCCCCCCGGTAATAGTATCCGCCTCTTGCCGGGAGATGATGCCCTGCTTGGCCAGCATCCTGGCGTGGGCAATACTGCCGGCGATATCGTGCTGATACAAACGCCAGTCAAACGGGAGGGAAGAGGTATATTCCGCCACCAGCCTGTCCGCCGCCTTTTGAAAGCGACCCCTGATATGGCTCATTTTAGCTTTCCTCTAATTCACCGGTCCCCTGCACCTGGGCTTGGGTCCTGGCCGGCAGCCCCCAGATTTGAATAAAGCCAGCCGAAGCGCTCTGGTCAAAAACGTCTCCCTTATCGTAGGTAGCCAGCCCGTGACTGTACAGTGAGTAGGCTGACTTACGCCCGACGACGGTTGAGCTCCCTTTATACAGCTTGAGCCTCACCACCCCGGTCACATGCCGCTGGGAAGACTGCACGTAGGCAGCCAGGTCCTGGTGCAGCGAGGTAAACCACAGCCCGTTATAGACCAGGTCGGCGTATTCCACCGCCACTCTCTGCTTGAAGCGCAGCTGCTCTTTGGACATGGTCAGCCCTTGCAGAGCCTGGTGTGCCTGGAGCAATACCATCGCCGCCGGCGCCTCGTAAATCTCTCTTGACTTTATCCCCACCAGCCGGTTTTCTATGTGGTCAATCCTGCCCACCCCGTAGTTACCGGCCAGCTCGTTCAGCTTTTGAATCAACTCCATGCCGCCCATCTTCTTACCATCAATGCTAACCGGCGTCCCCTGCTCAAAGCCAATCTCAACGTAGCCCGGTGCCCCGGGCGTCTTATCCACCGACTTTGTCCAGGCATAGGCGTCTTCCCGCGGTTCAACCCAGGGGTCTTCCAGGACGCCGCACTCAATGCTCCGCCCCCATAGATTTTCGTCTATGGAATACGGGCTGGAAACGGTAACCGGCACCGGAATACCATAGCGTTGCGCATAGTTTATGGTCTCCTCGCGGGTCATGCCCCACTCCCGGGCGGGGGCAATAACTTTGAGTTCGGGGGCCAGGGCGTTAATGCCCACCTCAATCCTCACCTGGTCATTCCCCTTGCCGGTGCAGCCATGAGCTATCGCCGTCGCTCCCTCCTCCCTTGCTGCATCCACCAGCAGCCTGGCGATGAGCGGACGGGATAGTGCCGTCGCCAGTGGATACTCCCCTTCATAAAGGGCATCCGCTTTCAGCGCCGGAAAGATAAAATGATTGACGAACGATTCCTTGGCGTCAATGACCCGTACCTTCACCGCGCCAACGTCAAGCGCTTTCTGCTTGACGACGGCAAAGTCACGCTCATTACCGACATCAATCGTAACGGCAATAACCTCCAGGTCATATTTTTCTTTCAGCCATTTGATGGCCACGGAGGTATCCAGCCCTCCGCTATAAGCCAGAACTACTTTTCCCGACATTCCCTGATTCTCCCTCTATTTGTACTTGTTCTCACTGGAACTAAAATTATTCTCCAAAAAGCCGGTGACTTTAGTATAAACCGCCGGATAGCGCCAGCGGTAATCATGTCCCGGCGCCCTCAGGAAGGACAATATCCTGCCTGAATTCTCTTCCGGCTGGGGAATACCCATTAATTCTTTTATACTGGCAATAACCATCGTCGGAAGATCCCCCTGACTGAAGGAATCAGGGTGCATTCCATTGTCCTCCAGCACCAATGTCCTTTCCCGCACGACATTCTGGTGCCAGAACGGAGGTCCGGTCTGAATACTGTAAACCCGTGGATTATCCCGCAGCAGATGCATAGTACTATCCGAAATAACGGTGCCGTCACTCTCACCGGCGATAATGACCTTGAGGTCAGGAATATGACCGGTGAGAAATTCCATTCGCCGGGCCAGATTCTTTGCCTTTGACGGATAGCAGGTTACCATCTCGACACCCTCATCAATAGTCCCCCGTAAATTCTCCTCTGTCCGCCGATAGTCCAGCATCAGTGAGGTGTAACCCAGTTTATCTAACTCAGATTCAATGCCATCAAAAATACTGCGCCAGCCCGGGGAATTCTCAAGGAAATTCCACCCCCAGCCACCCGAATTGAAGACGACGATAAAATCCTTATCCTTCGCCTCAACATAGATGGCTAATAACTGGCTGACAAAATCCTCATACTTCTCCTCCGAATCCCCGAATAGCTCCATAGCCAGTTGCTGGGCATCCTCAACTACTCCCTCCGGCACGTCGGCCAGGTCAGACGCCATTAAGGTGGCTTCCTCCATCCCAATAATACCGGCCAGGCCGATATTGGAATAAGACAGGGCGACCAGCGTCGCACCGAGGACCATGACGATAATGAATACTATTAATATGCCGAGTCGGCGCCTGTTAATCTTCATTTTCCGTATTATCTCACAAATTTGCTTTCAATGTAATAGTTTCTGGCAACCTGGCCCTTCTCCCTTGTAAGAGAGATGCTAAAGGAGAGTTAAAGAGAGCCAAAATCCCTATTCCGGTACTCGTCTCTCTCCCCTCATAAGGGGTGTTTAAGAGGGGCATAGCCCCTCTTTTAAAAAATCCCTCCCCCTTCCCAAGGGGAAGGGGGATAAAGGGGGATGGGGTTCCCCTATAAAAATCCAAATTGACCAAGTTTACCAAACAACCCATCATATCTGATTATACAACACTGGCGAGCACTTTATCTAAAATGCCGGTTGCCTCATCAACCTCGTCGTTCCCGATGATAAGGGGAGGCATGAAGCGCAGGGCATTGGGCCTTATCCGGTTGACCAGCATCCCGTTCTCCAGGCAGGCATTTAATAACGCCCCGCCAATATCTCTATCAAATTCCACCGCCAGCAGCAGCCCCCGCCCCCGCACCTCGGTGATGGACGGGTATTTTTGCTTCAAGCCTTCCAGCCGGTTCTTGAAATACCGCCCCACCTCCCTCACCTTCCCGGCGATATTATTATCAAGCATAAACTTCAACGTGGCGTAAGCGGCAGCACAGGTCAGCGGATTGCCGCCAAAAGTGGAGCCATGCTCTCCGGGCACGAAAACGGAAGCATTATCCTTGGCCATAAATGCCCCGATGGGCACGCCGCTGCCCAGACCCTTGGCGAGCGTCATGATATCCGGTTCCACGCCATACTGTTCGTAGGCAAACAGGGTTCCCGTTCTGCCCATCCCGGTTTGAACCTCATCCAGAATAAGCAGCATCCCCTTCCGGTCGCACCATTCCTTCACCATTTTTAAATAATCATCGTCAGGCAGGTTTACTCCTCCCTCCCCCTGTATCGGCTCCAGCATCACGGCACAGGTTTTATCGGTAGTCGCCGCCTTTATCGCTCCGATGTCATTAAATCCCACATTGACAAAACCGGCCGGCAAAGGATAATAGGGCTGCTGGTGTTTCGCCTGCCCGGTAGCGGCTACCATGGAGAGAGTGCGCCCGTGAAAGGAGCCGGTGGCGCTGATGACCTCATAAGCTCCGTTCAAATTGCGCTCCCCGTACCGTCGGGCTAGTTTCACCGCTCCTTCATTGGCTTCAGCGCCGCTGTTGCCGAGAAAGACTTTATCCAGACAGCTATTCTGGACCAGCAGTTCCGCCAGTTGAATCTGGGGGATGGTATAGAACTGGTTTGAAGTTTGAATCAGCGTTCGTGCCTGCTCGGCCACCGCTTGCGCCACCACCGGGTGGCAGTGCCCCAGGCTGTTCACCGCCCAACCGGCGACAAAGTCCAGGTACTCGCGTCCGCTATCATCCCACACCCGCGCCCCTTCTCCCCTCACTATGGTCACCGGGACGCGGTCAACCGTGTGCATGAAGTATTTGCTCTCAAGTTCCTGCCATTTACTCATTTCATCACCCTTTTTGACGAGTTTCTTCTACCTCACCCCCTTAATCCCCCTCTCCTTCAAAGGAGAAGGGGAAGGTTAGGTTAGAGGGGCTGCGCCCCTCTTAAAACTCCCCTATTATCACCACCGTAGCCAATAACGCCCCCCGTGTCATTGCGAGCGGAGCGAAGCAATCTCCTCCTATTATTGCATATATAGCCGCTCCCCTTCTTTCACAAAGTTATAATCTCTAACTTCTAAATACTAAACAAATTCAAATTTCAAAATTGCCTGGTTTCTTTGGATTTTATTCATTTGATATTGTTTAGAGTTCAGAAATTAGTATTTAGTATTTCATCATTTATATATGGTTGTGCCGCCCCCCTCCCCTTCCACCTCCCGCCGCAAAGCATGTGGCTGCCGGCCATCTATGATGTGCACCGTTCCTATCGTGGTCAGCGCTCTCAGGCAGCCTTCTATCTTGGGAATCATCCCTCCGGAAGCCACCCCGGAAGTTATCAGAGCCTCCGCTTCGCCGGACGATAGCCGGGGCAACAGCTTGCCCGATTGGTCGCAGACGCCGGTAACATCGGTCAGAAAGACAAGTTTCTCGGCGCCGGTCGCCGCCGCTACTTCGCAGGCAACCAGGTCGCCGTTAATGTTGAGTGCCTGCGGGGCCTCTCCCGGTTTAGCCGGAGAGTAAAGTCCCAGTGGCGCAATCACCGGCACATAGCCAGCCCCCAGCAATGCTTCCAGAAGCGCCGTGTTCACTTTCACCACTTCCCCCACATAGCCCAGCTCTTTATCTTTTATCTTGCTTTGAATAAGCGCTCCATCCACGCCGCTGATGCCGGTCGCTTGCCCGCCCAGGTTATTTATCGCCGCCACAAGCTCCTTGTTGACCAGTCCCGCCAGCACCGCCGTCGCCACCTCAAGTGCCGCCTTATCGGTTACCCGTTCGCCGCGGACAAATCGAGTGGCGACTCCGTGTCTGCCCAGCCATTCGGTGATTCGCTTACCACCGCCGTGCACTATCACCAGTAACTTGCCCTGCCCCTGGAGATAAACGATATCCTCAACGGTAGTATCGTTACTGCCGGAAACGGTGCCGCCTATCTTGACCACGATTACTCTGTCCAATTCAACTCCCGTACTGCTCACGTTGTATAGTGGCTGTTGATTTTTACGTATTCCTCGGTCAGGTCGCAGCCCCACGCCGTCGCCGCCGCGCTTCCCAGGTTAAGGTCTAAAATTATAGCGACTTCGCTCTCATTCAATATCTTCACCGCCTCTTCCCGGTCAAAAGGCAGCGGACATCCCCCTCTCACCACACAAATATCACCCAGGTAGAGGTCAACCCTTGCTTCTATCAACTCCACCCCGCTCCGCCCCGCCGCCACCAGCACCCGTCCCCAGTTAGGGTCGTTCCCGTACACGGCTGCCTTCACCAGTGACGAGCCGACTATTGTCCGGGCGGCTGTCCTCGCCTCCGCCATACTGGACGCCCCCTCAACCGTAACCTCAATCAGCTTGGTTGCCCCCTCGCCGTCCCGTGCCATGGCTTTAGCTAGGTGGACACAAAGCTGGTTCAAAGCCCGCTGAAAGACTTCAGCCTGCCGGCTTCCCCCGGCAATAGTCTCATTCCCCGCCAGCCCGTTAGCCATTATCAGCACGGTATCATTGGTGCTGGTATCACCGTCAATCGAGACCATATTAAAGGAAATATCCACCGCCCGGCGCAGGGCTAACCTCAGAAAATCTATATCCACGCTGGCATCGGTAGTCAAAAAACACAGAAAAGTAGCCATGTCCGGATGAATCATCCCTGAACCTTTGGCTACCCCGCCAATGACGAATCCCCCATCCCCGCTTTTAACTGCTCCTTCTTTGGGCACCGTGTCAGTGGTCATAATGGCTCTCGCCAGTTCATGACCGCCTTCCCGGGTAAGGTTGATTCGCTTCACACCAGCTCTCAGGCGCTCCATCGGCAGATGCTGCCCGATTACCCCGGTACTCGCCATCAGCACCTCTTCAGCGGATACCCCCGCCACACCGGCCACCAGCCCCGCCATCTCCTCCCCATCCGCCAGACCCTGCTCCCCGGTGCAGGCGTTGGCGCAGCCGCTATTCACCACCACCGCTCTTGCCCCACCCCCCACCAATCGCTGCTGGCACAAAACTACCGGCGCCGCCTTAATCCGGTTGGTCGTGAATAAGCCTGCCGCCGCACAGGGGGCTTCGGAAAAGAGGATAGCCAGATCTAATTTATCGCTTTCCTTTATGCCGGCGCAGGTGGCACCAGCCTGAAAACCTTTCGGTGAGGTTGCGCCGCCAGCAGGAATAAACTCAATCTTGGCCTCCATTACGAAAACTATACCATACCGCACTTTACCAAGGCAATGCTGGTCTGGCTGGCTGCCAGCCATCGCTATAGACTTTAAATTGACATCAGCCAGTGATAAGGGGTAAACTTTGCTCTGGTAATCAAGATTGCACTTCATAGAACAATACAGAAACCGCACTATCAAACAGGAGGTTTCCCGCAAATGATAAATAAAGAAGGACCATGGAAGACGGATAACTGGTTTGTCAGCCCCTGGAATTATCTGCCAGAGGTGACCAGGGATTTTAAACCACCCAAACAGGTAAAAATCCATGATATCACCCTGCGCGATGGCGAGCAGCAGGCTGGCATTATCTTCACCAAAGACGACAAAATACGCATTGCCGAAAAACTGGCTGAAGTCGGAGTCCACCGTATTGAAGCCGGTATGCCCGCCGTCTCTCCCGCCGATGAAGCTGCCCTGAGGGAGATAGTGAAACGTAATCTGGGCCCCCAGATATTCAGCTTCTCCCGCTGCATGGTGGATGACGTCAAGAGGGCAGCCGACTGCGGTGTCGATGGCGTGGTCATGGAGATTCCCGCCAGCGAGCACCTGATTAAATACGCTTACCAATGGCCCCTGGAAAAGGCAATAGACCTTTCCATCAAGGCGACTTCCGCCGCCAAAGAGCTGGGGCTCTACACGGTTTTCTTCACCATTGATGCCAGCCGGGCCGATATGGACTGGCTCCTAAACCTCATTGAAAGAGTGGCTGGCGAAGGGCACATGGATGCCTTCACGCTGGTTGATACCTTCGGGGTGCTCTCGCCGCACGGCGCCAGCTACTTCACCAGGAGAGTCAAGGAAAGGATAAACAAACCGCTGGAAATCCATTTCCACGCCGACTTTGGTCTGGGGGTAGCCAACACCATCATGGCAGTGCTGGCCGGTGCCGAGGTAATACACTCTACCGTCACCGGCATCGGGGAGCGCGCCGGCAATGCCTCTATGGAAGAGACCGCGCTGGCGCTTTTGACCATGTATGGCATAGATACCGGCATCAGGTACGATAAGCTCAATGAGCTTTCCCGGTTGGTACAGGAGCTTTCCGGTACCTCGGTGCCAGCCAACAAACCTTTTATCGGGGATATGGCTTACGACATTGAGTCTGGAATCGTTACCAGCTTTTACCGGAACACCTTTGCCAGGTACCCTACGGAGGTGTTTCCCGTCCACCCCGATTTCGTGGGCCATCGGGCGCCCCGGATATTGATGGGTAAAAAAAGCGGCGTGGATAATATCGCCTTGTGGACGGAGAAACTGGGGATTAGCCTCAACGAGGACGAGGTAAAAGCAGTTCTGACCGAGGTTAAATTAAAGTCGCACGACCTCAAGCGGGTGTTAAACGAGGCTGAGTTCAAGAAAATTATCGAGGAGGTGAAAGCTAAAGCCAGTTAGCCGGATGTTTGGTATTGACATCCATGTCCGGCGGTGATAAGCTTAGCTCTGACAATGAAGATTGTGCGCTATCGTGCCGGTAGGAAGACTGGATACGGAATCTGGGATGGTAATATAGTTCAAAGTCTTGCCGGTGCGCCCTACCGTCAGCTCAAAAAACTCGACCGCTCCCATAAATTAAGTGAAATCAAGCTTTTGGCGCCGTGCACCCCGTCCAAAATCGTGGCTATTGGACTCAACTACCACAGCCACGCTAAAGAAATGAAACAGGCTCTCCCCGAAGAGCCGATGATTTTTATCAAGCCATCCACGGCGGTCATCGGCCCCGAGGATAAAATCATCTACCCGCCGGCATCAAAACGGCTCGACTACGAAGCTGAGCTGGGCGTGGTGATGAAGAAGCGTGCCTGCAAAGTGTCTACCGGAGAGGCGATGGACTGCGTGCTCGGTTATACCTGCCTTAACGATGTTACCGCGCGTGACCTTCTGGAAAAGGAAAGACCGCTGGCAAGATCCAAGGGCTTTGATACCTTTGCCCCCATCGGCCCCTGCATTGAGACTGACCTTGACCCGGGCAATCTTTTACTGGAATCCTACCTCAATGGCGAACTCAAGCAGCGGATTAACACCAGCGACCTTATTTTTCCCGTCCCGGAGCTGGTCAGTTTCATCTCTCATGTCATGACCTTACTGCCGGGCGACGTTATTGCTACCGGGACCCCTTCCGGCGTTGGCCCGATGCAAAAAGGCGATGCTATTGAGGTCAAGATAGAGCATATCGGCACGCTGAGAAATTATATCGCCTGATAGCCCCGATAGTTGCCCTGAAGATTTAAAGGATGGAACTGAAAACGGTCTGCTTTGACCGGTCTGGCAGCGAAAATACTGGTGAAGAAAATTCTCGGCAAACCCCGCTTTTAATAAAAAAACATTAACAGGAGGAAAAAGAATATGGGAGAGCTTGGTGCGCACTATGCCATTGGCAAAATCGGCAGGTTTATTCCGGTAAGATTAAAAACCCACACTGACATCACCAACGGTCTGAAGTTGGTTTGTGAGGAAAATGGCATTAAGTACGGGGCAGTTGTCTTTGGCATCGGCAGTATTCGCCAGTTGACCTACCAGGTACTGGCTCCCAAGCCGGAGACCAAGCTTGGTGCCGGCTACACTGACCCGAAGGTACTCCCCGGCCCGGTAGAAGTCGTCAGTATGCACGGGGTCGTCTTCCAGTCGGAAGACGGGCAGACGCTGCTCCACCTGCACGGCACCTTCTCGGACAAAGAAGGCAAAGTCTTTGGCGGGCACATCGTCGCTGGCGGCAATCCGGTGCTGGCTACTCTTGACGCCGTTATTGCCGAAATCACTGACGCCGAGATAGTCCGCCAGCTTGACGAGGACGTCGGCATGCCGGTGGTAACCCCGCAGGGCTTCTTCGCCAAAATGAAAACCTAATCCCCCAACCCCCCGTTAAACTTTGGTGACCTCACCCCCTTTGTCCCCCTCTCCTTTGATAAGGAGAGGGGGAATTTGTTTATCATTAATGGACAGCTTGATTGCGAATTGAAACCAGTTGTGGTATAATATTAGTTGGTTATTAGTACTGGTTATCATATATCTGGTTGAACTTAATAGTTTTTC
>CAZWYS010000036.1:0-17087 GCA_964638295.1 uncultured Dehalococcoidaceae bacterium
TTATTCTGGCTAATGCCAGGGTAGTCAATACCTTTACCGGCGAAATTGAATCGGGCAATGTCGCCATCTATGGCGACTATATTGCCGGGGTGGGAGACTATCACCAGGCAAAGCAGGTCCTGGACTTAAGCGGCAAATACCTGGCTCCCGGCCTCATCAACGGGCACGTTCATCCGGAAAGCTCCATGCTTGACGTCGGCCAGTACGCCCGGGCAGTGGTGCCGGGAGGCACGCTGGCTCTGGTAACCGACCTGCACGAAATCGCCAATGTCTGCGGCATAGAGGGAATGAAGTATGTGCTGGACTGCGCCCGCCGTCTCCCTCTCGACCTTTTTTTGATGGCTCCCTCCTGCGTGCCGGCGACTCACCTGGAGACTGCCGGAGCCGAAATCAGCCCCCGGGAAATCCGCCAGATTCTCCGGTGGCGCGAGTGCATCGGGCTGGGCGAAGTAATGAATTTTCCCGGCTTGCTCGGCGGTGATGCCGGCGTGTTGAGCAAAATTGACCTCGCCAGAGGTAAGATTGTTGATGGCCACGCCCCCGGTGTTAGCGGTAAAGACCTCTCCGCCTACATTGCCGCTGGCATTCACTCCGACCACGAGTCGGTCTCTCTTGACGAAGCCAGAGAGAAATTAAGGCAGGGCATGTTCGTCATGATTCGGGAAGGGTCTTCGGAGAAAAATCTGGATGCCCTGCTGCCTCTGGTTACCGATAAAACCTTTAAGAGATGCTTTTTCGTCGTTGACGACCGTAGCTGTGCCGACCTGCGGCGCGACGGTGATATTGATGCCGTGGTGCGCAAAGCAATTCGCCGGGGTCTTGAACCGGTGCGGGCAATTCAGATGGCAACCATCAATACCGCCGGGTACTTTCATTTAGATAGACTGGGTGCCATCGCCCCCGGCTACTTCGCCAATTTAATCGTGCTTGATGACTTACCCGGCTTGCCGGTTGACTCAACCTTCTACCGGGGCCGTCTGGTCGCCAGAGACGGAAACCCGCTATTCTCCCTGCCTCAAACTGATGATAGCGCCGTTACCGGTACGGTGCACATCAAGCCCTTCACGGTGGAAGCATTAAGACTTAAGGCTTCCAGAGCCGACTACCCGGTCATTGAGGTCGTCCCCGGCCAGATAATCACCCGAAAAAGACTGGAAAAGGTTAAGATGGCAGATGGTGTTATTTACCCTGATACTGACCGGGATATTTTGAAGCTGGTGGTAGTGGAAAGACATAAAGCCACCGGCAATATTGGCCTGGGGCTGGTGAGCGGGTTTGGTTTAAAAAGAGGGGCGCTGGCATCTTCCATTGCCCACGATTCCCATAATATCGTCGCCGTCGGCACGAACGACGGGGATATATTCACCGCCGTCAAAGAGATTGAGCGTTTGCAGGGTGGCCTGGTAGTGGCGGCTGGAGGCAAAGTATTGTCCAGCCTGAGTTTACCTGTCGCCGGTTTGCTCTCTGTAGAACCACTGGAAACGGTGGTAGACAGGCTGGAAAAGCTGGAACAACTGGCTAAAGACCTGGGTGCCACGCTCGCTTCACCCTTCGCCACCCTTTCCTTCCTCGCCCTGCCGGTAATCCCTGAACTCAGGCTGACCGACCTGGGGCTGGTGGATGTGAATGCCTTTAAGTTAATCAGCTAAGCCTTAAATTAAGGAGAACGAAATATGCACATGCCCAGACAGCAGGCCATTTTTGAAAATCGCTATGATGCCGGGCGCCAGCTCGCCGTCAAGCTGACCGAATACAAGAAGAGGTCTCCGGTCGTGCTGGCTATCCCCAATGGGGGTGTGCTGGTGGCGCTGGGGGTGGTGCTGGCGCTTGAAGCCGACTTTAACCTCATTATCTCTCGTAAAATCCCCCTCCCCCTCAGCCCCGAAGGTGGTTTTGGCGCCGTTACCGACGATGGCACCACCATCCTCAACGAGGACATGGTGAAAAGATTTGATTTAAGTCCTCACCAGATAAACTATCAGGTCAGTCTGGTGAGAGCGGCTATTCGTCAGCGGAGTCTGCTCTACCACAAAGACAGGCCGCCTTCCGTGATAAAAGACAGGACGGTGCTCATCGCTGATGACGGACTCGCTTCCGGCTACACCATGATGGCCGCTGTGGAATCAATACGCTACCGCCAGCCCAAAGAAATAATCGTCGCCGTACCGGTGGCGTCGGCAACCGCCTTGAAAAAGGTAGAGAAGATTGCCGATAAAGTGGTGGCCTGTGTTGCCGGCTTCGGGCCCGAGTTCTATGTGTCCGATTTCTTCCGATACTGGCACGAGCCGAGCGACGAAGAAGTATTACAGTGCTTCAAAGAATGGCATATCCGGCGCTTCCAGCTAAAATTTGAGCTGCTGGAGAAAAATAGCCAGAGCTGAGCCGCTACCTCTTCCCGGTTCAGCAGGTAAGGTGAAGCGCCGCCACCGCCCTCTGCGACTGAGAAAGCTGATTATATCTTTTGCAGGCTTCACCGGTCGGCTCCGCAATAAATTTAATATTGCGTTCTTTGACCTCGCGCGCCACCTCGGGCAGCACTTTCACCAGTCCCCAGGCACCGGTACCGACTATCAGCACCTCGGGACTTTCATTTAGAATCCCGGCTATATCCCCGGGGCTGACCTCGTGACTCTGGCGCCTTCGCCAGCCGCTTTGTACCCGGTCCGGGAAAATGATTACGTCCGAGGAATACTTTTCGCCGCTGATTACTATTTCCCCGAAGTGATAGGAATCAATTGTGTTCAAGGTTCAGCTCCAGACCGCTTCCTCAACCGCCTGAGCGTCCCCTATGTTTACCGTCCTGACCTCTTTGTTGATTCGCCTGATGAGTCCGGTGAGCACTTTGCCCGGCCCTATCTCAATAAAAGTAGCTACCCCTTCAGCTATCATATACTCAATGGAGCGCTGCCACTGGACGCAATGGCACAATTGCCTGATGAGTTCTTCCTTCACCGCTTCGGCAGTGGTCAATGGCTCAGCCGTGGTGTTGGCGATAATGGGAACAGCCGGCTTCTGGAAGGAAATATTGGCTACAATCTCGGTCATACCGTCAACCGCCGGCTGCATCAGCGGGGTATGAAAGGCGCCGCTCACCTGTAACGGGATAACCCGCGCCGCCCCTTTCGCCTTCGCCAGCTCCATAGCCTGAGCGATATTATCCCGGTCGCCGCTGATTACCAGCTGGCCCGGGCAGTTGATATTGACGATATGGGTATCGGTCTGGCGGCACACCTCAGCCAGTAGAACCTCGTCAAATCCCATAACCGCCGCCATGCTTCCCGGGCGAATTGTCCCGGCTTCGTGCATCAGCCGCCCCCGCTCCCGGGCCAGGTAAACCGCGGTGGCGAAATCAAGCACCCCTGCCGCCGCCAGGGCGGTATACTCTCCCAGACTATGACCCGCCACGAAAGCCGGTAACGGCAGACCACGACTGCTCACTTCACGGGCAGCCTCCAAACAGGCGTAGCTGACGGTCAAAATGGCGGGCTGGGCATTGATGGTCTGGCGGAGCTCATCCTCCGGCCCCTCAAAGCAGAGTTTGGACAGAGAAAAGCCGGAAACCTCGTCCGCCTGGTCAAAGACGGCTTTGGCGGAAGCAAAACTATCGTACAGGTCGCGTCCCATGCCCACCCATTGTGCGCCCTGCCCGGGAAAAACGTAAGCCGTCTTGGTCAAATCAGCCATAGTAACTTACCCCGTAAACTTGTTAAAACTGGTAGTTAGCCTCTCCTGAACTAAAAAGATAAAATATAAGCCTCGCTAACCCTGTCGTCGTTCACCGGTCATCATTCGGACTTGCTTTTCGGGCTCTTGACCTCAATGACTTCCCTGCCGGCATAGCTGCCACAGACAGGGCAGACATGGTGAGGTAGCTTGGGACTGTGGCACTGCGGGCAATATTCCAGTTGAGGAGGTTTCAAGGCAAAATGACTGCGCCTCTTATCTCGGCGCGCTTTAGCTGTTTTTCGTTTCGGTAAAGCTCCCATAATCTACTTATTCCTTCTACTTATTTATTCCGCAACTTGCTTAACTCGGACCAGCGAGCGTCATTTACTTCCTGCGGGCAGCCGCAGGGTCCCTGATTGAGGTTGTGACCGCACCTCGGGCACAGCCCGGCGCAATCTTCACGGCAAAGCGGCTTCATCGGCACCGCCAGCAGCGTGTACTGACGTATCGCCTCGCTCAAATCAATAACATTGTGCTCATCAACGATAAAAGAGCCGGGCTCTCCAGGCGGAGCTAAAGGAGCGCCGCTAACTATATCCATAATCGGAATATACTCCTCCTCAAAACTCAGCCTCACCGGGCAATGATACAAACTCAAGCAGCGGCTGCAGGTAAGTTCAACTTCAGCCCGCAGTTCTCCTTTAACCAGAATACCCCGCTGAGTACGCATGAGCCTGACCCCGCCCCGGACCGTGGCATCGCTGCCCCCACCGACCACATCAACTGTCCCGTCTACCTGATAGTCTGGGGTTGCGCCGATAGATCCTTTAAGCAACTGGGCTACGTTTATCTGCATTACATCCACCCGCTCAACCAGACTCAACTACTATTATAAGCCAGGCCGCCTGCTTGCCGCAAGCTGACGAATGGCTCTGAGTCCCTTCACCTCTATTTGCCGGGCAGCTTTCTGAGATAGAATCTCTTTCCTTCGTATTCCGCCTCGATAAGCTGACCCTGTAAAATCAGCCCCTGAATAACTTTCCAGTCCGCCCCCGCCCGCTCCAGGAACTTTCCCACCGCCTCTTCTCTCATAGGATGTACTGCGGTGATGTTCAGCAGGTCTTCCTCAACGTTTCCGGTAAAGGCAAAAGCGTTCCCTTCATAGCCAATCAGATACTCCACGCCGGAAATCCTCTGGCTGAGAATCTGGTAAGCCCGGTTGATTGCTTCTTCACCGGGAGGTTTCACCCATTTCTCCGCCGGTGGCCTCGTTGGAATGGATATGTAGGCTCTGGCTGGCTTTATCTGTGCCAGAAAATCGGCGACTTCTCTAATCTGGTCGTCGCCGTCATTAACCCCTTGCACCAGCATCGTCTCGGTTATCAGTTCCCCGCGGTAAGCCCCGGCAAATTCACCTATTCCCCGCAAAATTGAGCCAAACGGTAGAGCCCGGTGGGGACGGATAATCTGGCGCCATGTATCTTCCCTGACCGAGTCTACTTTCAAAGAGACCAGCTCGGCTTTCATCAGACTTTCCCTCACCTCTGCTTCCCAGATGAGAGACGAATTGCTAATCACCGCAATCTTGATGTCCAGAGGTCTTAATAGCTCAATTTCACGGCCGAGATTGACATCCAGGGTGGGCTCGCCATCGGGCACAAAGGTTAAGTAGTCAATGGACTCCCCGGCTTGCCTTACTTTCTCAACCTTCTCCCTGACGTCCTTCAGGATTTCCTCTGGTTCGTAAAATGCCCGGCGCTGGTTCGTCATCTTGATGGTGCGCCCCAGCTGGCAGTAAATACAGGAATAGGTGCACACCTTGGGCGGGATATTGTTGATGCCCAGGCTGCGCCCCAGACGTCTTGATGGCACCGGTCCAAAAGCTTTCATAGCCTGATTAACCCTTGTTAACTTTATTAAGCGCTAAAAACGTGCTTACTGATTCTTCAGCCTCTCGGTGAGCATCGGCACCACTTTGAACAGGTCGCCGATGATGCCGTAGGTAGCCACTTCAAAGATGGGGGCATCGGGGTTGTCATTGATGGCAACGATTACATCCGAGGTCTGCATCCCCGCCAGGTGCTGGACTGCCCCGGAGATGCCCACCGCGATATAGAGTTTGGGACAGACCGTCTTTCCCGTCTGCCCCACCTGATGCGAATAAGGAATCCACCCCTCGTCCACCACCGCCCGCGAGGCTCCCACCGCCGCTCCCATAGCCGAAGCCAGTTCCCTTATAATCTGAAAATTTTCCGCTTTGCCCAGTCCCCTCCCCCCGGAAACAATGATGTCCGCTTCCTCAATCTTGACCGCTTCCGTCAGGTCTTCAACAAAGTTGAGCAGCCTGGTCTTGGCGGTGATGCGCTCGCGGTCAAAGTCCACCTTTATTATCTCGCCCTTTCTCTTTTCATCCGGCTTATTCCTCTTGAATACCCGGGGGCGGACGGTTGACATCTGCGGCCGCTTTGCCTGGCAGATAATCGTCGCCATAATATTGCCGCCGAAAGTGGGGCGGGTCTGCAGCAAAAGCCTCTTCTCGGTATCAATATCAAGCCCGGTGCAGTCAGCGGTAAGCCCCGTCTTTAAAATTGCGGCGACCCTGGGAATAAAGGCGCGTCCCAGTGCCGTCGCCCCGGCAAGCACTACCTCCGGCTTGTATTGTTCAATCAGCTCAACGAGCTGCCTGGTACACAAATCTTCCTGGTTATTTTCCAGGTCCGGGCTATCCACCAGGTAGACCTTATCAGCACCCTGGGCAATCAGTTGATTGACCTCATCAACACCGTTCCCAAAACAGACCGCGCTTAAATCAGTCTTCAGGGTATCGGCCAGTTCCCTGCCCTTGGCTAACAGCTCATGGGCAACGCCTTTCAACCTGCCGTTCCGCTGCTCGGCGAATACCCACACTCCCCGGTGGCTGTCACCGACGACTTCAACCTCGGGAGCAGCCTCGATGAATATCGCCTCATAGTCACAGGCTTCCTGGCAGGCACCGCAAAGGGTGCACCCCTCTTTTAACTGGACTTTATCAGCAACGATTTCCAGCAGACCGAACGGGCAGACCGCCACGCAGTTGCCGCAGCCAGTACACTTATCTAGGTCAATCTGGATTCCCATATTCACTCCACTGTTAGACTAACCCGCCATCCCTCAACTTGCCGATTAAGCAATCTATTTGGCTCCCTAACTCTCCCTGGAATATCTCACCCTGGCAGACCCGCTGCGGAAAGAATATTTTAACTACTTTGGTATAGGAACCGGATAAGCCAACCATGCCTTCGTCAACACCCAGGTCTTTAACTGTCCAGAGTTGAACACTGGCGCTCTTCGACTTCATAATCCCCCGCAGCGACGGCAGACGGGGTACGTTAATCTCTTTTACCACGGCGATTACCGCCGGCAGGGAAGTCTCAATAACTTCATGCCCCTCCTCAACCATCCGCTGCACCCGCATCTGCCCCTCGGCCATTTCCTCTATCTTGCTGACATAGGCTATAAATGGTATTCCCAGCATCTCGGACAGCTCTGGCCCCACCTGCCCCGTATCCCCGTCCAGCGTCTGCCGACCGCAGATAACGAGGTCATACTGTCCCACGTTATTAATCGCCTGTGCCAGCGTAAAGGATGTCGCCCAGGTATCGGCGCCGGCAAAAGCTTTGTCGCTGAGTAAAACGACCTCATCGGCGCCCAGCGAAATTGCCTCCTTCAGCGCCGCTTCCGCCTGTGGTGGTCCCATGCTGAGGGCGGTAACCGTACCGCCGAACCGCTCCCTCAGACGGACTCCTTCCTCAAGGGCGTAGGTATCAAACGGGTTGATGATATTTTCAATTCCCTGTCGGACGAGCGTGTTGGTCTGGGGGTCAATCTTGACCTGGGTGGTGCCTGGAACCTGCTTCAGGCAAACGATGACCTTCATTCCGTCCTTGCCTTTCTCTTCCTCAGTTCAATGGCGATGGCGTTTCTCAATACCTGGTTGGAGCCTTCGTATATCTGGGTGATTTTGGCGTCCCGCATCATCTTTTCAATCGGGTAATCTTTCATGTAGCCGGCGCCGCCGCAAACCTGCACTGCGTCGGTGGTCACCTTCATCGCCACATCCGAGGCAAAGACCTTGGCCATCGCCGATACCTCGGTAACATTCTTTGCCCCGCTGTCAACCGTCCGCGCCGCCGCGTAGACCAGCGCCCGGGCGGCTTCAACTTGAGTCGCCATATCGCCCAGTATATCCTGGACTACCGGCAGTGAAATCAGGGGCTGCCCGAACTGGATACGCTGCCTCGTATAATCCACCGCCGCCTCCAGAGCACCCTGAGCTATGCCGAGCGCCTGCGCCCCTATTCCGGGACGCGAGCGGTCGAAAAGTTTCATCGCCATGAGAAAACCCAGCCCCGCCTTACCAATCAAATTCTCTTCGGGGACAAAGCAATTGCGGAAAATAAGCTCTCTTGTCGCCGTAGCGCGGATGCCCATTTTTTTCTCTTTCTTGCCGAAAGAAAAGCCCTCTGCCCCCTTCTCCACGATGATAGCACTGGCGCCACGGACGCCCCGGTTTTTATCCGTCAGGGCAATAACGGTGTAGATTTCCGCTTCCCCGCCATTGGTAATGTACTGCTTGGTACCGTTAAGCACATAACCGCCGTCAACTTTCTCGGCGGTGGTCTTGATATTAGCCGCATCGCTGCCCGCCGTCGGCTCGGTCAGTGCAAAAGCGGTCAGCCTCTTACCGGAAGCAACATCAGGCAGGTACTTCCGCCTTTGCTCCTCGCTGCCGAAATCTATGAGCGTAAAACAACCGAGGGCGTTCACCGCATAGCACACCGCGATGGCACCGCATACCCGGCTCAGCTCTTCCACCACCAGGCACAGCTCAAGGCAGCCACCCCCCAGCCCCTCATATTCCTCCGGGATAAAGACGCGGAACATGTCGGCATCAGCCAGTTCCTTCATTATTGCCCAGGGAAACTCCTCGGTTTCATCAAGCTCCGCCCGCACCGGCAGGACTCTTTCCTCGGCAACCCTCCTGGCTAAGCCCTTGATTGTCTTTTGCTCTTCACTTAAGAAATATTCCAAGATACCGCTCCCTTCTCCGTATCGGGTGATTATCTGCCATCTCAGTCAAAACAATTCCCCGATTATATCATTATATCCGGTGACCAATATTATTGGCAGCAACCTCGGAGGATATTTTAGAGGTCGTTGAATTCCCGAATTAAAGTCAATTTCAATTATATGCAGAGCATTCTTCTGCGTCAAGCTGGCTACCAGCAAAATACCTTGACATACCCTATCCCGGTGTTTATACTACTGATTGCCAGATACACTGATGAGTAGCATGAATCAGTCTGGTAAAAGGGGGGTGAGTTCAGTGGCCGCTAAAGCTTTTGTTCTGATTGAGACAACAGTGGGTAAAACGAGGGATGTTGTTGCCACTCTCGGCAAACTGGGCGGGGTAAATTCGGTTGATACTGTAACCGGACCCTATGATATTATCGTTATTTTGCAGGGGGAAAGCCTGAATGATATCGGAGACCTCGTTACCGGGAAAATTCATCCCATCCCCGGCATTTCCCGAACGGTGACCTGTCTGGCGATATAGATTAAGTCTTTAGCCTCATCAATACTTCATCCACCGTTTGTTCATCGGTAGAAGCGCCAGCCGTAACACCTATGTGGCGCTTCCCCTTGAGCCAGGAAGGCTGAATTTCCTCGGCAGTCTCAATAAGATGCGTCTCCGTAGTTGTCGAACACAGCTCGGCTAGACGGTTGGTATTGGCGCTGGAATGCCCGCCAACCACGAGCATCAGGTTCACCTTATTCGCCATCTTGAGAGCCACCGCCTGTCGTTCTCTAATATCATGGCAGATGGTATCAATAATCCGCATCTCGGAGTCCCGGGTAAAGGCAGTGTCAACCAGCTTCTTGATGAATTCGGTAAAATGAGCCGGCACCTGAGTCGTCTGGGATAAAATCCCCAGGCGACGTGGCACGCGCTCCAAAGTAGCGATAAATTTCTCATCCAGGGTAGCTATTCCCCTGCCCTTCGTCCAGCCAAGAATACCCTTGACTTCAGGGTGGTTGGCATCACCGTAAATAACCACGAAAAATCCCGATTCCGCCAGCTTCCGCGCCGCCACCTGGGCGCGGCGAACAAAGGGGCAGGTAGTGCTGATGACATCAATATGACGGGCTCTAATCTCTTCCTCCAGTTGCGGGCTTACCCCGTGTGAGCTGGTCGCCACCGTGTCACCCTGGATATCAGTCACCTTCTTGGCTACCTTCACCCCGATTTTGGCTAACCTCTGTAGCACCTGCTGGTTATGCACCACCGCCCCCAACGTCTCCACACCACCACGCTCACGGGCTATCTTCTCCAGAATATCAACGGCTCGCCTGACGCCAAAGCAAAACCCTATTTTATCCGCTTTTTCAACTTTCATACGCGCTGCTTTCCTGGCGGTCATACTTACCCCTGTATTCCGAGGGAAGAAGTTCGGCAATGTGCTCCATTATGGAGTGAGTAAACTCCGCAAGTTCGGTGCGGCTTAACTTACCATCTACCTGAGGTAGATAAAAAGGAACGCCAATGTTAACCGTTATTTGAGGACGACGGAGCAGCCAGGTGATTCCTCTAATCCTCTCGGTTCCATAAATACCTATCGGCAGAACGGGTGCGCCATGGCGCGCCGCAATCATCGCCGCCCCCGAGAACGCCGACTCCAGTTGAGCGCCCCGGCTCCTCCGCCCCTCGGGAAACATGATTAAAGCCATACCCTGAGCCAGCAATTGCTCCGCCCGGCGCATTGCCTCTTTATTCATTCCCCCGCGGCGCACCGGAAAGGCGCCGTAGCTCCGTACCATATAGCTCAGCACTCTGGAACGGAACAGCTCTTCTTTAGCCATAAACATCGCTTTTCGGTTAACGCTGGCACCAATTATCGGCGGGTCAGCCAGATTAAGATGATTGACGGTAATTAGCAGAGGGCCTTGACCGGGAATATTCTCTTTCCCTTCCACCCGCCAGCGCGTGAAAAGAAACAGCGCTACTCTGGTCAGATATCTTGTCCCATAATAGATCCAGTGCATTGCGTTAGCCTTACCGAAGTAAAAATCCCTGTTTCCAAATTATAGCCTGCGGACAAAGCAAAAACAAACGTGGAACTTGATTGAGAGGCCCAGAATTAAAGCATCACAAAATCAAGTTCAGTAGCCCCCCGACCAGCAGGGCTGAGGTAACCATTACTCCGGCTGCCTTGAGCATACCAAAAACACCCAGCTCCCGGAGCAGCACCACAAAGGTGGCAATGCAGGGGAAAAACATGGCTAAAACCACGCTGCCCACCACCAGTTGCCCGGCAGTTAGCGCTAGCGGAGCCAGCATACCCAGAGCAACGTCCTTGCGCAAAAAGCCGATAACCAGAGCCACCACCGCTTCCCTGGGTAGCCCCAGAAGACCGGTCACCACCGGCGCGGTAAAATTGGCGATGGCATCAAATACGCCCAGGGCATAAAGTATGTTTATTACCAGGACGGCGGCTAAAATGATGGGGATAGCCTCACGCAGGAAACCGCGCACCCGCATCCACAACTTCAGCAATACCGTCCGCCACGGCGGCAGGCGATACGGAGGTATCTCAATGAGCAGCTCCGGGCTGAATCCCTTCACCAAACGGTTAAGTATAAGCCCCAAAACAATCCAGACGATAAACAGCGTCCCGTAGACAATGGCTACATACTGTGCCCCCCGCTCCCCGACCAGCCCAAATATCATTGCCTGCAGTGCCGCACAGGGTATGGCAATAGAGATAAGCGTTGCCGCGATAAACCGTTCCCGCTTGCTTTCCAGGATACGCGTCGCCAGTACCGCCGGCACATTGCAGCCAAGCCCCAGCAGGCTGGGAATGATGGCGTAACCATGTAACCCCAGGCGGTGCATGATGGTATCCATCAGAATGGCAATTCGCGGCAGATAGCCGACGTCTTCAAGCAGTCCCAGAATCAAGTAAAAGGAGACAATATAGGGCAAGACCATGGCAAAAGGCACGTAAAGCCCGGTAGTCAGCAGCCCGAACGATTCAACATAGTCCACCTCGCCGCCAGCTATGCTACCCACCAGTACATTATGGAGAAAACCGGAGCCGCCGAGGAGGCTGCTCAATTTCAATATCACCGGTGTCCAGATAATGTTAAATAGAGGGTCAAGCACATAGCCAATCAGTCCCTCGCCAATGAAACGGACCACCAGAAAGGCGCCGACCAGAACAATAAAAGCGATAATGCCCCCGGTTAGCGGCTTCACGCTGGCATCTTCCAGTCGTTCCAGCCAGGTATGGTGGCGGTGTGTCACCTGCTGAACTTGGTCGATAATATTGCCAATGGTAACCCAGCGCTCATCACGACCACTGGGCGGAGGCTTTGGGGAAGCCGCCCGGGAAATACTTTCCGCCAGTTGCTTTATTCCCTGCCCGGTTATCGCCACCGTCGGCATAACCGGCACCCCCAGCATTTCTTCAAGCCGACTTAGATTGATATGTATTCCCCGGTGCCCGACATCATCCCACATGTTCAAAGCCACTACCATCGGGATGCCTTTTTCCAGCAGTTGCAAAGTCAAATTGAGGTTCCGCTCCAGATTGGTGGCGTCAACCACATTGATAATGACATCCCCGGTGTCCAGCATCTTCAGCGCTATTTCCTCGGCTTCAGAAGTGGGCTCCAGAGTGTAGGTGCCCGGCACGTCAACCACTTCCACTTCCTTTTCTCCCAGCTTCATAAAACCCCGCGTATAACTCACCGTGGTGCCGGGATAATTGGAAGCAATCACGTGCACCCCGGTGAGACGGGAGAAAACAACGCTTTTACCCACGTTGGGATTGCCCATTAAGAGTATTCGCTTGATTCCCCGTCTTTTGAGCGAGCGGCGACGATGAAACTTAAAGGGACGGCGCCTGCTGCGAGTACTGCTTTCCACACTTTGATGCATCGTGCCAATTCTCTTTTCGGCTAATCTAGCTCAACGATAATCCGGCCAGCCATGCCAAAACCGACCGCCACCTGAGTCCCGCCCGACTGTATGGTCACCGGTCCTCGCATGAGCATGGAACTGACCTTGGTTATCCGCTTGCCTGGCCTGACGCCCAGGGCATTAAGTCGATTGGCCAGCCCCACCCCCCCTTGAATTTGGAATACCTTGCCGCTCTGTCCGGGCGGCATTTGACTCAGAGTTATCAATTTTCCACTCGGCATAAATCACCTTTCTCGTCTCTGGATAATCCGCATCCTGCTAAACTCAAAAATTTTTCAACGGCAACGGGCAAATTCAAACTATCTCTGCCTCCGGCGGCACTTGGCGCAATAGCCGGTCATACTTACTTGAATATCGGTGATGTCAAAGTCTTTAGCCTCAGGAACGTTATTCTTTATGTAGCGAGATAGCGGGTAACTGAATTCAATAACCCTCCCGCAGCCCTGGCATACCAGATGATGATGCTCCCCGGACGGTTTCATCTCATAATGATGATGGGTCTCGTCAAAATGGAGCTCCTCCACCAAACCCAGCCTCTTCAGCATCTGCAGAGTCCGGTAGACCGTGGACAGACTGATGCGTGGTTCCTTTTCCCGCGCCCGGCGGTAGATTTCGTCGGCATCAAGATGCCCCCGTCCCTGGCGAATAATCTCCATAACCAGGGAGCGCTGATGAGTAACCCTCATCCCAGCCTTATTCAATGTTTTAGAGCTGACTTTTGACACTCCAGTTTATTACTCCCCGAACTAATTGCTAATGCGTATCATTTGCAACTAGTAATTATACAAAAAAATAATTCGCCTGTCAACTTCTCATTTCTGAAATTTTTGTTTCTAACCTGACACTTTACCTCCTCCTGAACATTTCGGGAACCCGGATAGCTATGGCTAGAGTAATCAGGATGGAAGTTGAAGCATTGATAATAAGCATCGTGGGAGCGCCCCACAGACCAGCCCCCGCCCCGGTAAAGAGGCTGCCCAGCGGAAGAGTGCCAATGGCAAAAGTGCGAATGCCGGATACTCTGCCCCGCATCTCCACCGACGACCATTTGAGCAACAGGGACATGATAAGAGTCATCGTTATTCCCTGGGCTATCCCGGTAAAGATAAGCAATACCAGGGAAAGCGAAAACAGGCCTGAAGTAGCAAAGATTATCAAAATGGCGGGCCAGGCGACGGTGCCCGCAATAAGGAGCTTCCCCTTGTTGACAAAGTCAGGCACTGATGCGGGAATTAGCGAACCAACCATGTAACCCAGCCCAACCGCTGCCATAAGCTGACCGTAACCGCTGGCTCCGGTATTGAGAACATCACGGGCAAATATTGGCATCAAGGTGAACCAGTAAGGAAAGACCAGGAGATTGACCAGCGCCGCTATCAGTATCGGCGCCAGAAGGGTCTTGTCCTTCTTAATGTAGACGAGCCCCTCAACGATATTTTTCCACACCGATTCCCGGATTGCTGACCCTGCGGGAGCGGTGATTTTCATTGAGAGAAGCATCAGCAATGACAGCAGGAAACTGCCAGCTATCAAAGCAAAGCAGCCACCTGCCTTAAGCAGCCCCAGCAGGCTCCCGCCCAGCAGTGGCCCCAATACGGTAGTAATGCCTTGAGAGACATAAAGTAAAGACACCGCCGCCACCACATGTTGACGTTTGACAATATCCGCCAGAACTGCGTTCCGTGACGAGTAATCAAAGGTAAAACTTATACCGCCGACAATGGTAAACACGAATATATGCCATACCTCAAGCTGCGAAGCCATAAATAGCATCATGATAACCAGAGCGCCAGTACCATACACCACCTGCGCCATGATAAGGATTCGGCGCCGATTAAAGCGGTCGGAAATGGCGCCGCAGAACGGCCCCAGCAGCATGGCAATAAATCGGCAGGTTCCCAGCAAGCCAACCAGGAATGCGGAATTGGTCATTTCCAGGACAAGCCAGGCGCCTACCACCGTCTCCATCCAGCGGCCGATGTAGAAACCAAACGACGATATTAGAAGGAGACGGTATGGCGGATATTGCCAGGCAGATAAAAGCCCGGTTTTCTCGGGCACTGACGCCATCGGGTCAGACACTGGGCCGGGCTTCTTCACGAATTCCCGACTTCCAGCTTTCTTATGATTTCAGGAACGGCGTTCTGAGCCGCCAGTTCACCCTGTTGAATACACTCTCGAGCACGGTGGAACTCACCGGCACCGATATGCGCCACCGGGGGTTCAATAGCGATATCAGCCCCTTCCAGGCTGGACCTCACCAGTGAATAAGTGCCAATATGAACAGCCTGCAGCAGGATATAGATAATATTGGGCTCTCTGGCACTCCCCGCCCCTTTCTCCCCCTTCCGGCGAGTCTGGTCGGCCACGTCGGGTATTACATTGACGGCGATGACAAAGTCCGCCCCCATCCGCCGTGCCAGGCTCACCGGCACCGGGTTCACCAGACCGCCATCAACCAGATATCGACTTCCCCTCCTCGCGACGGTAAATATTCCCGGGAGAGAAATGCTGGCTCTGACTGCTTCCGACACCACACCACGGTCAATCACGACCTCTTCACCGGTGTCGATGTCAGTAGCGACACAGGCAAAAGGTATTTTCAAATCGCTGAATTTTATATCCCCGCCGGCAAATGACGCCAGCGTATCTCTGATTTTCTTGCCCCTGATGAAACCGCTCCTCGGCAGGGACGGGTCGATAAAGCGGGCTAATTTAGGCCTGTCCATATCCAGAAACAGCTTCTTTATCTGGTTGGCACCCCCACCCCGGGCGGCATAAAGAGAACCGACAATAGCGCCGACACTGGTGCCGGCAATCATGTCAATAGGGATACCCTCTTTTTCCAGAACCGCCAGCACCCCGATGTGAGCCAGTCCTCGAGCCGTACCGCCGCTGAGAGCCAGGCCAACCTTCTGGTTACGTAATTTAGCCGACCTCACCGCTATCCCCACAATTCCTCAATGTCTTTCTCGGCCTGCTCCTTGGATTCAGCCGGGCCGGTGGCGGTAAAGTCACGGTAAGACTGGGCAGAGCCATATTCCCTCGTCCGGATGACTACCGGCATCGGCACCGCATGGCCAAAGATAAGCACCTGCTGCTTGGATTCCAGCCTGGCCAGCACCGATTTGAGGGCGCTCTTACCCGAAACACCCGCCAGGACGCTGTCAATATCCCGCTCGTTATCCAGCAGGCAGGTTATTTTCGTCCCCATCTGCGACATTACCTCGGCGTCAATGCCGCTGGGACGCTGGTCAATCACCAGCAGCGTAACGTTATACTTGCGCATCTCCCGCGCGATGGTGCCGAATATGGTCTGGCTGGCGATTTCCGGGTTGAGGAAGCGATGCGCCTCCTCAATGGTTATCACCAGGGGCGTCGGCCTGGCCGCATCCTCGCCCATCGCCTTCTCCATCCGGTCCCGGTACTGGGCATGGATACGGCGGGTGAGCAAATTGGCAACGAGGATATACGCCGTAATATCGGTGTACCTGCCAAACTCCAGGACCACGTTTATCCCCCGGTCAAGGTATTCCAGAATACGCTGCACTGCGTTGTCCGGCGCATGCGGTTCAATAAAGGGCAGCCGCCCGATAGTCGCCAGCCCCCGCTTTAAGTTCTGAAAGGTGCTCTCATGTATGCTCAGCTCTTTTAATAGCTCGCTGGTCTCCTCGGAGTCCGGCAGGTCGGAGGCGCTTTGCAGCCAGCTTTTGCCAAACTTTCGCCGCAGTTGATAGATAGCTTCCACCGCCGGTTCGGTCAGGTTTAACGTCTGACGCAGCAGAACCATGTCTTCAGGCTCTATTTCATCGTAGCCTATCCTGACCACAAAGTCGGTGCTTACTTTTCGACGCCTTGAGCTTTCTTCATCAAGGGTGAATACCGCCACTTTCGACGGGAAAAGCTGCTTTAACGCTTTGACTGACCGCCCCCCCTCGCTCGTCCCCGCCCAGCCGTACTCATTATGCATATCAAAAATCAAGTTCACCCCGGCGCTCTTCTGCAGCATACCGATAAGCAGCATCCGGGTCAGGAAGGTCTTCCCCGTGCCGCTCTTACCGAAGATGCCGTTAGAACGCTTGACCAGTTCCGGCAAATCAAGGCAAATCTTGGTCTCCATATCCAGCGGCGTGCCAACGTAGAACCTTTTTTCATCTTCCTTACCGAAGACCAGCTCCACGTCCCGCTGCGAGGCCAGATTTACCACCGAGAAGTGGCTGGGCACCGTCTTCACCGGCTGCGGCCCCTCAATCAGGCTGGCGACATCGCCGCCAATGGTGAGATACGGGGAAACATGGAGCGTGCCGAAGGTGCTGGTGCCCGTCAATACTTCACCGACAAAAGAGTCGGCAACGTCAGGCGGCGTCAGGGTCAGCTTCTGGTCAATAACTCCCAGGCT
>CAZWYS010000037.1:0-16228 GCA_964638295.1 uncultured Dehalococcoidaceae bacterium
CCCGGAGACAACCAGTGCCGTAACCACCGCCGAAGGTCCCGGAACGGGACTAACCGGGATACTCTGTTGATTGGCGGCGGTAATCAGCTCATAGCCCGGGTCAGACATGCCTGGCATTCCTGCCTCAGAGACCAGCGCTACGTCCCCCTCTTTAAGGCAACCCAGAATATAGTCAAGCTTGGTCTGCTTGTTGTGCTCATAATAGCTTGTCATCGGCGTTTTAATATCGTAAGTATTAAGCAGCCGTTTTGTTTTGCGTGTATCTTCGGCGGCAATTAGCTTCACCTCGCGCAGGATGCGGAGCGCGCGCAGGGAAATATCTTCCAGATTACCGATGGGAGTAGCTACCACATAAAGATTGGGCATTGATTATTGTTTTCCTCAACGTAAGTATTATAACCTACGCTTCGTTACCTGTCTAGCTTTGTTGTTATTTAGCCGCTTTTACTGAGTTTACTTGACTTTCACCCCGAGCTTTTGCTATATTCTTTATTCAAAAGAGCGGAGAATAAAATGACTAATTCCCAATTTAAACAGTTGCGCCCGGCTTATGGTTTTGACGAGGTAGCCATAGTGCCCGGTGATGTAACGATTAACCCCGAACAGACCAGCATTGATTTAAAGATAGGCGACTTTACCTTTACCATCCCCATTATCGCCGCCGCGATGGACGCCGTAACCGATGTCAACTTCGCTGCCTTGATGAACAGGATGGGTGGCTTAGCGGTTCTTCACCTGGAGGGAGTACAAACTCGGTACGATAATCCCCATAAGGTATTGGCTGAGATTGCTCAGGCACCCCAGTCCGAAGTAACTGCCCTGTTGCAGAAAATTTATTCTGAACCGATTAAAGAAAACCTTATCGGCGAACGGGTAAGGGCGATTAAGAAAGAGGGTGCCATTTGTGCTGTCTCGGTAACTCCAGCCAATACCAAGCGCTTTGCTGCCATCGCTGCTGAAGCCGGAGCAGATATTCTGGTCGTGCAGTCCACGGTTACCACTGAACGGCATATCTCCAAGAGCTATCGGGGGCTGATATTCTCCGAACTTTGTGAATCCGTATCCATGCCGGTTGTCGTCGGCAATTGCGTCAGCTATAGTGCCTGTTTGGAGCTGATGCGAACGGGAATCTCCGGGATTTTGGTTGGTGTTGGACCCGGTGCCGCCTGCACCACTCGGGAGGTCCTTGGTGTTGGCGTGCCTCAGGTAACGGCGACCATTGATTGCGCCACCGCCAGGGACGAGTACCTGCACGAGTCGGGCAGGTATGTGCCGGTAATCACCGATGGCGGTTTTCGTAAAGGCGGAGACCTGTGCAAAGCCCTGGCGGCTGGTGCGGATGCGGTGATGCTGGGCTCTATTTTTGCTCAGGCTAAAGAGGCGCCGGGACTGGGTTATCACTGGGGTATGTCACACCCCCACCCGGCACTGCCCAGGGGAACCAGGATAAAGGTCGGGACTAACGGAACGCTGGAACAAATCCTCTTTGGCCCGACCTCAGTTACTGATGGCAGTCAGAACCTGGTCGGGGCTATCCGCACGGCGATGGGTGTCTGCGGCGCGGCTACTATTCCAGAAATGCACTGCGCTGAAATGGTAATTGCTCCGTCAATTACTACGGAAGGTAAATCGTGGCAGATGGCGCAATCGCGCCATTAATCAAATCGGCAGGTTCGCTTGAGCGACAGGACTACTCTTCTTCCTCTTCTTCTTCGGTTTCAGTTTCGGTGCCGGTTTCCTCTCTAATGCGGGGCAGCAAAGCCTCCGCTTTTTTCCCGCGACGTGGCGGGAAAGTTAGTTTGTCAATTAGCTGGCGCAGCTCTTTTAATCTCTCTGCCGGCGGCTCGATTCCCACGGCTACGACTATTCCGTCCACCCCGGTTTTCCAGAGAAACTGAAGCTCGTTATCAGTTACCTTTAGTGGTACCTGGACTAATAAGGGTTTGACTAACAGGTCGGCGAAGTGTTGAAAGAGCATCAGGTGATGCCAGGTAATGCCGGGTGCCACTCCCGCTTCGCTGGCAACAAGTATCGCATCTACCGGTAATTCATTCATTGTTCTCAGCAAGCCTTCACTTAGCGAGGCCTCTACCTGCAGGATTTTGCCTGCTTTATTATCTCCGGGTATGGCTAGTGTGGTGCTGGCCGGGAAGACGACAAAATCGCAGCCAGCCTCTACTATTGCTTTTATGCCTCGTTCACTGGTATCACCCAGCCACAGACCCCAGGGAATATCAGGCACGGATTGGGCTATTCTGGGAAGGGCCTTAACTCCCGAGCCCAATTTATTGATGAGTACCGCATCGGCGCCGGCAATGTAATCAGCCAGGCTTTTGGCAGTAGTTGTCTGAGCCAGGCTGGCAATGAGTATCATTCTGGGCCGGGCTGAAGCTGCGGCTGCTTTTTTAAACCCCATAGGCTGGGGTATAGTTTTGGCCACTCGATTTAACCTGTCTATCAACTTGCTCATTTCACTCTCCACGAATTAACCCCATAGTCACGTTAAGTTAGCTCTGAATTAGTATAGCACAAAGCCGATTCGCTTATAAAAATGCGGCGTCTCGGAGCAGCCTGATTTTAACAGAGTTTCAATGCTGATTTTATGACCAGTTTACACGGGTAACTTAAGATGAAAGCGAGGGGATAGAGCCAGTAGCATGAAGAAACTATTAGTATTGCTGATTTGCTTTCTGACGATATACGCACCGATAGAGCTAAGTAGGGTGATGGTCAACCGGGGATTGACTCCGGAATTCATCTTCGAACTCGTCTTTATGTGGCTATTCTACGGCTTCGCTTTGTTCATAATCGCGGCGGTAATTAAGCAGCGTTTAAAAGGGAAATAGGGCAATAAAGATAGGAGACTAAAAATGATTAAAACAATTATCAAACTCAAGAATGGCATGGTTATGGTCTTTGATGCCGATGGCGAGCAGGTACCCGAATATCAGGGTCAGTATGAAGAGGTGAAAGAGAGCGTTCTGAGAGAGGCACCGCTGGATGCGGTATTTGCTCTCTGGTTTGATTGTGACACTGAGCCGAAAGCCGTTTGCCGGGAGGGGTGGTAGTCAGATGACACATTATGAAAAAATAAGCAATATGCTAACTATCGGTGAGGTAGCCCGTCTGCTCAATGTGCACTCCAGTACAGTTAGGCGTTGGAGTGATAAGAAAATATTAAAAGGGTACCGCATTGGACCTCAGGGGGAGAGAAGATTTCGGCGTGATGATGTCGCTATTTTCTTTCTGGAGAGGGCTGTCCAGAAATATTTTGGTGACTGATCGGTATCGTTAAGTCCGTAGCCATCCAGACGAAACCCTCTATTTGGCCTGTTTCGTGTCTAATGTCACTTTCAAGTTTGGCTCCTTTTGCTTCATAATCTCTATATCAAGCTTTAAAATATGACTGCCTATTGACAAATTGAGTGCTCTTGTAATACAATTGTCACATAGAGTGTCACATAAAGGTTATAGGAGCATACGCGTGATATGGAAACTACGGTTGCCGAGTCTGAAGCCGCTGTTCTTGATTTACTTCTGAAGAAGATATATCGGGACGGGGGATATGATTTTCGCCATTATAAGCGCGGAACGGTGATGCGCCGTCTGGAGAGAAGGCTTTATGCTACTGGTGTGGGGACATATCAAGAATATATACCATTTCTGGACACTCATCCCGAGGAATATCAAAAATTTGCTGAGTACCTCACCATAAAGGCAAGCGGCTTCTTCCGGAACCCTTATACTTTTCAGCAGGTATCCGAACTGGTACTGCCTCAGCTGGTCTCGTACAAAAGAGAACGGGGGGAGCGGAGTCTGAGGTTCTGGAGCAGTGCCTGCGCCTGTGGTGAAGAACCATACTCTATAGCCATCCTCCTGGCGGAATTTTTGCAGAATCAACGGTCGGACTTTGATATATCAATTTATGCCACTGACATCAGTCGGCAGGCTTTAGCAGAAATAACGGCGGGAGTTTACTCTTTTAAAGATGTGGAAAATCTTCCCGCCACTGTCCGGGAAAGCTATTTCACCCGTTGCGGGGAAGGCTATGAAGTAAGGGCTGATATCAGACAAATGGTGGACTTTTCCTGTTTTGACCTGACCTCAACGGCACGGAAGCCTCTTCTGGACCTGGACTGTATATTTTGCTGCAATGTCTTGATTTATTTTCAAAGGCAGCTTCAGGAGCATGTGCTGAGCATGCTTTATGATTCATTGGCCACCCCGGGTTATCTGGTTCTGGGAGAGGTGGAAACGCCGACGGGTAATCTGCGGGAGAAGCTGAGATGCCTTGATAGTAAGGCAAAGATATATAAAAAAGTTAGGACTAATTAAGAGTATAGCGGGAGGTTTTAGTCCTGCTTAGAATTGCTCAGGAGGTAGGAGATGAGTGAACTGGAGAAAGCTAGAGCTTATAACGAGGGACTGCTGAAGAGCATGGTCGATGGTCTGGGTGTGCTTGACCTCGGGGGAAAGGTGATTGATGCTAATGCACCTCTCCTCGGAATGGTGGGCTTAAGGAAAGAGGAGATTGTGGGATTGCCACTTCTTCAATTGCTCGGCCCGAGGGCTGAGCCAGAGGAGATAGAAAAGATTTCGGGCATGGTTGGGCAACTTATGGCGGGTGTTCCGGTGGGGTCTACAGAGTTAACTCTCACCGCTAAAGATGGCACTCAAGTCACGTTATCGATTGCTCCCAGTTTAGTGAGGGATGCCAAAGGTAAACCGATGATGTTATTTACCACGGTGAGAGACGTCACGGAGCGCAAACGGATAGAGCAGGAGATACAGGAGAAAAATGAACAATTGAACGCACAGAATGAAGAACTTCGGGCTACTGAGGAAGAGTTGCGGGCAAGCAACGAAGAGCTTCAAACAACAATTGACGAGCTTGGGGAAGCCAATGTCTATAATGAGGGACTGCTGAAGAGCATGGTCGATGGCCTGGGGGTGCTTGACCTCGAAGGAAAGGTGATTGATGTTAATGCACCTCTCCTCGTAATGTTGCGCTTAAAGAGAGAGGAGATTGTGGGATTGCCACTTGTTCAATCACTCGGCCCGATGACTGAGCCAGAGGAGATAGAAAAGATTTCGGGCATGCTTGGGCAACTTATGGCGGGCGTTCCGGTGGGGTCTACAGAGTTAGTTTTCACCGCTAAAGATGGCACTCAAGTCACGTTATCGGTTGCTCCCAGTTTAGTGAGGGATGCCAAAGGTAAACCGATGATGCTTTTTGCCGTGATGAGAGACATCACGGAGCGCAAACGGATGGAGCAAGAAATTCAAGAAAAGAATGAGCAACTGGATGCGCAGAACGAAGAGCTTCGGACTTCCAATGAAGAGCTCCGGGCCACCGAGGAAGAATTACGGACAAGCAACGAAGAGCTGGAGACAGCCAATGAGGAGTTGAGGGAAGCGCAGGAGCAATTAATTCGCTCGGAGAAGCTGGCGGCAATAGGGCAGCTGGCGGGGGGAGTGGGACATGAGCTCAGAAACCCGCTGGGAGCAATTAAGAATGCCGTTTACTACGTAAAGGGGAAAGTGGCCAAGAGTGAGCTGCCGCAGAAAGAACCGCGTATTCTGGAATTTCTTGAAATCATGGATGAGGAAGTAAATTCTTCCAATAAAATTATTAATGACCTGCTGGGATTTTCACGCGTTGGGAAGCCGGCGGTCTCACCCACTCAGGTAAAAAAGGTGATTGCTGATGCCCTAGCGCGGGTTCCTGTTCCAGAGAACATCGTGCTGACTAAACAACTGGATGCTGACTCCACCGAGATTGAAATTGACTCTGACCAGATTCACCAGGTACTGGTCAACATAATCACCAATGCATTGCAGGCTATGCCTGAGGGGGGCAAGCTGACACTTGGTGCCAGGGAGAAAGGCAAATATTTGGAGGTGGAAATTAGTGATACCGGCGTTGGTATACCTCCGGAAGTGAAAGATAAAATCTTTGAGCCTCTTTTTACCACCCGTGCCAAGGGCATCGGCTTGGGGCTGGCGGTATGCAAATCAATCATTGACCGACACAATGGACAGATTGAGGTAAAGAGTAAGGTGGGGGAAGGAACTACTTTTAGTATAAAGTTGCCACTCAAAGCAGCCTGATTAGGAGGACTATGTTGGAAAAAAATAATGGAAAAACCAATGTGCTGGTAGTTGATGACCTTCGGAGCATTCGCCTCACCTTGGGAGGGATATTGGAAGACGAGGGGCACAATGTCGTTACCGTGGAAGACGGTTATCAGGCTATTGAAGCGGTGAGGAAAACTCACTTTGATGCTATCTTCATGGATATAAAAATGCCGGGGATAAATGGGGTTCAAACCTTCCGGGAAGTCAAGAAGATAGATTCGCAGGCATTAGTTGTTATGATGACTGCTTACTCAGTGGAAGATTTGATAAGGGAAGCCCTGGAGGAGGGTGCCTATGCCGTTATTTACAAGCCGTTTGATATTGAACGGATAATAGCTATTATTGACAATTTGCTTCAAGAGAAAACTCTCATACTGGTGGTTGATGACCAGTTTGCCGATAGGGAAACGGTAAAGACAGCGCTTGAAAATAAGGGATACCGGGTAACCACAGCCAATGATGGCGCTGAGGCAATTGAGATGGTTAAGGGCCGGCACTATAATATCATCTTTTTGAATGTGAGCTTACCCGATATGAGTGGCGTTGAGACCTTTGAGCAGGTTAAGCAGATTGAACCGGAGGCAACGGTAATTATGATGACCGGCTGTACTGAAGATGATTTGGTAAAGAGTGCGGTGGGTGCCGGGGCTTACACTTGTCTGCATAAACCCTTTGATATGGAGAAGGTGATAACACTGGTGGAGGCTATCGCTGAGGAAAAGAGGAAATGACATCCAGGGACGCCACTATTATAGTGGTGGAGGATGAGGCGGGCACAAGAGCAACCCTGTGTGGCATACTTGAGGACGCCGGATATAAAGCTGTCGGCTTGGGGAAAGGGGCGGATGCCCTGGATATGATGCGGCGCAGCTCCTTTAATGTGGTCATAGTTGATATAAGGTTGCCTGATATCGGTGGACTGGAGTTGCTGGAGCTGGCCAAGGAAATAAATCCTGATGCGGCCGTGATTATGATGACCGGCTACGCTAATGTCGAGACGGCAGTAGATGCCATCAACCAGGGTGCCTATGCCTATTTTGTCAAACCGGTCAATCCTGACGAGATAAAAAATACCATCGCCAATGCCCTCAAGCAGCAAAGGCTCTTGCTGGAGAATGCGAAGCTTGTTGAGAGATTACAGATTGACATCGCCGAGCGCAAGCGGGCTGAGCGCGAACTTCAGGAAAAGAACGAACAGCTGGATGCGCAGAACGAAGAGCTTAAGTCGCAGAGCGAAGAACTGGTGGCGCAAGGGCATGAACTTATGGAGAAGTCGAGGGAACTGGAAGCAGCTAGCCGGGCAAAGTCTGAATTCCTGGCTCATATGTCTCATGAATTGCGGACGCCGCTTAATGTCATCATTGGCTTTTCCGAATTGATGCTGGACGGGGTGACGGGAGCGGTCAATGAGGAACAGAAGCAGTGCCTTAACGATGTTCTGGATAGCGGGCAGCACCTGCTGGGCTTGATTAACGATATCCTTGACTTATCCAAAATAGAGTCGGGCAAAATGGAACTCAAGGTGAGAAATATTTCTTTACCCGGTGTCGTTGAATTATTGAGAAATGAGGTGATGCCCATGATTAGCAAAAAAAAGCAGAGCCTTGAGATTGATATCGAAAAGAGCCTCCCCTTGGTTCGTGCTGATAAAGCCAAAGTAAGGCAGGTGCTCATCAATCTGCTGAGCAACTCCGCTAAGTTTACTCCCGATGGTGGCAGGTTGAAAGTTGAGGCAGTCAGAGAGGATAGCTGGTGCCGGGTTAGCGTTATTGATAATGGTATTGGTATCAAGAAGGAGGACCAGGAAAGAATATTCGCTTCATTCTGCCAGCTGGAAAACCCTTTGCCTAAAGAGTCAGGTGGCACCGGACTGGGATTGACCATTGCCAGGCAAATTATAGAAAAGCATGGCGGGCGAATTTGGGTAGAGAGTGAATATGGGCAGGGAAGCCGGTTTAGCTTTACTCTACCAATAGCGATTTAGTTATTTTGAAGGGAAACATGAAAGAAAAGATATTAATTGTAGAAGACAACCCGCAAAATATGACACTGATTCAAATAATCCTTAGAGATAAGAGCTATACTCTACTCAAGGCAATTGACGGAGAAGAGGCCCTGGATGTGGCGGTCAGGGAACAACCTGACCTCATCATAATGGATATTCAGTTGCCCAAGTTAAGCGGTCTTGAGGTAACCAGAAGACTCAGGCAGCTGCCGGCTTTCCGCCGTGTCCCGATTGTTGCGCTTACTGCGTATGCTATGAAGGGGGACAAAGAGAGGTTTATCGCGGCTGGCTGTGACGCCTATTTGTCAAAACCCATCAGTACTCGTGAATTGCCCAAAATGATTGCCCGGATGTTACAACAGCGTCGAAAAGCAGTAGCAACATCTAAACGATAAACACCTGACGAGGGTGAAGAATGGTAAAAAAGATTCTTATTGCCGATGATGAACCGGCTATGGTCAGGCTGATTACTCAGGTTCTTGCCGGGAAAGGGTACGAGGTGCTTGAGGCTAATGATGGCCAGGAAGCCCTGAAGCTTTTCTTTGAGCATAAACCGGACCTGGTGCTTATGGACGTGGTCATGCCCAAAATGGATGGCTGGCAGGCCTGCAGCCGTATTCGCGACATCTCTACCACTATTCCCATTATCATGCTCACTGGTAAGCGGAAGACCGAAGACGATGTTGTGCAAGGCCTTGACTATGGGGCTGATGACTACCTGATTAAGCCGGTAGGGAATAAAGAGCTGGTAGCCAGGGTAAGGGCAGTATTTCGGCGCGCTGAGTTGCCTTCTTCCTCAGAGAAAGGGAAGGATATTACCTTTGGTGATGGTTTTCTCACTGTGGATGTCCCCGAGCGCAAGATTATGGTCAATGGAGAGCGGGTAAAATTGACCCCGATAGAATTTCGCCTGTTAGCCCTTTTGCTGGAGAATGCCGGCCGTATTCTTACTCACCAGCAGCTACTGGAGAAGGTGTGGGGCTGGGAGTATATTGATGACCTTGATTACGTGCGCATTTACATTTCACATCTACGTCGTAAGGTAGAACCGGACCCCACCTTACCCAGGTACATTGTAACTGAACCCGGGGTCGGTTACTGCTTTCAAAAAGCTGCTTGACAGCGTCGTAGTTTACTCTGAGATTGCTCCCGAAGATAACATAAGTATCCTCTTTTGCGCAATCGGCAAGAAGCTGATATAATCCTAGGCGATATGGCTGCCCGGGTAGAGTTGCTGAAGTCCTTGTCCTACTTTGCCGGACTGAGTCTCGACGAGCTTGGTTCGGTTAGCAAGCTCATCTTCGAGAGAACAGCGGAGAGGGGAGAGATAATCCTGTTTGAAGGTGAGCCGGCTAAGACGTTATATTTTGTCGTTTCCGGTGTGGTGAAGGTGTTCAAGACATCAGCTGATGGCAAAGAGCAGATTCTCTATCTGGCGCGTCCCGGTGAATCCTTTAACGATTTTTCCATCTTTGACGGCGGCACCAACCTGGCTAGTGCTGAGGCCATGGGAGAGGTTGCTCTCTACGCGATAAGAAGAAGCGACCTTGAGGCTGTCCTTAAAGATTATTCCCGGGTAGCCTCAAATGTAATCCAGGTTCTATCGCAGCGAGTCGAGCATTTGATTTCACTGGTGGAAGACCTGTCTTTTCGCAATGTTACCGGCAGGGTGGCCAAGATACTCCTTAATTATGCCGGCGATGGGATTGGGAAGAAGCTGCGGCTCACCCACCAGGAGATGGCAGCGATGGCGGGCACTGCCCGGGAAATGGTCGGCAGGTCGCTAAAGGTTTTGGAAGAGGAAGGAAAGGTCAGACTGGAGCGCCATCGCATAATAATTACTGATAAGCAGGCACTTAGAGAAGCGGCGGGAGTAGCCGGTTGAGACAAAAGTCGCAGACAACCGGGTGGCGCCGGTTCTAAGATGTAATGTGTGGAGATTGATAAAAAATGTGTGAAATGCCGGTAGTAGACCGGGAAAAATGTAATGGCTGCGGGTTATGTGTCAGCGTATGCTACTGTGGTGCGTTTAAGGTCGTTGGTAATGTCGTCACTGTTATCGAAAAGGAAGAGTGCCAGCAGTGCACCAGGTGGTGTACCAGATGTGAAGATGTGTGCCCCACCGGTGCCATAAGCTGCCCCTTTGAGATAATTATTGAAGAAGAACCGGAGCCGTCTGAGAGCCGGTAATCTTTTTCCTCTTATTACCTTCTCTGCTTCTTTTTCTTTGCTCTGCTTCATACCTTTCTTGCGGGCAAATATTGCCTCATCATTCCCTGAATGGGACAAAAGTCACATACAGAGCTTATCTCCTGAGATAAACTACTTCTGACTGGAAAGTGAGGGAATGAATGATGAGGCAGAAACTTAAAGAAAAAACGGGAGAGCCAGCCAGCAAGAATGAATGTAAGCATTACTGGATAATTGAGGGCGCTAAAGGTCCCACCAGCCGGGGCGTCTGCAAGTATTGTGGCACAGAAAGGGAATTCCAGAATTCGTGGCAGGATTTGTCCTACGCGGAACGAAGTGCTCGCCTTTTTGAACTCCCTAACCTGGTGGAAATTGAACCTGTTGGCGAACTGGATGATGCCGGTTTGTGAAGATAAGGGTAACAATCGTGCTGCCGATTAATACTCTGTTCGGCGCATACTCTATTTAACTATTGCGATTAGGTTAAATGTCCACTCTGCCTTCTCGCCACCTTCCCGATTATTCTTTGGCGGTACCCGGTAACATTCCGCAAAACTTTTGCCAGGTGCGGCTTACCTCGGAATACTTCTCCCAGATTACATTTATGAACACATTTGTTGTAAGATATTAGGTGATATGGGCGATTTGGTGAAAAGGTTGGCCGTTCTGGGCTCAACCGGCTCCATAGGTCAGCAGACCCTTGATGTCGTTCGCGCTTTGCCCCGGCGATTTTCTATCGTGGGGCTGGCGGCGGGGAAAAACATTGCATTACTGGCGGAGCAGATTAAAGAGTTCAAACCGGAGTTTGTCTGCTATTCACCGGTTGGCAATGGGGATGACGGGGCGCCGGCTCACCTGGCGGATAAAAAGTGCAAGTTCTTGCCCTTGGAAGATATCGCCTGTCACCCCCGGGTGGATACGGTGGTTATTGCCATTTCGGGAAAAGCCGGGCTAAGCCCGACGCTGGCGGCGATAAAAGCGGGTAAGAATATTGCCCTGGCCAATAAAGAGTCTATCGTGATGGCTGGCGAGATTATTACCGGTGAAGCCGAGCGGAGCGGGGCGCAGATTCTGCCCATTGACAGCGAGCATAGCGCCATATGGCAATGCCTCAACGGCGAGAAGCAGAAAGCAGCCCGGATTATTTTGACCGCCTCCGGAGGCCCTTTCCGTAACTATTCACTGGCGCAGTTGCAAGAGGTTACGTTGGCGCAGGCCTTGAGACATCCTTCGTGGCAGATGGGGAGAAAGGTCACCATTGACTCGGCTACTCTGATGAACAAGGGGCTTGAAGTGATTGAAGCTCACTGTCTCTTTAATATGCCTTTTGAAAGTATCAGCGTTATCATCCACCCGCAGAGCGTCATTCATTCTATGGTGGAGTTTATTGATGGCTCAATTAAAGCCCAGCTCAGTTACCCTGATATGCGGATACCTATTCAGTATGCCCTGTCCTATCCTGACCGCCTGCCCAACCCCCGGCTCCCCCGGATTGACTGGAGTCTCATTAACAACCTTAATTTTGAATCGCCCGACTTTGAACTGTTTCCCTGCTTGAGATTGGCTATTGAGGCGGGCAGGAAAGGCGGGACCTGTCCGGCAGTGCTCTGTGCTGCCGATGAAGAAGCAGTGGCACTTTTCCTTGCGCAGCGCATCAGGTTTGTTGATATTGCCGCCCTAATCGAGCGTACGCTGGAGCAGCATCAGGTAATAGCCAACCCTGCCCTGGAGGAAATAATGGCGGCTGATGCCTGGGCCAGGGAAAAGATTTACCAGCTGGTGAGTAGAGACAAATGTTGATTACGATAGTAGCTTTCATTGGTGTACTGGTGGTGCTTATCATCGCCCACGAGCTCGGGCACTTTTTTACCGCCAAAGCTTCCGGGGTGAGGGTGGATGAATTCGGACTTGGCTTCCCGCCGAGATTATTCTCGGTAAAGAGGGGTGAAACGCGTTACTCGCTTAATGCCATACCTCTGGGCGGATTTGTGAAGATGGCTGGCGAGGAAGACCCCAAGGTGCCTGGAAGCTTGGCCAGTAAGGGCATCGCCACCCGGCTGCTGGTACTCAGTGCTGGTTCCCTGATGAATTTCCTGCTCCCTCTCCTTCTTTTCTCAATTGCATTTATGGTGCCTTCTAATGTGGTGTCCGGACAGGTATTGGTGGAAGAGGTGGCTCCCGCCTCACCCGCCGCCCGTGCTGGCATTGAACCCGGGGACACCATCCTTGAGGTGGAGGGAAACGCCGTAAATAATGTTAGCAACCTGCAACGCTATGTTCAGCTTAACCTGGGTAGAGAAATTCCCGTGCTCGTCAAACACGGTGATTTAGCTACTGAGGAAGTTCAGTTAGCACCAAGGTGGCGGCCTCCCGCCGGTGAAGGGGCAATTGGCGTTGCCGTCAGGACTTCATCGCCGGCTCTGGTCAGAGAGTATTATCCTTTCTGGCAGGCGATACCGATGGGGGTAAAAGAGTGTATTGAAACTTTTGTTCTGTTTAAAAATGGAATTATCAGCATGATTATTGGCACGGTGCCGACTGTTGTTACCGGGCCGGTAGGCATTGCTCAAATGACCGGCGAGGTGGCTAAAGCCGGGTTCAGCCCGCTGCTCGAATTTGCTGCCTTCCTCAGTATAAACCTGGCGATAATTAATCTTCTCCCCCTGCCAGCGCTGGACGGGGGAAGGATTGTTTTTGTCCTTCTGGAGTGGGTGCGGCGGGGTAAGCGTGTGGCACCTAGGACGGAAGGCCTGATACACTTTATTGGCTTTGCCATGCTCATCGCCTTCTTTTTAGCTATAACGTATCAGGATATCATTCGTATTATCAGTGGTGAGAGCTTGATACCGTAGGAGCAGCAGAGAGAGGCTAATCTTAAATATATGCTTAAAGGGAGTTTTAGAGGGACGGAGTCCCTCTCCCATAACCCTCCCCCTCTCCTTTGAAGGAGAGGGGGATTAAGGGGGTAAGGTAGAGAATAAAACCATGAACCTGAGGCGAATCAGCAAGCCCATTCAAATCGGCAGCGTGACTGTCGGTGGTGGCGCCCCCATCGTGGTGCAGTCAATGACCAAGACCGATACCCGTGATGTTAAAGCGACCGTTGCCCAGATTAAGGAGCTTGAGGACGGCGACTGCGAGCTGGTGCGGGTAGCGGTGCCTGATGCCGAAGCCGCCCGGGCGATAGCATCAATAAAGAAGGGCATCTCCATACCCATAATTGCCGATATTCACTTTGACTATCGCCTGGCTTTGATGGCGCTGGAAGCCGGCGCTGACGGACTTCGCCTTAACCCGGGTAATATTGATGAGCCGGAAAAAGTCAAAGCGGTGGCGCTGGCAGCTAAAGAAAGGGGTGTCCCTATCCGCATCGGGTTGAATGCTGGTAGCCTGCCAAAAACAGCTAACCCCGAATTGACCGTTGCCCGGCGCATGGTAGATGCCGCCTTGCAGCAGATACGGCTGCTGGAAAGCCTCGACTTTGACCTGATTAAGGTCTCACTGAAAGCCTTTGACGTGCCGACGACGATTGAAGCCTACCGTAGTATTGCCGAAAAGATACCCTATCCACTGCACATCGGGATTACCGAAGCGGGCACACCCAGGACCGGCGTTATCCGCAGCGCCGTGGGCATTGGCACCCTGCTTTATATGGGCATTGGCGATACCATCCGCGTCTCGCTGACCACCCACCCCCGCGAAGAAGTCATTGCCGGCTATGAAATCCTGAAAAGCCTTGACCTGCGCCAGCACGGCCCCATTCTGGTCAGTTGCCCGATGTGTGGTCGGGCGGAGGTTGATGTTGTAAAATTAGCTGAGGCGGTGGCAGAAAAGCTGCTCAAGATTAAGAGACCGATAAAGGTGGCGGTGATGGGTTGCGTGGTCAATGGCCCCGGCGAAGCTAGGGACGCCGATGTCGGTATCGCCTGCGGCAAGGGCAGGGGAGTCATCTTTAAGAAAGGTAAAAAAATCGGGGTGGTGGCGGAAAAAGATTTCTTAAGTGCGCTGATTAAAGAAGTTGAGGGGCTTTAATAATCGGTCAGTAACAGTGATATTGAGGAGATGGTTAAATGAATCTTGCTGAACTTATTAATAGCGTTACGGAAGGAGATGTCTTCAAAGCGGGAGACCTTACGGGCAAAGCATTAGCTGGGCGAATACCAGCTAAAGAAATATTAGATAAGGGACTCTTACCGGCAATGGATAAAATAGGTGACTCGTTTGAGAAGGGTGAGATCTTCCTTCCCGAGTTGCTGATGGCGGGAGACGCTATGAAAGCATCAATAGAGTTGTTACGGCCTGAACTGGCAAAGAAAGGGGTTGCTTACATTGGTAAGTATGCCATCGGGACGGTTAAGGGTGACCTGCACAGCATTGGCAAGAGTATCGTCATTATGATGCTGGAGGGAAATGGTTGGGAGGTAGTTGACCTGGGCACCGATGTGTCACCCGAAAAGTTTTGTGATGTAATCAAGAAGGGTGACTTTGATATCCTCGGGTTATCGGCTTTATTAACCTTCAGTATGCCCGAGATGGGCGAAACGGTAAACGCGCTAAAGGCTGCCCGATTGAGAGACAGGATTAAGATAATGGTTGGTGGTGTGCCGGTAACGCAGTCCTTTGCTGACCAAATTGGGGCTGATGCTTATGCCAAGGATGCGGTTGAGGCAGTTGCCAAAGCTAAAAGCCTGGTAAATAGGTAAAGGGGGGAACCAAGATGCAGAGCCTTACTAATGTCGAGCGGGTGCTGAAGGCAATCAATCGCCAGGAGCCCGATATGATCCCTACCTTTGAACTGGACATTGACCAGAGGATAATAAATGCCATAAAGCCGGGCTTATCCTATGAGGACTTCTGCGAATACATGGACCTCGATGCTATCTGTTACCACGAACTGAAAACGGCCAAGTATGAAGTCGTGGATGAAGCGAAGGGGGTTGTCCGTGACCAGTGGGGTGCCATCAGACGTTATACGGGCGCGTCGCAGCTTAACCCGATGCTTGTGGAGCCAGCGATTAAGTCAGAGAAGGACCTTGATACCTACGTGGGTCCAGACCCGGACCTCCCCTCGCGATACATAGAAATTGAAGCCGCGGTAAGGAGATTCAAGGGCAAGAGAGCCGTTATTGCCGGGGTCAGACCGTTCTTTACAGTAAGCGACAGCCTTCGTGCGCAGGATGACCTTTTCAAGGATATGATAAGAAATCCCGGTATTATAGACCGGCTGAATCAGATCGCCGATGATTACTACACGAGATATGTTAAGAATTTAATTGACGTTGGTGTTGATATTATGGTTGAGACCGGAGACTGGGCTTTCACTCATGGGCCTATGGTATCCCCCGAATATACGGAAAGGTTTATCGCCCCCAGCCTTAAGAAGATCGTCCAGTATTGCCACCGCCGGGGCATACCCTGCCTTAAGCATACTGACGGGAACATCTGGGCTATCTTTGACATCATTCTGGAAACCGGAGTGGATGGCATTAACCCCATCGACCCTGTAGCCGGGATGGACCTTGCGGAAGTCAAGGCGAAATATGGCGACAGGGTGTGTTTGATGGGAAACGTGGACTGCGGCCACCTGCTCAGTTGGGGAAGCAAGGAAGAAGTCCACGAAGCGGTGAAAGATTGTATCCGAAAGGCGGGCAAGGGGGGAGGGTATATCTGTATGTCCAGCAACTCAATTCACGGTGCCGTTAACCCCGAGAATTATGTAGAAATGGTCAGGGCAATCAGGGAGTATGGCAGATACCCTCTATTATTCTAGCGCAACTACTTAATAGTGGGCTCTGCCTCCAAATAAACAGGGAGTTTAAGAGGGACGAAGTCCCTCTTCCCCAAAACCTCTCCCCCTCTCCTTTGAAGGAGAGGGGGACACAGGGGGTGTGGTAG
>CAZWYS010000038.1:0-16215 GCA_964638295.1 uncultured Dehalococcoidaceae bacterium
ACCCGCGACAACCTGCTTGGAAGGCAGGGACTCTGCCAACTGAGTTACTCCCGCGAAACTGTACTTATTTTAACTTGCTCTAGATGAAGTGTCAAAGTGGAGTCTTTTAATCTGATTTCTTATTTTATGTTAAATGAAAGGGGAATCTCTTTCCTTAATGAAATTCAATGTTTACCCGGAAAGAATTTGTTTAACCTTTTCCGCATCTGCTTCCATAAGGTAAGGGATCCCTGAAACTTCAGCAGCCTCTTTGGTCAAGGACATCAGGTCATCCCTTGATATATATTTCAGGGCAAATTTTCTTGCCCCGGCCATAAGCTGCTGGAGACCGGTAACTAATCGGTCATAATAAGTGTACATGCCGATTGCGGCGGGAGGAATTCTGCCAAAGTCTTTGCCATACCTTTCCTTAAGCTTGGCGGTAGTGGCAAAGGTTCTGAAGATAGCCTCCTCTTTTTCTTCAGAGGTTTCCAAGGCTTCCCGAGCTTTTTCACCAACTGTTTTGCCTACCATGGCTGCTGTCTGACTGGCCCGTCCAATGCAAACTGCCTTGATATATGGTGCACCTAAGGCGAGAGCCTTAAATACCTGGTCTTCAAGCGCAATGCCGCCGGCAATAGCACAGTTCGGGATAAAAGCACCTTTCTTTTCCAGGTGGGAAAGATAATTGTAAAGCAGAGACTCTATATAGACCGTAGGAATACCCCATTCGTTCATCATCCGCCACGGACTCATTCCGGTACCACCGCCAGCACCATCAACAGTGAGTAGGTCAACTTTAGCTTCTGAGGCACACTTGACTGCCCTTGCTAAATCAGAAGGTCGGTAGGCTCCTGTCTTAAGACTGATATGTTTGGCACCGAGGCTTCGAAGTCTTTCTGCTTCCTTGACAAATTCATCTACGTAGGCCTTCTCATCTATCATTCCTAGGCGAGAATGTCTTTCAAACTCATGAAAGGCACCAATTTTGAAGGCCTCCTGAACTACAACATCATCTGGGTCGGGGAAAACTAAATAGCCTCGTTCCTTCAATTGCTTGGCACGGACTAGTGATTCCAGCTTTACCTCACCACCAATACTCTTGGCCCCTTGCCCCCACTTGGCTTCCACTGCTTTAACTCCAAGCTTATCCAGCACATACTCAGGCACACCAAGGCGACCATCTTCAACATTATATTGAACCACGATTTCGCCAGCACCTTGCTGCCATTCTTTGAAGATGTTGACTCTTCTCTCCATCTCAGGAGACTGGATTACCCTGCCATTTTTAAACTCTGCCTCAGGGTCCATGCCACAGACATTTTCACCGACAACAATAATTGTTCCGGAAATAGCAGCGCCTATTGCCATACCCTCCCAGTGAACCCTAGCAATCTCGGTAGAACCGAGAGCCCCGGTAAAGAAGGGGACATTCAACTTTATCTTATCTCTGGCACCGATTCCAGTAGAGACATCTACCGCAGGGAAAAAAGCCTTATCTGAATCTGCCTCGACACCAACGGCACCAACACAGGTACCCTGAATATTAAAATAAGAGAAATCTACCGGATACTCCTTATCTGCACCGGCGATTACCTTGCCAAATGGTTGAGGATAAATAACCTCTCTTCCCTTAGTAGCTGACTTTCCCACTTCGCAAAGACCAGTACAACCATCGAGACAGGTAACGCACAATCCAGACGGGGCTACCTGCACCCGACTTCTAGTTAGAGTTGCCGCGCTCACATTGGGTTTACTTAAAGACATCTCAGTCACCTCCTTTAAACTCTTACCAATATTCCTCTTTCTCTTAAATATTTTTTAGCTTCAGATATAGATATTTCTCCAAAGTGGAAAATAGAAGCAGCCAGGACTGCCGCTGCTTTCCCTATGATTACTGCTTCGTAGAGGTGTTCTAGTTTACCAGCTCCGCCTGACGCGATAACCGGTATGTTTACTGTTTCGGCAACCGCCCTTGTCATTTCTAGGTCATATCCTTCTTTTGTCCCATCGGCGTCCTTGCTGGTGAGGAGAATCTCGCCAGCACCTAACTCTTCCACCTTTTTTGCCCATGCCACAATATCCATCCCCGTAGCATCACTACCACTCCTGACTACTACCTCAAGTCTGGGGAATTCATTTCCCAGAAGATTTTTCCGGCCATCAATGGCAACAACAAGTTTCTCTTTGCCAAACTTCCTTGAAGCTTCTCTTATGAGTTCGGGATTTTTCACTGCGGCAGTATTGATTGAGACCTTATGTACACCGAGGTCAAACAAATCTTCCATATCTTTGGTATCTCTGATGCCACCGCCAACAGCAAATGGGACAGTAACTTTGTCCGCCACTCGTTTAACCCATTCTCTCATTGTTCCTCTGCTTTCCATCGTAGCCATTATATCGAGAAAAACAAGCTCATCAGCGCCTTCTCGGCAATAAGCCTCTGCTGCCTCCACGGGATCTCGAGCATCTCGTAGATTGACAAAGTTTATCCCTTTGACTACCCTGCCATCTTTGACATCCAAGCAAGGTATAATCTTTATCTCTTTCACTTCATAACCCCTTTAAGTTTAGGTAAATCTTGCTGCTATATACGGTAACTGGAATCCGTTTGCCGCATACAACTGCTGAATTTTACCAATCCTAATAATACTTGTCAATCCATGTGCTAAAACTATTTAACGATTTATGTCAAGTATCTTCGTGCCCTAGTATAATATGCTATACTATCTGGTGTATAAAATTAACTTTGTGTTGTGGTAGTTTTAGGAGGTTGTGTACTATTGTATGCAAGGCTAATCGTTAATCCAGTTGCTGGTGCCGGGAGAACTGCCAAGAAGTGGCCCCAGATTATGCACTGGCTGCAAAATATTGGACTATATTTCGAACATGATTTGACTGAGGCATCTGGTCATGCGAGAGAGCTAGCTAAATCAGCGGCTGAAAAAGGCTACGAGCTAGTAATATCAGTTGGGGGTGATGGCACAATTAACGAAGTGGTAAATGGTTTGTATGATGCCGGTAACATTGCCGGTGTAACGCTGGGTATTATAAGCACGGGAACAGGTAGTGATTATATTCGTACTCTCGGTGTATCGCGGGCATATAAGGAAGCTTGCCAATGTCTTACCTGCCCCAAGAAATTTACTGTGGACGTTGGAGTCGTTGAATACTTTAGTAATGGCCAGATGGTGAAGCGATTATTTGTAAACTTTGCTGGCTTAGGCTTTGATGCTGAAATAGTTAGGGCTACTACTCAGAAGTTTAAGGTCCTAAACAGCACTGCTTCTTATCTAGCGGGGTTACTTGCCACTCTTTTGTTTTATAAGAATAAGGAAGTATCTCTTGTTGTAGATGGTAAGGCAGAAGAAAGAAAGATTTGTACGGTCCTGATGAGCAACGGCAAGTATGGCGGTGGTGGCATGCTTGCTGCACCTGATGCCAATCTCACTGATGGGCATCTTGACGTACTGATAATAGGTGACGTAAGTAAGCCGGATCTTCTCTGGTCATTGCCGCGAGTGTACAAAGGTACTCATCTAACTCATCCCAAAGTAACAATGAAGAGAGCCAGAGAACTAGAAATACGCTCTAATGAACCGTTACCGCTCCAAGCCGATGGCGAGTTGCTTGGTGAACTGCCAGCCCATTTCTACGTCTTACCAGCAGTATTAAACATTGCTGTCTAGATACGGGTTTTTGGTGTTATATTTCAGTTCTCTCAATTTATGGTCGGGGTGAGAGGATTTGAACCTCCGACCTCATGGTCCCAAACCATGCGCGCTTACCGGACTGCGCTACACCCCGTAATTGAAGTATAGCAGAGCATCCGTTGAGGAGCAACTCTGATTCAGACCAAGGGTCTCGATTTTGGCTGTCTGAACTCGTATGTTATTCTTTGGAAGTTTCCTGCTCTCCAGTTTTACTTGCCAGTTCCACAAGCTTGGAATATTCTAGCTTCACTCTCTCTTGGATTATTTTTATAGTATCATCAGTTAGATGACGGAATCTTCCTTGTAACTGGAGATATTCTTTTACCGGTGTCAATTGAGGCAAGTTTATACTAAGTTTATATTGCCCATTCTCTACTTCATATAATGGAAACACACCTGTTCTCACTGCCAAGCGGCCTACCTTGATCGTTATATTAGTGGGGCATCTCCAGCCGGTGGGACAAACTGATAGGACATGGATATAAGCTGGTCCTGGAATTTCCAAAGCCTTAGTCACTTTTCTCATTAAATCACGATGGTAACTGGGGCAAGCAGTAGCAACATATGGTATATCGTGAGCTACAGCAATAGCAGACAAGTTTTTTTTCCAAGTTACCTGCCCTATGCTCTCTTTACCCGCTGGAGAAGTTGTTGTTGAAGCACCGAATGGTGTGGCCGATGACCTTTGAATTCCAGTATTCATATAAGCCTCGTTGTCCAGACAAATATAGAGAAAATCATGTCCCCTTTCCAGTGCCCCAGACAATGCCTGAAGCCCGATGTCACTAGTGGCACCGTCACCACCCATAGCGACTATCTTAATATTCCGTTCCGGCTGTATTCCTTTCTTTACCATGGCTTTCAAACCTGCTTCGGCTCCCGAAGCTACCGCTGCCGCATTCTCAAATAAGGTATGAATCCAGGGAATGCGCCAAGAAGTATAAGGGAATGGTGTGGCAACGACTTCCATGCACCCGGTAGCATTAACAATGATGGCGTTATTTCCTATGACTTTGGCCGCCAGTCTAACTGCCAGAGCCTCCCCGCAACCACTGCAAGCTCTGTGACCAGGAGCGAAAGGCTCGTCTTCAGTTATTATTCCAGGACCATGAACTGCTGTCTTTTCCATCATTCTCTCACTCCATACATTTCAAATTCTCTTTTACTTCCCGTTTGTGCAATTTTTATACCTTGGTTAATCATTTCCTCAAATTCGGACAAGGAAATATCTCTGCCGCCCAAACCACCAATGAAGCCGATCACCTTTGGTTTCTTAGCTTCGTGGTATAAAGCTGCCTTAATCTCGGAGCAAACTGGCCCACCTGGCCCACCGAAAGAGATAGCTCTATCTAGTACAATGACAACTTCGGCATCCTTAACTGCCTGACGAAGTTCAGCAAAGGGGAAAGGCCGCCACAGGCGAATCTTCAACTGTCCGACTGACTTGCCTTCACTTCTCATCTTGTCCACAGCAACCATTGCTGTTTCGCTGAGGCTACCCATAGTTACTAATAAGACTTTAGCTTCTTCACTATGGTAACTTTCAATCGGCGAGTAGTAGCGGCCAAAGGTTTTGCCAAACTCCCGCCAACACTCAAGAATTACCTCTTTAGCCGCCTCCAGATTTATTTCTTGTGCCCACTTTACTTCGGTATAAATGGAAGGTACCCCAAGAGGTCCCATTGATACCGGTTTTTCTGGGTCTAGCGGTAAGGGATATTTAAATGAGGGCAGAAACTCGTCAACTTCGTTCTGTTCAGGGAGTATTATTGGCTCAATTACGTGAGTTAGAGAAAAACCATCAAGGTGAATCATCACTGGCAGTAAAACTCGTTTATCTTCACCAATACGAAAGGCACAAATGACATTATCAACCGTCTCTTGCCCATTCTCAACAAATATTTGTATCCAACCGGTGTCCCGCACTGCCATAGCGTCAGAATGGTCGCTCCAAATACTGATTGGGGCTGACAAGGCCCGGTTGGCCACTGCCATGACTATCGGCAATCGCATCGAGGAGGCAATATATAACACTTCGTGCATTAACTCTAATCCCTGGCTGGCAGTAGCAGTAAAGGTTCGAGCTCCCACTGCTGAGGCACCGACGCAAGCACTCATTGCCGAATGTTCCGATTCAACCGGAACATAGGAAGCCTTCATCTCTCCATTAGCTACCAACTCTGCCAAGTGTTCGACAATATGGGTCTGCGGGGTTATCGGGTAAGCCGCCACTACATCGGCATTAGCTAATTTGGCAGCATCGGCAACTGCTATCGAAACTTCTAGTCCTGACCTTTTTGCCATTATTTCTCCTCCTCTACCATGGTTATTGCGTCTTTCGGGCACTCCTCAGCGCAGATGCCACACCCCTTGCAAAAGAATAAATCAGCTTCAAAATATCCATCAGATTTCTTGGCAATGCATCCCTCAGGGCAGTAATAATAGCAGAGGGTACATTTATTGCATTTGCTAAAATCAACGACTGGCCGTTGCGAACGCCAGTCACCAGTCTTGACTTTACTGGAATTCCCTGGCTCAGTTATAATACAGCCAATCTCTACCTCTTTCCAGCTTAATTCACCTTCAGCTCTAGCTTCAGGTTTAGTTTTTGTTTTTGCCATTATTATCGCTCTCCTATTAAAGTTTCTTTATACGCTCTATTCATAGCTTTGAAGTTACGTTCGGCTAATCTACCGAAACGCTTTTCTAGAGGTTCCTTCATTGATTCTAATCTGATGATGCCAGTCGCTTTTATCAAGGCTCCAACCATGGTAGTATTGACAATGAGTACACCTAATTCCTCTTCAGCAATCGTGTTAGCGTCAACAGTAGCTAGTCTCCCTTTGATGCCAAAGTCAGACCTGATTTGCTCGGTTGATTTTTTTGAATTAATTATAACTGTGCCGTTCTCTTTCAATCCTGAGGTAGCATCTACGATAGATAACAGGCTAGGGTCAAGAATAATCACTACATCAGGTTGGTCTACTTCGGCTCTTGTCCTGATTGGTTCTTCACTATTAACGCGGTTAAAGGCTAGGACAGGGGCTCCCCGCCTTTCTGGAGTAAAACTAGGGAATGCTTGAGCAAACTTGTCTTCATCTATAGCTGCTTGTGCTACCAATTCAGCTGAAGTAACTGCCCCTTGCCCGCCACGACCGTGCCATCTGATTTCTATAAGTTTATTCGTCATTTCATTCTCCTCTGCACTAAAGCGCCCCTGGAGCGACTCGAACGCTCGCACCTAGCTCCGGAGGCTAGTGCTCTATCCACCTGAGCTACAGGGGCTATCAGTTTCATTATACTTTGCAGCCTGCGTAAGGGCAAGCTTGGGCCTTTCGCAAGGCACTAATGGTAACGTCGCACTATCAAAGTTAACAACTAATCTAGATATCCAGAACATGAAAACGCTGACAACGATTGGAGAAGAAGTTTCTTCTGTAACTTTAAGTAAGGAATAGTATAAAATGCCAAGGACAACATTAACAGCTCTATAGATGGTAATTGGGTTTCCGTTCTGACTACTTCTCTGCCTTCAAATTCTGCCATCATTTAGTAAATCTCTTTTTATCTAGCCAGCAAATGAGTCGGAGGCAAAACCACGTTATTGTAGCATAAGTTTAAGTGGAAAAAGGAGAATCAACTGTAGATACGATAAATGTACAAATTCTTACACCGATTAAAATAACCTTACTATTATAACCATCTTCTCTTAAATAAAGCAAGTGTTGACATTTTCAACTGGCGCTAATAAAGTGAATTGAGCGAAGGAGATAACTTTTGGTCTGGATTAAGTTTATTTTTTGCATTCTAATCATTTTCTTCTCGGGTAAGAAGGTAGCCAAGTATGGAGATATTATCGCTGAGAAAACTGGCCTTGGTGGAGTCTGGATAGGGCTTATCCTCCTTGCCATGATTACCTCATTGCCAGAACTTTTCAACGGGGTAAGTGCAGTAACCTTGGTTGGGGCGCCGGATTTGACTGTGGGGAATCTCTTCGGAGCTAATGCCTTTAACCTTTTCAATCTGGCTCTTCTTGACATTGCTAGTCAAAATAGTTCTCTCTTGGCAGCAGCCAGCCGCACCCATCAACTGACAGGATGGCTCAGCTTGCTATTGATGCTGTTCGTCGCTGTTTTTGTCTTCATCAGCAATAGATTTCATGCCATGGGTATAGGCTGGATTGGCTGGTATACACCTATTATCATCATCTTATATGTTGTTTTTATGAGGATAGTTTTCCTTTTCGAACGGCGCCAGCCAGCCCTCAAAGAAACCAAGATGGGCTACGGGGAGCAAGCTGTTCAGAGAGTGTATCTATATTTTGCGATATCGGCGGTTGTTATCATTGGCGCCGGAATTTGGCTGGCGATGATTGGGAATGAAATAGCTCTGGTGACTGGTTGGGGAAAGAGCTTTGTGGGGAGTATTCTCCTCGCTTTCACCACCACCCTACCTGAAATTACCGTTTCTTTCGCCGCTATGAGAATGGGAGCCAGAGATATGGCTATTGCCAACATGCTTGGTAGCAACCTCTATAATCTGACCATCATCTCCATAGATGACTTGCTCTATTTGAAGGGCCCGGTTCTGGCTTCAGTCTCAGAGAGCAATCTTATCATTGCCTTAGCCGTCATGGCAATGACCTTAATACTTATTGCCGGGCTACGTTTCAAGTCAAGGAAATTTTTCCGGCTAAGCTGGTGCAATGTTACCTTGATAGCACTGTTCCTACTGGCTGCTTACTTCAGTTTCGACTTGACTTAACCTTAGATTATCCTCGCCATTACCATCAGATAGGATTACTAAACGAAAAAGTCCCAAGCAAGCAGGACAACAAGACTCAACAGTACTACTAGCACCATTACTCCTAGTGTAATTCGATAGCGGTCGGGGCTAAAGGTTGGAGGTTCAGGGGTTGGCTTCCTAGTCGTGAGGAAAACGTATCTAGCTGACCTGCTAGTATCAACAAGGAAGCCTGCCGGATTGGCACCCAGCCGGACCAAAAACCGGACAAGTTGGAGGGACAGGTTTTCCACATAACCAAACAAATTTGACACCCAAACACTAAATATTTTGTAAGCCAAGCGGGATGGTCTTCGATAGAACCAGTCGGTATCCAGCGTAATGGTTGCCTCAACATGAAGTCTGTTCCTTACCAACCAGAAGCCTGCACCAGTGAAAATCAACAATTGCATTGTTTCTATCAGGTGAGGGGCAGTATAAGGCTGATAATGAACTGCAAAAGGTAGAAGGTTATAAAGTAATGCCGGATAAACACCGATAACGATGCATATTACTGAGGTCAGTCCCATGCCTAGGTACATACCCAGCGGCACAGGTTCTGGTTTGAGTCCGCGGTCAGTGCTAAACCAAGTAAAATACGGGAGCTTCAAGCCGATAGAAAGAAAGGTACCAATGGAAGCTAAACTGAGCAGGAGAACAACTGCTCCCTGTTGCTCAAGTTCAGCAGCGTGTATTACCATAGACTTACTCACAAAGCCACTGAAGAGCGGGACACCGGAAATTGAGAAGGCACCGACCATGAAAAATATCAGAGTAAGCCACATTGATCGGAATAGTCCTCCCAGTTCAGTGGCTTTACTCCGCCCGGTGGCATAGAGGACAGTGCCCATACCCATAAACAGCAAGCCCTTATATAGTATATGAGCAAAAGCATGGGCAGTAGCACCGTTAACAGCCATCTCGGTACCTATGCCAACACCACAGACCATATAGCCAACCTGGCTAATAATATGATAAGCAAGCAGACGCCGGCCATCGTTAGCGAGAAAAGCAAAAACCACACCGTAGACTGCCATAACCGCACCAGCCCACATCAGTAGTTCTAGACCGGCAAACCCTCGAGCTAGTGCGTAGACGGCTACTTTGGTGGTGAACGCACTCAAGAAAACACTACCGGTAACGGTACCTTCAGGATAAGCGTCAGGCAGCCAAGCATTAAGTGGTGGAACAGCAGCATTTAAGGCAAAACTAAAAAGAATTAAATATGAAGCTATTCCCCCTTCAAAGTGGTTGAACAATATTGAACCGGTCTGCCCAATATGCAAGAGAATACCAGCCATGAGGATGCTACCACCAAAGGCGTGAACCAACAAATAGCGAAAACCCGCTTTCCTCGACTCTGGTCTTCTCCGCGCCCAGATAAGAAAGAGGGAAGATATTGCCATTATCTCCCAAAAGACAAGCAGGGTGAATAGATCACCAGCAAAGACCACACCTAATGAACTACCGACGTAGAGTAAAGCCACCACTTGTTGTATGGTGTCTTTGACGTGAAAACCATATACGCCGCCCAGAAATCCCATGATGACAAAGACATAGCCGAAGACGAGGCTGAGCCTATCTACCCGGCACACTATAAGTTCGTAATTAAGAAAAGGGAAAGTCAGGCTTGCTCCCGTCTGTAACTGCAGAAGAAAAACAAATGCCACCGCCGAAACTACCAAGTATGCAGAGGAACGTATCCTGCGAGGCAATACTGGAAGTAGAATAGCCCCAAGCACAAAGATAATTGCTAATGGAAAATTACTCATTGTCATCATTCTTATCGTAATAATTCTCCTTACGCTCTAGCCAGTAATGCCCGAGAAGCTTAGCAAATCCCATGAGAGCCAGACAGCCTATTAGTCCAAACAGGGAAAAGAATCCGACAATGTGAGACCATGGGAAAACAATATGACCATGTGCACTTTCTAATAAAAACTCAATCAGGACAAAAATGACAAATATAGTTACAAAAACTGCTAACCAGGTTCGCTTCATAGCCCACCTCCACCGAGAACTTTACTGGCAACACTTGAAGCTAATTGATAGAAGTAAGGGAATTGGGTGGGGAAAAGTCCCAGCAAAAGTGAGAACACAGCCGTCAGTGCCAATGGAATCGTCATTAAAGGTGATGCTTCTCCAAACTTAATAAATCGGTTTGAAGGGGCAAAAAAGGCACGGACAACGACACTAAGGAGATAACCGGCATTGAGTAAACCGCTGAGGAGAAAGATGACAGCGAAAGCTGTCTGCCCCACATCGAATGACCCTTGAACCAGATACCACTTGCTAATGAATCCGTTGATTGGCGGTAACCCTGCCAGCCCGATTGAGGCTAAAGCAAAAGCGCTCATGGTAATTGGCATCTGCCGACCAATACCATTCATCTCACTTACGTTCTGGCAGTGTGTTCTGACGTAGATGGCACCGGCACAGAAAAAGAGGGTAATCTTCATCATGGCATGGTTGACAATATGGAGTAGTCCACCTGTCCAAGCACTGGGTGAAAGCATTGTCAGGCCCAGAACAATGTAAGATAAATGACCTACCGTAGAATAGGCAAGGCGCATTTTTAAGTTATCCTGGCGTATAGCAATAAGAGAAGCAATCAATATTGTAGCTGCAGTAAAACCAGCCAGAACACTTGCTGTGCCACTCTCCTGTAATAACTCAGGACCAATAATAAAACCAATCGCCCGGGCAAAACCAAAGACACCCGCTTTCACCACAGCCACGGCGTGTAGTAAAGCGCTCACAGGAGTAGGTGCCACCATCGCTGTCGGCAGCCAGCTGTGCAGTGGCATGATTGCTGACTTAACTCCAAAGCTGCACAGAAAGAGGCTAAACAGCAGAATGACAGTACTTCTTCCCACCTGTGCTGGCAGGATTCCTCCAGCTCGAAAATCAACTGAACCACTGATTTGATAGGTAAGCGCCAGAGCAAAGAGAAGGAAAACGCCACCACTGAGTAAATAGACGAGATATTTTCTACCCCCGAAGATTGCTTCCGGTGTCTCTTTATGCAGGACGAGCGGGTAGGTAGCAATGGTTAATATTTCATAGAAGATGACTAGTGTGAGAAGATTAGCGGCAAAGGCAATGCCCATAGTGGCCGAAAGGCAGACGGCAAAGCTGGCAAAATAGCGGGTTTGCTTGTGTTCTGGAACGCCGCGGACATAGCCAATGGAAAAGAATGAAGTTAAAATCCAAAGTGCTGAGGCAGAGAGTCCAAAGATGATGCCTAATGAATCTACTCTCAGCGCAAGTGAAATACCCGGAGAAATAGTGAACAAAGTTATAGCTGGATAATTACCCTGAAGCACGCTGGGTAGCATAGACGCTACAATGGCAAATTTTGCCAAGGAAGCTATTATCGTCCAAGACTCACGGACGTTTGGTCGCTGATTGGGAATCAAAATAAGAACAACTGCCACTAATGAGACAAGAATCGCTAATATTGGTTTTAACGAGTAGTACGTTTCCATAAAAGTTAATTTATTCCCTTTACTTCTGTTACGGCAAAAGCGCCACTACTGGTTTCAAAACCTGGTTGACAATGACCGCATTAATCAAACCCAAGATAATAATTCCAGCCGCTAGAATCAGTATCGGTACCACAATTCCTTTTGAAGGCTCTTTTGCTTTTTCCACTATCGGTGCTACCTCACTCTTTGGCTCCGTGGCATAAATCTTCTCAATAACTCGGAAAAAATAGACCGCGGTGAGCAGGCTGCTGGCCAAAATAACGACGACGAAGACCCAATTATGGGCATCAATGCTTCCCAGTATCAGATACCATTTACTGAAGAAGCCACATGTCGGTGGAATCCCCACCATTGATAAAGCAGCAATAGTAAAAGCAGCCATCAACAACGGCATCTTGCGTCCCAGACCAGCAAACTGAGGTATTTCATGAAGCCCGGTCTGATAGCGGATACCACCGGCAACCAAAAAGAGACTGCTCTTCATAAAAGCGTGATTGAGGATATGAAGTAAACCACCGATGAGTCCCAGTGGATTGGCTAACCCGATTCCTAGCCCGATATAGGCAACCTGGGCAACGGTGCTATAGGCAAGCATACGCTTGAAATCCTTCTGAGCAATAGCCATCACTGAGCCAAAAATGATGCCTACAGCAGCTATCCATCCGATTACCGTGGTAACTGGTAAAACCTCAATAAAGTACTGGGGCTGGAAAACGGTGAGCATCATGCGCACTATAACGTAACCAGCAACCTCAACCTGAATTGCTGCCAAAATAGCAGCTATAACTGGTGGGGCATAGCTATGTGCATCAGGCAACCAGACATGCAAAGGAAAGAGGGCCAATTTAATACCCATGCCGATAACAATAAGTGCCACTGCCGCCATTATCGTTGGTGAACCGTATAAAGGAGGCAAAAGACGAGCTGCATCGGCCATATTGAGAGTCCCGGTAGAAAAGTAGATAAACCCTACTCCTAAAAGATAGAAACTGCCGGCAATTGTTCCCAGTATTAAATAGCGAAAGCTAGCCACAACGGCGCGGTCACCACCCAGCGTTATTAAGGCATAGCTGGCCAAGGAGTAAATCTCAAGGAAGACGAAGAGGTTAAACAGGTCACCGGTAACTATCACGCCGACAAGTCCAGCGATGAGTAGCATGATTAGTCCATACATAGGAACACCCTTTCGGGGGGTGTGGTAGAGGCCAGCCTCGGGTGGATAAATCACGGCAATGAAGCCGATAAAAACGATAATCACCGCCATAAAGGCCGACAGATGATCAAGCACGTATTCAATACCAAAAGGTGGAGGCCATCCGCCCAAATAGTGGCGCAGAGTGCCCGCTGACAAAACACGGAAAATTCCGGCGAGCGCTGCTACTAATGAGAGTGCCATGCCTACGATGGCAGCAATATATGCCCAGGTTAACCGCCATAGACCTACCAGGGTAGTGATAAAGGCGAACAGCAATAATGGCGCGAGAATCAGAATCGAAAGGCTAGACATTTACTCAGACATCTCTTTCATAATAGCCATAATTGACTTATCATCCAAAGTTTTATAAGTACGGTAAATAATTACTAGAAAGGCTAATGCTGCTCCGGTGAGAGAGATTCCCACCACTATACCGGTCAGTATCAGCACATGTGGCAGTGGATTTATGTACTTAAAGGCTTCCATGCCAAGCTCTAGGTCAATCACTGGTACTGTGCCTCCTGATTTAGTAGCACCTTCGATAAAGAAGAGAAAGATGGCAGTTTGAAAAATATTCATCCCGATAAGTTTTTTCAGTAGGTTACGTTTTCCGAGCATGCCATAGAGGCCAAGGGCTAAGAGGATAACAATCATCAAGTACACATAGCGGGACAAAAACAGCTCTAACATTACCATCTCTCTCCGATTAAATTGTCGAAAATCAGCACTAGAGTACCAAAAACAGTCAGGCCTATCCCTATCTCAACAATCAAAATACCCAGTGACCTTAACTCTGCGCCATGAACCCAGAAAATCGGAAGGTATGCGTAGTCTAAGAATGATCCTCCAAACACCATGGGAATTAATCCGGATAGTCCAAAGATTAACATGCCAATGGCACCAAAAACCGGTGCTAGCTTGGGTGAAAATCTTTGGTATGAAACCTCTTTTCCTAAGTACAACCGTTGCAAAATAACGCTGACAGCTAGCAGAACTCCTCCTTGAAACCCGCCACCTGGACCGTAATGCCCGTGAAATATTACGTAGAGAGCAAATAGCTGGATAAAAGGGATTAACAAGCTACATATCGTCTGAACTATGATGCTTTGGTATCGCTCTTTTATCATTCGTTTTCCTCTTCATAAGTATAAGGACACATGCCAGACCAGCGGTAAATATGACCACTGTTTCACCCAAGGTATCATAGCCCCGGTAGTCAGCCAGCACAGAAGTAACAATATTGGGTGTATGAGTATCTTCAATAGTATCTTCAATGTAGGTTGGCGTAACATGTGTGTTGGCTGGAGCCTGAGGGTCAGCATGGTCTGGTAAGCCACCGGTGGCATATACCATCAGAGCCAGAAATAGAATCATTACTGGTGCACTAAGCCACTTCAATCTTCAGACCTCCGTCTGGTTAGGAATAAGGCAACAATAAATAATACCCCACTTATCCCAGCCCCCAGTGTCACTTCAACGAAGGCAACATCAATCGCCCCCATTTGGGCGAACAATAACGCCACAAAGAAACTGTATGCCGATAAAGCTGCCACCGCAGCCAAGAGATCATGGACAGAAAGGGCAACAAGCGCAGTAACGATCAAGATAACTAACAGCCAGAAATCAATTTGCCAAAACATGTTTCTTATTTCCTTCTAGCTTCATTACTCTGCTGCTGCTTCCGTACCCATGGTTGTAAACCGGTTCGCAGAGCGGCTCGGGCTATGGCGTGGGTGGCAGTGGGGTTAGCTATCAACACGAAAATCAGGATAAACAGTATCTTTATGGTACTGAGCTCCCAACCATTATAGACAGCTAATCCACTGAGTATCAATATGCTGCCCAGCGTCTCTGATTTACCCACGGCATGAGTTCGAGCGTAAAAATCAGGTAAGCGAAGCAGCCCGAGAGCACTTACTGTTAAAAAGAAACCGCCGGCAGACATTAGAATAATAGCCACAATGGTCTGTACCGACATCAGGGTTGTTTCTCCTTCCCACGATCGAAATATTTACCCAGCACTATTACGACCACGAAATTCAACAGAGCATAGGCAATGGCAAGGTCAACGAACATGTCAATTCGCCCAAAGATAAATCCTATCAAAGTCAGTAATATAAAGCCGTTAGTCCCGACCAAGCCGGCGGCAATTATCCGGTCAAATATAGTTTTACCGACAGCCACCCGGTACAGGCAGGTTGCAGTAAGTACGGCGATGAAGATGGTAATACCCAACAAAAAGGAACTCATAATTTAAGTTCCTCCAATGAATATACCCAACGGACTTCTGGCGGTGGCTCTTTCTTCTCTAAATAGACTTTCGCTACCTTATTCTGCATTACCGCATCTACCAGTCCTTGCGCTAATGGCGGCTTTAGCGTATGGATAATATAGTTTCCCTCTTCTAGATTAGTGGTTATTGTACCTGGTGTTAAGGTAATTGAATTCGCTAAAGTTACTCGAGCCATACCTTTGTGCATCTGGGTTCGGAATAGAAGTAAAGCCGGGTCAATCGGCATTTTGGGATGAAGCACCAAATAGGCAACCTGAATGTTTGCCATGACAATTTGGCCAAGCAACCATGGAATATAAGCCACAAAGCGCAGCAATTGCAAGAGAATTAAGCGGGTTTTGGGCTCTACCCTTTCACCATAACGTAAGGTAGCATAAAAGAGGTCATTAGTGAGAAAGGTTACTAAGCCAGCGGCTATAGCCCCGATTATAATGTATTTCGCCTGATAATGACCAGAAAGGAGAAGCCAGAAGGCGAATAAAATGCTAAATTGCAGGACTATGCTAAGCAATCGATGACCACGCATCGTGTTTTCCGAGGATCGCAATTTGGCTCCCATTATTTCTGATGCTCCATGATTAGCTCTACGAGAGCGACACCATTGATTGCTAATCTCTCTGGCATAATTTGGCGGCTTTCCTCTCACTAATAGCGGGCGAAGTGGCATTTTTCTACCAGCTATCACCCGCCTTTAACACGTTGCCCTGAGAAATCCTGTTTTTAAATCTACCACGCTAAAAAAGTTTAGTCAAGTGTGCTTTAAGA
>CAZWYS010000039.1:0-15965 GCA_964638295.1 uncultured Dehalococcoidaceae bacterium
GAGCGGACCTAGCCACATGTGAATGTAGGCACCATCGGTCATGTTGACCATGGCAAAACAACACTAACTTCAGCAATAACACTCGTATTGTCTAAAGTTGGTGCTACCGGTTTCCGCGCTTTTGAAAGTATTGACAATGCCCCGGAGGAGAAGGCGCGAGGGCTAACCATTGCTATCGCTCACATTGAATATGAGACCGAAAAACGCCATTATGCTCATATTGATTGCCCGGGGCACGCCGATTATATCAAGAACATGATAACCGGGGCTGCCCAGATGGACGGAGCAATACTGGTGGTTGCTGCTGATGACGGGGTGATGCCCCAGACCAGAGAGCATCTCTTACTGGCGCGTCAGGTGGAAGTTCCCAAAATAGTAGTCGCTCTTAACAAAGTAGACCTGGTAGATGACGCGGAGCTATTAGAAGTTACCGAACTGGAACTAAGGGATGAACTGTTTCCAAAATATAATTTCCCTGGCAGTGAGATTCCCATTGTGCGAGTGAGTGCCTTAAAAGCCTTAGAGTGTGGCTGTGGTAAGAGGGAATGTCAGTGGTGTGGATCAATCTGGAAACTGATGGATGCTGTGGACGATTATATTCCGGTTCCAGTACGACCTAAAGACCAGCCTTTCTTAATGCCAGTGGAGGATGTTTTTAGTATTAAGGGACGAGGCACGGTACCTACAGGAAGAGTGGAGAGGGGTGTTGTCAAGGGCGGGGATGACGTTGAGATAGTGGGTCTACATCATGAACCCCGAAAAGTAGTAGCTACCAGCTTAGAGATGTTTCATAAGACACTAGATTACGCCGATCCCGGTGATGCAGTAGGTATTCTGCTTAGAGGTGTAGAGCGGGATGAGATAGAGCGCGGTCAGGTACTGGCTGCCCCAGGTACGATTAAACCGCATACCTATGCCGAAGCTGAAGTATATGTTTTGACTAGGGAAGAGGGAGGCCGACATACTCCTTTCTTCAACGGCTATAAGCCCCAATTTTATATCAGAACTACTGATGTTACCGGAAATATTGAGCTACCAGAAGGAGTAGAGATGGTTATGCCCGGTGATTTTATAACCATGAAGATAAAACTTATTTACCCGGTAGCTCTAGAAACGGGATTGCGTTTTGCTATTCGTGAAGGAGGTAGGACGGTAGGTGCTGGCACCTTCAGCCGCATCATAGAGTAGCTTATGGCTAAAAAGGGTGAAGCAAGGGGTATTATTTATCTTGCCTGCACTGAGTGCCGGGAGAGAACGTATACCACAAGCAAGAATCGGAAAAATGACTCGCAACGATTAGAGTTGAATAAATACTGCCCTCGTTGTCGTGCTCATCGACTTCATCGCGAGGTCAAATAGCGCGATGCTATTGAAGAGATAGGAATTTCTACAGTGACACATCAGGCGGCGACTGCTAAACGTTCAAGGTTTCGGTTTATTGGTGAAACTATAAGTGAGTTAAGGAAGGTGGTATGGCTCTCCAGGCGAGAGGTCATCTACTTATCAACTTTGGTGCTGGTTGTTTCTATTGCTGCTGGGCTCATCCTGGGAGCATTTGATTACGGCTTTACTGGCCTCGTTGAAAAGGTTTTTTTAGGTAGATAAGGACTTGTCTAGCTTCCATATTGAATCAAAGCTGTATTACTTCCGAAATTAATCTTTGCTTTTTAGAAATTTGATTAGTGAGGGCACTTGTGGCGGAAAACGGAACAAGTTGGTTTGTTATTCATACTTATTCAGGGTATGAAGAACGGGTGAAGAAGAACTTAGAGCAGCGTACCAAGTTTATGGACTCTGGGAGTGAAGTCTTGCAGGTAGTGATACCGACTGAGGATGAGATTGAGGTTAAGAATGGGCAGCGGCGGACAGTGACCAAGAAAATACTACCCGGTTATGTCTTGGTTCAGATGAAGTTGACTGATCAAAGCTGGAGTGTGGTGCGTAATACGCCCGGGGTCACTGGTTTTGTTGGTAGTGGGGGTAAACCAACGCCGCTAGAGGAAGATGAGGTTAACCGGATTTTGAAGCAGATGGTAGCTGAAGCACCTACTGTTAAGGTTGGTTTCCGCCGTGGGCAGAGTGTCCACGTGACTGACGGTCCGTTTATCGATTTTGTCGGCGTGGTAGATGAGATAAATACGGGAAAAGGCAAAGTTAAGGTGCTCTTGTCCCTTTTTGGTCAGGAAACACCGGTGGAGTTAGACTTTTTACAGGTAGAGAAACTTTGATTTATTTGAGGAGACCAGATGGCGAAAAAGGTTAGGGCGATAATTAAATTACAGATTCCGGCCGGGCAGGCAAATCCGGCACCACCAGTCGGGCCAGCTTTAGGCCAGCACGGAATTAACATCATGGCCTTCTGTAAGGAGTATAATGAGCGCACTTCGTCTCAGGTCGGGTCTATCATTCCAGTGGAGATAACTGTCTTTGAGGATAGGTCATTTACTTTTATTACCAGAACGCCACCGGCGACTGATTTGCTGAAGAAGGCGTTAGGCGTGGAAAAAGGGAGTAGTAGTGCTGGTCATGCAGAGATAGGCACGTTATCCCGCGAGAAATTAAGGGAAATAGCTCAGATTAAAGCTAAAGATTTGAGTGCTAACAGCGTTGAAGAGGCAGAGCGAATAATTGAGGGCACTGCCCAAAGCATGGGAATTAAGGTAGAGTAGAAAAATGGCAAGACACGGAAAGAAATATCAGGAAGCAACGCAATTAGTAGACAGGGCAAAAACTTACCCTCCTGAGGAGGCTATCGAGCTAGCGAAGAAAGCAACTCATGCTAACTTTGATGAAACAGTTGAACTTCACCTCCAGATGGGAGTTGACCCTAGAAACGCAGCTCAACAGGTACGTGGAGTGGCCCTGCTGCCACATGGATTAGGAAAGAAGGTAAGGGTTTTGGTTTTTGCCCAAGGAGAAGCAGTAAAAGTCGCCGAAGCGGCGGGGGCCGATTATGTTGGTGGAGATGAATTGGTCAAGAAAATTGAAGATGGCTGGCTGGAGTTTGATACCACAATTGCTATTCCAGAGATGATGGGCAAAGTGGGTAAGCTGGGTAAAATTTTGGGGAGGAGAGGATTGATGCCCAACCCCAAGTCAGGAACCATTGTCCCGGCTACTGACTTGCCCCGGGTAATAGAAGATGTCCGTAAAGGACGAGTAGAATTTAAGCTGGACAGGACAGCTATCATTCACGTGCCTTTGGGTAAGACTAGTTTTGAAAATGATATGCTGTTGGGCAATCTGACAGCACTGGTGGAAGCACTGGTGAAGGCAAAACCAAGCGGGGCTAAGGGGCAGTATGTTAAAACAGCCACTTTGACGACTACCATGGGACCTGGTATAAAGCTCGACCTCAAACCTACTCTAGCTTTAAGTTCCAGTTAGCCCACTTTGCGATTGGAAAAAAGATTAGAAAATATGTTTTACTTTCTCAGCAAAAACAGGTAGAATAATGCTGAGTAGAAGTTAATAAAATATCCTGAGACAGTGGGTGCCAAGTAAGGCTTAATGAATGTGCCTGCCGAGGATAAGAGCAATCTAGATTAACTAGATTTTAGTCCTTGTGCTTAGGCGCAAGGACTTTTTATGTCAGACTGCCTAGGGATATTTAGGAGGTATTAGGAGATGCCCAGGGAAGAGAAAGTGCATATTGTGGAAGAGCTGCGAAAGGTCTTTTCTCAATGTAACGTTTGCATCCTGACTGACTATCGGGGATTATCAACAGCAGAGATAACCGATTTGCGGCGTGAACTAAGGAATTCAGATATTAAGTATCGGGTAGTTAAAAACACCCTGGCTCGATTTGCTGCCGAAGAAGCAGGCAAGGGTGAGTTAATCAGCTTATTTGAAGGCCCGGTAGCGATTGCTTTTGGCTATGGAGACATAGTCGCACCAGCCAGGATTTTAGCTGACTACATTCGCAACTCAAAAACGAGCCTGAGCATTAAGGGAGGTTTTTCCGGTGATAAAGTGTTTACTTCAGGCGATGTAGAGACTCTGGCCACATTGCCACCAATGGAGATACTACTGGGCAAAGTTTTGGCTGGGATGCAAAGTCCCATTGTCACTTTAATCAGCTACCTTACAAGTCCCATGAGGGGGTTTGCGGGGGTGCTACAAGCTAGAGTTAAACAATTGGAGGGAGGATAAAATGTCAGAAAAAGAAGCAGAGACCGGTCAAGCCACCGGTGAGGAAGTGGCTGAGGTAAAAGAGCAGCCATCGACAGAAAAAGAGGCGGAAGCTGGTCAAGAAACCGCTGCCAAAGCGGCGGCAGTACAAGAAGAAGCAACAGCGAAAGAAGCAGAGGCTGACCAGGCCCCTGCGGAGGAAGTCGCTGAGGTCAAAGAACCACCAGCAACAAAAGCAGTAGAAGAGAAACCTAAGACCAAGAAGGAAGCTGTTGTGGAACAACCCGCTCCGAAAGCAAAGGAGAAAGTAAAGGTTTCTCCGGCCATTGAGGAGATAATGGCTACCATCAAGAATATGAAGGTGCTCGAATTGGCTGAACTGGTCAAGGCTTTGGAGGCAGAATTTGGGGTCAGTGCTGCAGCTCCAGTGATAGCAGCAGCGTCCTCGGCAACAGCATCTGCTGAAGCAGCTGCAGCAGCAGCGGGTGAAGAACAAACTGAGTTCAGCGTGATTTTAACCGACATAGGGGCTACTAAGATTAATGTGATTAAAGCGGTGCGCGAGGTAACTACTTTGGGCCTGAAAGAATCTAAGGACCTGGTAGAAAGTGCTCCTAAACCGGTCAGAGAGGGAGTTAGTAAGGAAGAGGCGGCAACAATAAAGGAGAAGCTGGAAGCGGCTGGAGCTAAGACTGAGGTTAAATAATCACCACTTTGTAGAAGATGAGTTAGTAGAGAGGACAAAGCCCCTCTCTACTAACTCATCTTAATTTGAAAATTCGGCTAGAATAGCATATAGTTACCACCAAGGAAACTTCTGTTTACGTAGAGGGTGGGGTATGTTTTCTCGGGATTGTTTTGTGCTAATGAGCGTGGGTGGCCTATTTATCATCATTGGCTTGGCCACAATTATCTGGGGGAAGAGAGAAGAAAAGAGCTATTATAATGCTCTGGCAAAGCGCCCGGGTGACACTAGGGAGTTCACGGAACACTGGCCACCACGCCCTCAGCCCGGTGCCTTAAAGGCAGGAGGGTGGATAGCTGTTGCCATTGGTGTGGCTATGCTCATTACTGGCAGCGCTCTTTTTCTTTTTGACTAAGACCTGAAACCGCCGGGGTGCCTATGACCCGGGCTGGAGGCTTAGTTCCTGCAGGTCAGCCTCGACTCTGAGAGCATTCGCTTGAAGGCGATTAGAGGGTATTACTTTACCGTCTTGATACACGAACCAGCTGGCTTGCTGCCAATATGGTCGCTCTTCCCATAGTTCTGTGCTACTCATGTCAACCAGGACATACCAGATACTGGTGCCATCTTTGAAAAGTTCTGATTTAGCACTCCAGTTGTCACTGACCGCTGAGAATTCGGCAAGATATGTCTTGGCCTCATGGCTTTCTGCCAGACTCAGCAGGTGCTCATAAACTGCCAGAATAGCTCTGTCCTCAGAATTAATAAAAGTGGAGGGTGCTGGCTTCTCTGGTTCCTCTGCCGGTGGCTCAGGGGCAGGGAATGTCCCGAAATCTTCACATCCGGCAACGGTAAAGGTCAGTACCACAAGTAAGGTAATGACAAGAACATGTTTTAAGTATCCCCATTTTTGATTAGTCATTTTTCTTCTCCCCAAATCCACATATCTATTTACTCCATCCGTCTCGGTCGATACTGGATAGCTTCAGCTACATAGTTAGCTTTAATTATATCAGAATTTTCTAGGTCAGCGATAGTGCGGGCTATTTTAAGAATGCGGTGGAAAGCACGCGCAGAAAGATAGAGTTGCTTCATGGCAGCCTTAAGCAGACCTTGGGCTGATTCTTCTACCTGACAAAATTCCCTTACCTCGGCGGGTGTCATTTCAGCATTATGGGTTAGCCTCGTCCCGGCAAATCGCTCCAACTGTCGGGAACGAGCAGCTTTAACTCGGGGTTGAACTTGGGCTGACGGTTCGCCTAGTTTGTCATCAGCTAGCTTTTCGTAGTCAACATGGGGTACTTCAATAAATATGTCAACACGGTCAATAAATGGCCCACTGATACGCCGCTGGTAACGCGAAACCAAACCGGGGGAACAGGTACACTGTCTAAAGGGATCGCCATAGTAGCCACAAGGACAGGGATTCATAGCACCTACCAGCATAAAGTTGGCGGGAAAGGTTACCGTCCCCTGAGCACGGCTGATAGTGACCACCTTATCTTCTAGTGGCTGACGCAATACCTCAAGTAATGAGTGTCCGAATTCAGGGAGTTCGTCAAGAAATAGAACCCCCCGATGGCTGAGGCTTATCTCACCCGGTTTTGGCCAGTGTCCGCCGCCTACCAGACCAGCATTAGAAATGGTGTAATGTGGGGAGCGAAAGGGTCTCTGCCTGACGAGCGGAGTATCAAACGGAAGCAGACCGCTGACACTATAAATTTTGGTAACCTCCAAGGTCTCTTCGTTAGTCATTGGAGGTAAAATAGAAGAAAGCGAACGCGCCAGCAGCGTTTTACCACTTCCTGGAGGACCACACATTATGATGTTATGCCCTCCAGCTGCGGCTACCTCTAAAGCTCGTTTGACGTGTTCTTGTCCTTTAATGTCAGCTAGGTCAGTTGTTGAGGCAGAAGGTGAAGAATAGTCCCGGGTCTCGTCAGGCTCATATTCAGGAGCTGGTATCTCTCCCCGAAGATAACTAACTAGTTGTGGCAGTGAGGTAATGGGTATGATTTTAGAGCCTTCAATCAAAGACGCCTCTCTGGCATCAACCTCCGGCACAATAACAGTCGCTATTTGTTCTTCTTTGGCCAAGGCAACCATGGGTAAGATGCCATGAGTATGGCGTAAGCTGCCGTCCAGCGACAGTTCACCGAGGAAGATAGTTTGTGAGACATCAACATTGACTTGTTCTGAGCTGAGAAGAATACCAACAGCGATGGGCAAATCGTAAGATGGGCCAGCCTTCTTTAGGTCCGCTGGAGCAAGGTTAACCACGATACGTTTCATAGGGAAGGTGTAGCCCGAGTTCCTTATGGCAGCGCGGACGCGTTCTCTTGCTTCCTGAACAGCGGTATCCGCTAAGCCAACGATGGTCATCGCCGGTAAGCCGCTCGAAATATCTACCTCAACATCTACCAGATAACCTTCAAGGCCAATCACGGCAGCAGTTTTTACCTTAGATAGCATTAGTCTCCCGTGAATAAATACTTACAAATTGTTGGTTAAACATCCTTAATGTTTAAATTATTGAGCAGTCCATCCACCATCTATAGGAAGGACAACACCGGTGATCATTTTTGCCGCATCACTGGCTAAGAAACAGGTGGCAACGGCAACATCATCAAGTGTTGCCGCACGGTGGAGAGGAGTGTTACCTAAAACGTAATTTTCAGCTTCAGGGTCACTTAAATAGGTTCTGGTCAAATCAGTTAGGACGAAGGTAGGAGCTAAAGCATTTACGCGAACGTTATATGGTGCCCAGTCGATGGCTTCAGCACGAGTTAGCTGGACTACCCCCCCTTTGCTGGCACAATAGGCGAGGCGTTCTGGTCCACCGACGATACCAAAAATTGAGGCGATATTTACTATGGCTCCAGTACCATGTGGAATCATAGATTGAACAGCTACCGTCTGATTACAAAAGAATAACCCCTTGGCATTAACGGAAAGAATAGCATCCCAGTCTGACTCAGTGGCATTCTGAGATAGCTTGCGAATGATAATCCCAGCACTGCAAACGAGAGCATCCACTTCGCCCAAATCCTGCCTTATTTGGCTAACCGTGCTGGCAATCGCTGGTACATCAGTCACATCTAGCTTGTAGCCCTTGGCGATACCTTTATTTTGCACCTTTCTGGTAGCCTCTTCCAGATTATCTGGTTGGTAGTCAACCAAGGCTACCTTCGCTCCACTTTCAGCTAATAGTTCAGCACAAGCCAGACCAATACCACTAGCAGCCCCGGTTACGATAGCTACTTTATTGTCAAATCTAATTTCCATCGTTGTACCCCCCATCATTGCTCTTTAGTAAATCCAAAGCAGCACAGTTCTTACGTTACCTGTAACGGCTCTCCCGTTCCATATGTTACTGCGGAGCTTTGTGCGTGTCAAAGGGATTTGGATTAGAAAGCAGTGCCTGAGCCAATTATACCAAAAAAATGGAACACTACAACTACAATTAGAACTGCCAGAAGAGCACCGGTCACTGTCTGAGCTATGGAGTGATGTCCTAGTTCTATTCGCGCCCAGGCTATCGGCGGGAGTAACATTGTGGTTACTGCCCAACTCGAACCAAATAAAATGGTTAATATAGTTACTGAAGCAGCAGCAAAAGCGGTATGAAGGCTTATCTTCCAAAAGAGATTTATGCCCATAAAGACGATTATTGCGCAAAGTCCAGCCACAAATGTCGCTATCAGTACTAGTGGTGCCTCAAAATAGAGGAGAAGAATACAGCTAGTAACTGTACAAATACTCGCCAGCAAATAAATCTTGTTTCTTTGTCGGCGAACATTGACGAAGATACCCTCAAGTTTTCTTTTGTGAGTCAGATAAACAATGACGGAAAAGACCGGCAAAATGATAACGGCAATTAAAATCAGTGCCCACTTAATGGTTTCAGATATACTTGATGTTGACTCAAATGAAAGTAATACAATCACAACGAGGCTCACTAGGAAAGGGTTAAATATATTAGAGGTCAGATTGGCTATCTGTTTTTTCATTCTTGTTTTCCAAGTTCTTGCGAGATCAACCTAGACATTATACTATACTAACCCACAGCGCGTCTTTTGATTAGAAGTCACATAGGTAAGCTTAAGATAAAGAGCTTTTTTATTGGAGTCTAAGAGGGTAAAATACTTCTTTTTAACGCATTTTTCTTGTCCATTAAAAGGATAGTGAGATAAAGAGGACAAAATCAATAGGAGAGTTCAGTTCCTTTGAGCACTATCTGAGGCTATGATATAATACCAGTGAGGTAGTGTTAGTTGTGTTAGACCGATTGGAAAGAATAGAGAAGCGATATCAGGAACTGGATAAGCAAATGGCAATGCCTGAGGTAGCCTCTGACCTGAATCAATTACAGGCTTTAGCTCAGGAGAGGGCCAGCCTTGAGGAACTGGTGGCGAAGTACCGAGAATACAAGAAAGTCTCAAGGGAATTGGAAGATGTCAAAATGATGCACATTGTCGGATTGGATGAAGAGATGACAGCTCTAGTCAAGCAAGAGATAGGAAGTCTTGAGTTACAACAAGAACATCTGCTTCATGAGCTCAAAATCGCTCTTTTACCAAAGGACCTTAATGATGAGAAAGACATCATCATGGAAATCCGAGCTGGGGCTGGAGGTGATGAAGCCGGACTGTTTGCTGCTGACCTCTTCCGCATGTACAGTCGATATGCTCAAGCTAACGGCTGGGGAATAGATATTATTAACCTCAATGAAAGTGGCATAGGTGGTTTTAAGGAAATCATATTTGAAGTAAAGGGTAAGGGCGCTTTCAGCCGACTGAAGTATGAAAGTGGCGTTCATCGGGTGCAGCGGGTGCCTACTACCGAGTCTTCAGGCAGAATACATACTTCAACTGCAACCGTGGCTGTTTTGCCTAAGGCTGAAGAGGTGGACATATCTATCAATCCCGATGACCTAAAAGTTGATATCTTCCACAGTGGGGGGGCGGGGGGACAGAATGTAAATAAAGTTGCCACCGCTGTCCGAATTACCCACTTACCGACAGGCATGATCGTCACTTGCCAAGATGAACGCTCACAACTACAGAACAAACTACGGGCTATGTCAGTGCTACGAACCAGACTTCTAGATATAGAGCGGCGTGAGCAGGAGGAGAAAATAACTTCAACGCGGCGTTCCCAGGTGGGCACCGGCGACCGTGCCGAAAAAATACGAACCTACAATTTTCCTCAAGACCGTGTTTCCGACCACCGCATCAATATGACCCTCCATAATCTGCCCCAAATCATGGAGGGAAAGCTTGACGAGGTCATTGACGCTCTAGCTACAAATTACCAAGCGGAACAGCTTGAGGAACAACTAGCGTGACCGTAAAGCAGGCGCTGAGTCAAGCTCGAAGACTTCTCTCGGCTAATAATATTGAATATGCTTCTCTGGAAAGCGAACTGCTGCTCAGGCACACGCTAAAACTGGATAGATTTCAGCTCTATCTAGACCTTAACCGCGAGCTAAATCGGGAACAAGAGGAAGCTTTCTGGCACTTTACCAGACGCCGCCTAGGTGGTGAACCTACTGCCTATATTACCGGACATCGTGAGTTCTACGGGCTTGATTTCTACGTTGACCCCAGTGTCCTCATCCCCCGGCCAGAGAGTGAGCTACTGGTGGAAAAAGCTCTATGGTTGGCTCAAAGTCACGATATAGCCACTATTGCTGATATTGGTACGGGCTGTGGTGCTATTGCCGTAAGCCTGGCATTGAATTTGCCACAGACTAAAATCTACGCCACTGATGTATCGGCTTCCGCTCTCGAAGTTGCCCGAGTTAACTCCCGCCAGTATGGAGTAGCGGAGAGGATTTGCTTCTTAACGGGTGATATGCTTAGGCCTTTGCCTGAATCCGTTGACCTTATGATAGCCAATCTACCTTACGTTAAAGACTCAGAATTGCCCCGACGTGGTTCGATTAGCTTCGAGCCAAAGGTGGCACTAAGCGGAGGTCCAAGCGGACTAGATAAGATACGCCGGCTATGCCGACAGGCAGGCGGTAAGCTTAATCCCCAGGGTTGTTTACTGCTGGAGATAGGGCAAGGACAAGAGAAAACCGTAACTACATTATTGCAAAGTCTATTCCCATCATCTTTGATAGAAGTTACCCAGGATTTAGGTGGCATCGAGCGAGTGGTAAGCCTGTGCTTGACACATAATCGTGCCGATGCTAAATTAGGCAATCGGGTTTTGCCCAAGGCCAGAGATTAGATTGTAGATAGAAAGGGTAACAGATGCCATGAATATCATTGTCTGCGTCAAGCAGGTGATTGACCCTGAGGCACCACCAGCCAGCTTTAAGGTTGATGCTGGCAGCAATAAGGTAGTGCCGCCGCAGGGTGTAGCGCCGGTAATCAGTCCCTTTGATGAGAACGCAGTGGAAGCCGCGCTGAGAATCAAGGATACACACGGGGGCAAAATCACGGCTATCAGCCTGGGCGTCAATCTGCTGAGAGAAGTGGTGAAGAAGCCGCTATCAATGGGGGCTGACGAACTTATCCTGCTGGAGGATGAGGCTTTTACCGATGGGGATAGCTGGTCAACCGCCTATGCCCTGGCGATGGCGATTAAGAAGGTAGACGACTACGACCTCGTCTTCTGCGGACGACAGGCAGCGGACTGGGACGCGGGGCAGGTCGGCGCGGGGATAGCGGAGATACTGGGACTGCCCAGTGTCACCCTAGCGAGAAAGGTGGATGCCATTGATGGCAAGGCAAGGGTGGAAAGGGTGACCGCCGATGGCTACGAGGTAGTTGAGGTAGAGTTGCCGGCGTTGATTACGGTCAGCAACGAGCTGGGGGAAGCGCGCTACCCGACGATAAGAGGCATCATGGCCGCCAAGAAGATAGAGCCGATTGTCTGGAAGCCAGCGGACATCGGGGTGGAGGCGGCGCAGGCGGGGGCGGCGGGAAGACGCGCCAAGCTGCTCAAGCTGTTCCAGCCGGTTCACGAGGGCAAGTGCGAGCTGGTGGAGGGGGAGAGCGCAGAGGAGGCAGGAGCCAACCTGGCTTTGAAGTTGAGGGAAGCCAAACTACTATAATTATTCCTGAGCAAACAATTCGTAGCTAGTTAGCTTGGAATTGTTTCAAGGGTTATGTAAAGTAAGGAGTGAATATGATGGCGGATGATAAGGGCGTTATGGTCCACGCGGAGGCGGCGGAAGGCAAGCTGGCGGGAATCGCGATGGAGCTGCTCGGGTGCGGACGGAAGCTGGCGGATGACCTCGGGGGGGAACTGAGCGCGGTACTCATTGGCAGCGAGGTCGGAAACCTGCCCCAAGAAGCCATCGCCTACGGCGCGGATAGAGTATATGTCGTCGAGGACAAGCTACTGGAAGACTACCGCACGGACGCGTATATAGTCGTCATGGAGAAGGCAGTCAGGCAGGCGTCGCCAAAGGTGCTGCTCCTCGGGCAGACTGCCACCGGGCGCGACCTGGCGCCGAGGCTCGCTTTCCGGCTGGAGACGACCGCCACCATGGACTGCGTCGAGCTTGAGATTGACCCGGAGACAAAGCGGCTTTTGCAGACGAAACCGGTGTACGGAGGGAACGCGCGGGCGATTTTCAGCGGCGAGGCGGCGCCACAGATAGCCACGGTGAGAGCCAAAGCAATGTCGCCACTGGAGAAAGAGTCGTCAAGGAAGGGCGAAGTCGTCGCCATTGAAGCCGGGCTTGACCCGTCGGCGATAAGAACCAGAGTGCTGGAGAAGGTGTCCGAGGAAGTAGAGGGAGTAAGGCTGGAGGCGGCGGAAGCGGTGGTCAGCGGCGGCAGAGGCATCGGGAGCGCCGAAGGTTTCCAGCAACTGGAAGCGCTGGCGAAACTGCTCAAAGGGGCGGTGGGAGCGAGCCGACCGCCCTGCGATAACGGCTGGGTGCCGGACCTGATGCAGGTGGGACTCACCGGCAAGATAGTGGCGCCCGACCTGTACATCGCGGTGGCGCTATCCGGCTCAAGCCAGCACATGGCGGGGTGCTCCGGGTGCAAGAACATCGTGGCGATAAACAAAGACGCGGAGGCGAACATCTTCCGCGAGGCTCGGTTCGGGGTGGTGGGGGACTGGAAGAAGGTGCTACCGGCATTTACCGAGAAGGTGAGGGAGCTGGTGGAGGGGTGAGGGGTGTAGCACGGGAGATATGCAGAACTTCTGTCGATTCAGCTTGTTGCGAAACTAGCTACTCTCTCTTGCTTTGTATGATAAATTATTCGCACTATTAATAGATATAAAATCAAAGTTATACTCTTGACAGTTCGTACTATAAGGATTACATTATCAACTACAAATATGAATTCATTCAGATGCATCGATAAAAGGCGGCTAATACAGTGAGGGCCTATTTAGCTCACTCTTCTGACGATAAACAGTATGTTGAAGTAGTAGCACGACGTCTGGGAAGAATAAGCAGTGAATTCGATGTTAAATCATTTCCTCCCGGTTATGACTTTCGTGAGATTATAAAAAAAAGTTTGAATAAATCGAATATATTCGTATTGTTTGCCAGTAAAAAATCGCTAGAATCGACGTGGGTAAAATTTGAAATTACTGAAGCTGAATGGCAAACCATACACGAAAACATATCTGGATCAATCGTAATTATCATCGATAGTAACATAAAGCCACAAGATTTACCAAAGTGGATGCAACGTTGCTTTGCTCCTACAATTCTCAATCCAAGATCAGCGGTACACACCATTCGAAATTTCATGGTACAACTCGATAGTGAATTTGAGCCTATTTTCGTTGGAAGAGAAGGAGATATGGCCAACTTCTCAAAAGAATTGAGCCCAGATATCGAGATGGAATCTCCGCGTATTTTAGTATTGGGAGGATTAGAAGGTATAGGTAGAAAAACATTCGGACGCCATGCAATAAGCAACTATTTATCGATAAACATGGGACCAGTATTCAATATAGAAGAAACCGATACAATTGACACTTTATATATACAGCTTATTAATTATACTAGCGATTTAATAAGCAGAGGCAAGCTTGCTCAGACAATAAAAACGTTCCATAGTCTAAAGGATCAAGAAAAAGGGGATGAAGTTGCCAGGTTATTAGAAGTAATTAATAGAGAAAATATTATGCCGGTGATAATAGATAAGGGTTCCGCCGGTACTCTACTAGATGATAATACAAATTGGTACAAATATGAATGGCAATCTGTTCTTGAAGGATTATATAAGTACGAAGATAGTTATGTTCTGTTTGTTCAACCTCGATTAGCTTATCTTAGTAATATACCTAATGGAATACAGATTCCCCGTATTGCTCAGTATAGGTTAGGAGCTTTGTCTACAGATGCTATTGAGCTACTACTAAGAGAAAGTATTCGAAAAGAGGGTATTACGGCTACTACAGCACAAATTAAAGAAATAGCACCTTATATAAATGGATATCCGCCAGCGTCACAACTGGTACTTGGATACATTAAGAACTATGGATTTGCTCTGCTCCTAGCTGATAAAGGTTGTCTAACTAATTTTCTAGCGAGGAGATTTGATACTTTTATTGAAAAGTTGAGATTAAATAATAAAGAAAACGAAATATTAAAAATACTTGCTTCAGACCTATCCTTACCATTCGAAGCTATTCAGGCTCTAATTGACTGTCCCGATACAGAAGCTGCACAACTAATTCGTCATCTAATTGATCTTAATCTCGTCGTATCAGTTGATTCTGATTATATCGTTTCTCCTCCTGTTCAAGTAGCCTTAATAAATAAACTAGGGTTTTTAACTAGAAAAGACTACTCCAAACTTGCAAAAATATTAAGAGAGAAGTTCTGGATGAAAGACGAGGAACTACCCAAACTTAGCATTGTAGATGCGATAATACACGCATTAGCATACTCTGATTTGGAAGAGTTGAATGAGTTTAAGGACATAGTTCTACCAGCACAATTATTTAAAGTTGCGAAGCAGAAATATGACACAAGAGACTGGAGAGGGGCTGTAACTCTCGCCAAGCGAGTTTTACAACTCGATGATAGATTACATGGAGCTAGAACGATACTTTTTAAAGCACTAGTAAGGCTGAGGTATTGGGGGGAAGCGGGCCAAGTACTAGATGTAATAGATCAAATGTCCCGGAGAGAGCGGTTTTATTTAAGAGGATTCCTCGAATGGAAACAAGGACATCCTACTAATTCACTAAATTGGTTTCGATTAGGTTGGGAAGCTGGTGATCAGTCTCTCTCAATACTTAGAGATTCTGCTTATTGTTCATTTGTATCCGGAAAGATGGACGATGCTAGGTTCTATATAAATAAAGCTTTAGAAAGAACTCGAAATAAATTTATATTGGATCTAGCAGCTCAAATAGCGATATTTTCTGATAATATACCTGATGCAAACAAGTATCTTGATGAATTAAAAGAGATTGACCAAGTATTTTATTATAATCGAAGAGGTACATTGAAATATAAGCAGGAGAGGTATGAACAAGCACTAGAAGATGTAGAGAAAGCCTATGCTACTGAATACCCCTTTTTGGATATTGTAATTCAAAGAATTGTACTTCTAATAATACTTAATAAACCTCAAGCTGAAGAGGAGATTCTGAAGCTAGAACCTTTTCTAGGAGAACGTAGCGATGTCATTAGAGGTTTATGGTCTAATTACTACCTACAAAAGGGACAATGGGCAGTAGCAAATACCTATTGGCAGAAAATATGGCAAAAAGAACTTCCTCCGTTCAAGGAATTACGCAGGGTTATATTGGAACAAAAGAAGGAAGATATTATGGTTTCCATAACAGAGCGAAAGGAAGCAGAAATTGAACTATCTGAATATAGAGATATAGTAAAACTTCCGATACTTGACATAGATATCGATATTAGTAGATAAAGATATTAAAACTTATAAAGTCATTTACATCATTTGCGTCTGTTTCTCAACTGCTGGATATTTTGTAAGATAGTGAACTGAATTCAGGTATCGTTTCAGGGGGTCAGGTCAACACAACGCCTGATTACCCCAAAATATTGACAATGACTATAATTTAGAATCTAACGAAATGGATAGTCTGTCAAGCTCCTGAGGTTCGGGTGTTTAAGAGGGGCGAAGCCCCTCTTTTCTATAATAAATCACCCTCTCCTTGATAGGAGAGGGGGACACAGGGG
>CAZWYS010000040.1:0-15534 GCA_964638295.1 uncultured Dehalococcoidaceae bacterium
ATCCCAGACATTCTCGGCGTCTTGCTGGTCGCCCACCGTAGCATTGCCATAATACATGTAGAGAGTCGTGTCCGCGCTTGCCGAAAGGCTGGGGACTTTAACCCAGCTAATCAGGTTGCCGGTGGCGTCGTTGAATTCCTCTATTTCGTGGGAGAGCTTGCCGGTGCCGTTGGACGAGGTAAAGAGGATATCACCGCCGTCATCCTGAGCGTCATCTGCCAGGTCAGTGTCAGAAGACAGGCTTATGAGCACCGGGAAATCGGACAGATTTGCGTCGACCTGGGTATAGTCAATGGTTATCGCTTTCCGGTATAGCCAGTCCTCGTTATACCAGCTGGCGGCTGACGGGACTGGTTGCCATATTGCGCCGGCCATGCCTTCACGGGTGGATAGATTGTTCCAGCCGAAGGATATATTCCCGGCCGCTACGTCGAGATGGTCGCCTCCGCCACCAGCCGCTGAAGTGACAACCTGGCTTTGCCTTGTCGTTACATTGTTCTCGTTCCCTGCCGGGTCTGTAGTACCGCCTGAGCTTACACCGGCTACCGCCACCGAGCCATCGGCAGCCGCCGTTATGGTAATTGAGGTAGCGCCGGCAGAATTATTTGCGTCGGTGTCATAATCGTCGGGTGCGGTTTGCTTAACTCCGCTATACTCCATCACCACCGCGTATATCTCCCGAATGATTGTTTGGCTGGTGGTGATGCTGAGTTGCGCATTTCCCGTGGTCGCAGGCAGGTCAGCATCCAGAAGATACCAGAGACCGCTATACGTCCCGTAGGTAGTCCCAGCAACAACACTGGATATGTAATTCATCGCCTGGCCGTCAAAGGTAATGGAGGAAACATTGGCCGTAATTGTGTCATCTTCCCAGGACACTGAGACCACAAGCAACCGGTTGTTGCCTGATGGATTTTGGACGTTATGGTTGAAAGCCAGTGAAGACTGCCCGGTCGCACTATAACCTTCCGTGCTCGCTTCATAAGCTATCGCTATGGCTCCAGTCTCTACATAGGTAGACCAGTTATCGGGAGTTACCTCATCTACCTTGTCCCAGTGGGCTCCCGAGTCAGGATACTGCGAGGCGATATTGGTATCGTCACCGACGGCATTCGGACGGGAGGTTTCCGTTTGGGGAGTACCGCTGACGTCGAGTTTGACCTGATTATTGCTGACGGTGACATTGACCGAAGAGGCAATCTTGGATTCATCGGTAAAGTTATCGGTTACGTTATCGGTAAAGGTGTCAAGCAGAACGTTCCCCGCGCTGGTGGTGGTATCAACCTGGTTTAAGGTGCCGCCCTCAAAATCGGCTTTACTGGTTTGCGTCCAGTTGTCGGAGATAAGACCACCGAAGTTTTCCAGGCTGAAGCTGGTCTGTCCATTTTGCAGGGTGAGGAGGCGGTAGTTGGGCGTCTCGTTCGCCGAAGTTGCGCTCGCCATATATAGCTCCATGTTGAGGTAATCATAGGCTTTAATCAGCTCGCCGGTATTGGTCAGGTGGACTCCCAGTTGCAGGTCACCGCTGTAAGCAGCATTGATATTCACGTTGAACAGGTCGCCGGTGGGTACTTCGCCGCAGGTTTGGAAAATTGCGTAATTAACCTCGACATATACCTGGGTGGTCCGAATGCCACCCCCGTTATTATCAGTCTGCCGGACGCCTATTTCCAGGGCGTCAATTTCGTCCCATGTCCAGGCACTTAGCGTATTCGGGTTGTTGATGTACGTCCTTGATAAAACGGTGTAGGTTAGCGGCAGTAAAGTATAGGTGTCGTAGTAGTTTGTGCTGTGAGTTCGGATGACCGTCTCCGAAGCATGCACACTGGCAGTGGTAGTAGCCCTGGTTCTCACGTAAACCGTGACCGAGGTGATATTTCCCGTGCCTTCACTGTGGTCCGGAACGTTATAGGTATCTACCTCGGTGGCGCCGTAGAGTGTCTCCACATAGGTAGAATCATCATCAGGTGTAACCTCATCCACGCATGCGTAGTTGGGGCTGGTACCAACTGGATCACACTGGGTAGACGTGCCGGGGGCATTTGGTCTGAGGGTCTCGGTGCCGTTATCGGTTTCTAGGACTGAGCTCCAGTCAGGCTGGCTGACAGTAGCGTTGCAGGTAGCGAATTCTCCCGTTGGTTCAATAACCCCTATCGTACCTACGCCGGTGACATAGGTATAAGCGTACGTCCCGCCGCTGATTATCAGGACAAGCACCAGCGCTGTAATAAGATAGAATTTTCGTTTGGCGCTTTTTTCCCACTGCTTTATCATTCATTCATTTTTAGGTTATTGCCGGATTACCTCTGGGTAATTTCGCACCATATCTGTGGCTGGTAACTGCCGTCGGTTATTGTTTTCCATGGGTGCAGGCGGTAGCTGCCCCCGGTAAGCTTGACCTGATACGGGCTGGTGCCCTCGCCGTTCTCCCACTCAAAAAGGACCTCTGCGTTTTGCATATTTAGCACCTGGATGATTTGCTGCTTGTCGGCAGTGCTGTTGGTGCTGTCAAGGAATTCCAGAGACATGTTAAGGTGGTGATAGTACTTTATCAGTTGTCCGGTATTGACCAGATAGACCCTTACTATCAGGTCGCCGGTATAGTTTGCCGATGGCGTAACGTCAAAGAGAGGTCCGGTTGGCCAGGTGCCGGTATATCTGCCGAAGACAGTTGGCGGACTGTACGTGGTGCAGGCGCTGATATCAGCAAAATCCGATTCAACTGCCGTAACACCAATGGTGGCCGTGGCGGTGGTGAAAGTAAAGGCAAACACGCCTCCGGTGACTGCCAGTAATGCTATTAAAGCTATTAACAAGAATTTTTTCACTTTGCCCTCCCTTTATTTAGCCAGTTGGGTGTTACTTTGCCAAAATATTACCTTTTGTCACGCCTGTTGTCAACTGTAGCTTCTCTTTAATTAATTATACATCTAAACTCGGCTGACTGGTAGTCCTTTCCTTTTTACTACTCTTACTTGCCTTCCCACTTGTTTTTCACCTGGATTCACCAAGTTCCTGGGGCTGCCCCGTTTGAAGCAGCCCCGGTCATCTGGTTACCATTTGCTTTAACTACCAGCCTGGATTATTTCAGCAGTCAGCGACGGTTCGTAAGCTGAACCCGTCATGTATGCCCATGGGAATGTCCGGTAAACACCACCTGTGCAGTTGATATGGAACATTTGCCCGGGAGTAAAATTAGCCGTGTTTTTTGAAATAAACGAGACTACTCCGTTATTCAGGGTGAGGGGTTTGTCGATTCCGCTTAGGCTTACATTGGTCGTGTTGTCGCTTTCGTAAAGTCCTATCCTCATCAAGAGCATGCCGTAGTAACCGCTCAGCTCATCGATGTTGTCCAGATAGACCATTACCTCCAGGTCGCCGGTATAGTCATCGTCCGGGAGTATATCGAACAACCTGCCATCTCCTATTGCAGCCCGGTGACACCCTAGTAGCTTATACGCAGGGACGGTCATGTTATCGGTAATCGTGGCAATATCCGCATCCCCTGAGCTGACGCTGAGGCTGGTGCTGGCTGTAGTGTAGGCATAGGCAAATAAGCCGCCGGTAACTGCCAGGGTGAGCATCAGCGCGGTCAGGAAATAGCGCCTCAATTTGTTCTTGCTGGCTCCTTGAATAACTTGCTCCATTTTTTGTTTCCTCCTATCTTTTGTTAATTGACAATTAGTTGAAGATTATCATAAAATTACCCGACTTCTTCGGGAAGGTGGTAGGGTTTCCTCTGCGGTCTCGTTTCAGAAATTCCTATCACCTTCTTTATTGTTCTTCACATTTGATCACCCCCCTTAACTTCGTAATTAGCTTATTTCCCCGCTGAGGGACCTGAAGCGTTCCTTCAGACCTTCTTTAAAAGTAGTGAATTCCTCTTTGGTTATGTACTCTGTTGCTGGCTTGCCTGGAAAACTGACTCTTGACATTGCGGGCAAGCCGCTTTGTACTGCCTCAATCAGTAGCTGGCTGTGGTTATTTACCACCAGCTTCTGCAGTGTGGACTCAAGTTTGTGGCTCATAGCCTCTTCGCTTATACTCAGCGCGCCGGTTACCTGCTCTTTTGTGCCTCCATCGGCAATCTGGCGTAAAATCTCCATCTCACGGGAAGTAAGGCGAGCCAGCAGGTCGCCCATCGGACCGCCTATTGCCGAGAAAGCCTCAAATTCTTCAAGAACCCGGGAAGTAATCTCCGGCCTTAAAAGAGCCTCGCTTATCGGTTTTACTCCTTGGGCCACCACGCGGATGGTATTGACCACAATTTCAGGGTCAACATCCTTGGTCAGGCAGGCGCTGGCGCCACTTTTCATGGCGGCTAAAAGTTGCTCCTCGTCATCGCTATCCATAATTAAAATCACCGAAACTTCAGGCAGGTTCTGCTTGATGCGTTGGGTCACCTCAATACCACTGGGCTTGCCATGGTTCGCATTCAGAATAGCTACCTGTGGTGTATTCGCTTCAATAAAGGCTAACGCCTGTTCGTTTTCAGTGTCTTCACCAATAACCTCCATATCCTCCTCGCCAGACAGGGTGAAGTGGATGCCCTCTCGGAAAAGCACTTGCCAATCGGCCAGAAAGACGCTAAGCTTTTCCATCTCTCGCTCCTTAAAGGTTTATTTTCAGTTACAATCTAAATTTAGCACGTAATCATAAAGACGGGCATAAAAAAGATAAAGATTTCGTAAAGGTTCTATTAAGGTTTCGTAAAGAATTAGGATTAAAGAAGAGTTTTGAAAGATAATGGTGCCGGAAGAGACTTCAGGGACTGCTCGGCTGATGGTTAGACGGGCCTGACAAACTTGTAGCCCATCCCGTGCTCGGTGACGATGATTTTTGGCGAGGCAACGCTATCCCCGAGCTTCTGCCTCAGGTGCTGAATATGTACCCGCAGCAAATCTCTCGCATCCCGGTACGCTTCCCCGCACGCTTTGCCTAGCAGGTCTTCGTGGGAGAGCAGCCGTCCTTCATTCTTGATTAGCTGGTACAGCAGCTTATACTCGGTGGAGGTCAGCTTCACCGGTTTCTCATCTACGGCAATCTCGTTGCGGGCGAAGTCAACACGCAGCTTGCCACTGGCAAAGGGCTGTTCTTCAGCCGCCACTGACATTCCTTTGGCGCGGCGCAATACTGCCTGCACCCGGGCTATCAATTCAATATGGCTGAATGGCTTGGTGACATAATCATCCGCTCCCAGTTCAAGCCCTTTGGCAATATCGGTGTCTTCACTTTTAACGGTTAGCATTATCACTGGTATTTGGGAAAAGCGCCTGATATCGCGGAGGACCTGAAAACCATCCATATCGGGCAGTCCGATATCCAGAATAACCAGGTCGGGGTGCTCGGCTTCAACAAGTTCCAGCCCTTTACTGCCGGTGTTAGCCCCCAGCACATCGGTGCCGTTCCAGCGTAGCTGGAAGCACAACGATACCACTTCTATAATTTCGGGAGAGTCATCAATTACGACTACTTTCATATTGGACATCAGTATCCTGCCCTGGCATGACTCTACAGGGGCAGGGAAAAGGTAAAGCTGCTACCTTCCCCCACGGTACTCTTTAGCCATATCTTGCCCCCATGAAGCTCAACCAGGAATTTGGTGATGGCTAGTCCCAGACCGCTACCTTTGCCGCTGTTGACCTGATAATAAGGTTGAAATATCAGCTCTTGCTTATCAACCGGGATGCCAATGCCGCTGTCACTTACCTGAACAACCAGGCTCTCATCATTTTTGGTGGCGCTGATTGTTATCTTGCCGCCCTCCGGAGTAAATTTGCTGGCATTGGCTAGCAAATTAAGCAGAATCTGCTCCAGATAATGACGCTGTGTCCTGACGGTAGGTAGCGATGCCGGCAACTCTGAATTTAAGGACTGCTTTTTGCTGCGCGTGATTGGGTAGAGCTGCGCGATGATGCCGTGGATAACCGGCTCAATTTCAAGATATTCCGGTTGAAATGAGAAATCGCCGGCTAGCAACCCGGCCATCTCGGAGAAATTAGACAGCTTTTCATCTAGACTATGCGCATTGCGGATAATGTTTTGTGTGAGTCGTACCGGGACGCTTTTCGGGTCTAGCTGGAGCTCTTCGGCAAGTAGTTCCGCTGAAACAATGATGGCGGTGAGTAAGGTTTTAAGCTCATGGACGGTAGCATCACCAAAGCCTACCCGCGGCTCTTTTTGCTCTGCTACTTGGCTGGTATTTTGCATGACCTTATCCATAGCGCTCCATAGCCACCTCGGTTGATACTGTTTATTCCTGACCAGGCGAGCAATCAGTCACTATCTTTAGCTATTCCTCTGGCAACGCTCTTTAATATGGTGAGGATGCCGATGACGGCGCGCTGCACCTCAGCCGGCTCTTCGGCTAGCACCTTGGCTACGTAGGGGTCCAGGTGTCGGCTGCCATAGCCCGGGCTTCTCTCTTCAGCTACGCCAGGACTTTGAGGAGACAGGAAACCCGCCAGAGTAAACAGTTCATCCTCGTCAAAGCCGAGAGGCTTGGCAATTTTACGTAGAATATGGGCTGATGGAAAACGCTCGCCTCTCTCAATGCGACCCAGGTGTGATGAGGACACCCCGGAGGTAGTAGCCAGTTCCTGCAACGTCAGCGGTATGGCGATTCTCTGCTGCTTGAGTATTCTGCCCAGGTTATTATCACTTCGTGCCATATTCGTGCTCCTTACTTAATTTCATTTTAATTCGCCAAATGGCAAATGTCAATACTCTGTAAGAATACATGCTTTAGCCAGTTGTCCACATATCTTCATTTTAGCGTGCCAGAAGTTAAGTGTCTGTTAAAATTGTGCTGAAATCTCGTTAAAATCGGCTAAATTTTTATTGTCCCCATCCCCTCTACCCCCTTACCTCCATTTCCCCTCGGCGCCGCCAGTGCGGACCGAGCCGCTGGCACCTTGAGTTGCGGGAGCTATGGTAAGGGTATCGCTGTCCCCTTAAATCCGGGTGTTGACAATTGCAAAAATAGGAGTATAATTGGGTTTGCCAAATATGGAAGACCCTTGATACACAAAATATTGTGTCGGCTGGCGAGTTTAGGAAAGGAACTTAGAGTACTGCAATTACGGTTTGACATTAATATCCCGGTGATCTTATTAATTTAGAATTCACGGAATATTGAGAAGGGGGGTGATAATCTTCAAAGAGATAGATTTTAGCAGGCAAGACTCATAGTTAATCTAAGGAGAGAATAATGAAAAGAAGAAAAATACTTACGTTGATGGCGATGGCAGTACTGGTGAGCATATTGGTAGCTGCTTGTGCCGCACCAGCACCCGCACCGGCTCCGGCACCGGCTCCGGCACCAGCTCCCGCACCAGCACCAGCACCCGCGCCAGCTCCCGCACCAGCACCAGCTCCCGCACCCGCACCAGCTCCCGCACCCGCACCTGCCCCTGCACAACCTGCCGAGGTGATTAAGTGGAGATTGCAGTCATTCGCCGCGGCGGGAGACCGTAGCTACACCGATGCATCAAAGCGCTGGGCTGATTTGGTTACCACTGCCAGTGATGGGCGCTTAACTGTAGAACCGTTTACTTCTGGGGCTATCCTGCCCGGAGGAAAAGAGCTTGACGGGCTAATTAAAGGCTCGGTAGAGGCTATCCACGCACCTTCCGGGTGGCACGTAAGCCTTTTCCCGGCTGCTTCTTTCTTCTGCCAATCGGTTGGTGGTCTGACCGGCGTGCAGTTGATGATGTGGATGCTGGTGGGAGATGGTGACGACCTAGCAAAAGAGATGTATTCTAACCTGGACGTGCAGTTTATCTCTCTGCTGACAATCCATCCTGCCGAGGTGTGGTGCCACTCCAAAGTAGCCCTGAGTTCCATGGATGATATCAAAGGACTAAAGATACGTCTGGGGACTACTGAACTTTCATCAATCTTTGGTGAAATGGGTGCCAGCCCGGTCTTTCTACCTGGTGGCGAAATCTACGAATCGGCGCAACGTGGCGTCATCGATGCCTTTGAATATATTACCCCATCCCTTAACTGGGGCATGGGCTTCCAGGAAGTGACCGATTATATGTATCTTTCGCCGTCCCGCGCCCCTGCTGACTCTCAGTCCCTGGCTATCAATGGAAAGGCATGGGCTGAACTTCCCGACAGCCTCAAAGTGATTGTCGATATGGCAGCGCGGAAGACAGGCACGCTCTTCTTTGCCGAGTCAGTAGCGATGGATGCCACGGCGATAGACAAATACATAGACTACGGCACGATAGTGGAAACACTCCCCAAGGATATAGAAGAGACAATTCTCTCGACCGCCAAAGAATACTACGAAGAACAGGCGGCCAAAGACCCCTTCTATGCTAAGGTGTATCAGTCCCTGCAGGCGTTCAGAGACGTTTGTGAGAAGCAGGGCATACGCTAAGCCGGTAGCTTGTCACGCCAGACCGTCTAGATGGATGTGAAGTTTACCCCCCGTCCCGGGGGCGTTTCCGGGGCGGGGGGATAGGTAAATTGTAAGTACATTGTGGAACAGAAAGAGCAGTAAGTAAACTATGAGAACCGTAGTTCGAATTTTTGATTCTATCAGTGAGTATACAGGAAAGGTGGTACTCTGGGCCTGTGTAGGCCTGGTTTTGGTGCTTTGCTATGAAGTGACGATGAGATATGTCTTTAATGCGCCGACGAATTGGGTAATGGAGACCAGCATGATGTTAGGCGGCACCATCGCCGCCATGGGCTGGGGGTACACCCACCTGCATCAGGGTCATGTCAGAGTAGATGTTTTTTATATGCACCTGTCGCCCCGGGGGAAGGCAACTGTTGATGTCATCTGTTCCATATTATTTCTTTTCCCGTTGCTGGCAATACTAATATATGCTTCGTTTTCATGGGCGCAGTTTTCCTGGGCAATGGGCGAGAAAATGGTTGGGAGTAGCTGGAAGCCACCTGCTGGCCCAATCAGAACTGTAGTCCCTCTGGGATTCTGTCTATTTACCCTGCAATGTGCGTCCCAATTCATCCATGACTTATATCTGTTGATAAAGGATAAAACGCTATGACTCAACTAAGTCCTGAGACTATTACGATCATAATGTTTGCTGGCATCATGCTGGGGGTTCTGACCGGTTTTCCCCTGGCTATCCCCATAGGCGGTGTGGGCGTAATAGTTGGCTTCGCATTATTTGGAACTTCGGTATTTGATTTAATCTACTCGCGTGTTTTTGCCCTGATAACAGACTACACCCTCCTGGCAGTCCCTCTCTTTGTTTTTATGGGGTCCATGCTGGAACATTCGGGCATAGCTGAAAAGATGTACAGTGCCTTATACCTGTGGTTGGGTGGATTCAGGGGTGGACTAGCCATAGTCACCGTGTTAATCGGCACTGTTATGGCGGCCTGTGTGGGTATAATTGCCGCCTCTATCACCATGCTGGCGCTTATTGCTCTCCCCGCCATGCTCAAGCGCGGTTATAGCAAAAGTTTAGCCAGTGGCTCAATCTGTGCCGGTGGCTGTCTGGGCATCCTCATTCCACCCAGTATTATGCTGGTTATTTACGGACCAATGGCATGGATTTCGGTAGGTCAGTTGTTTATGGCTGCCTTTATCCCCGGTTTTGTCCTTTCTGGTCTATACTGCGCCTACATTGCCGTGCGAAGCTTATTGCAACCCGAGATTGCGCCGGCAGTACCAATTGAAGAAAGGAGAGTCCCCTTCATCAAGAAAACGACCATGCTGATTACCTCACTGTTTCCGCCCGCTATCCTTATCCTGTCAGTGCTGGGGGTTATCTTTTTAGGGATAGCTCCTCCTACCGAGGCCGCTGCTGTAGGTGCCTTTATCGCCACCATTCTGGCTATTGCCTATCGCCGCTTCAGTTGGCCAGTACTGAAGGAAACCGGACTGGGAACGGTGAAACTCACCGCCATGGTACTCCTCATCGGTAGTTGTTCCACCGCCTTCGTTAGTGTGCTTCTCAGCGCTGGGGGTGGAGATGTAGTGGCAAATCTCATTATGTCTGCTCCCGGTGGTAAATGGGGCGCCTTTGCGATTATAATGTTCATCTGCTTCATCCTGGGTATGTTTATCGACTGGATAGGCATCCTCTTTGTCATGGTTCCCATATTAGCTCCCATTATTCCTCAACTGGGCTTTGACCCCCTCTGGTTTGCCATGATGATCTGCGTTAACCTTCAGATGTCTTTCATGACCCCGCCCTTTGCTTACGCCATCTTCTTTCTGCGGGGTACTGCCAGCTCAGAACTGGGAGTAACTACGGCTGACATAATCCGAGGAGTAATTCCCTTTGTTATCCTGATAATGATCGGCCTTGGGCTGTGTGTTGCTTTTCCTCAGTTAATCCTCTGGTTGCCGAGCAAGATGATAAAGTAGCAGGCTGGCTAAAACTCAGCAGGTCTCATTATCGTTCTTTTCATCGTCTCAGAACCAGTTCCATATTCTATGACCGTCTCTCTCAGTACCCCAACAATTCCTTCTTGACAGGATGCCCTCTAATGACTAAAATGGGTAGGGTGGGGCGGTTGGTGCAGCCCGGTACTCCTTTAAGCTAAGTGAATCCTTAAATAAAGTATGGTTTCAGAAGGAGGTGGATGCTGTTTGGCTGAGGTGATGGCCAGTAGAAACGAGAGCTTTGAGAGTTTGCTCAAAAGGTTCAATAAAAGAGTTCAGCAAACTGGTATCCTGTCTGAGTTGCGCCGCCGAGAGCACTATGAGAAGCCCAGCGTTCGACGCAAACGGAAAAAAGCCGCCAAAAGACGCAGTGTTGCCAGAGCCATGAGAAGATAGCCGGTGTACTCTGAATTGAAGATTAAGAGATGCGCCTGCCGGAAAAGATTAGCTAGATGAGGCCAATATGGGAGAAGCGAACTTAAAACTGAAGCTAAATGATGACCTTAAACAGGCAATGAAAAGCGGAGACAAGACTAGGCGTTCCGCTATACGCTTGTTGATTGCCGCTATCAATAATGCCGAAATTGCGCGCCAGACTGCTTTGGAAGATGCTGATATCTTGGGTGTTATCGCCAAGGATGTCCGGCAACGCCATGAGAGCATTGAAGCCTTTAAAGAAGGAAACCGTCAGGACCTGGTAGCCAGGGAAGAGGCGGAATTAGCGGTCATTCAGGAATATTTACCTCAGCAGATGAGCCGGGATGAGATTGTGGAGGCGGCTCGCCAGATTATTGCTGAGGTCGGAGCCAGCGGACCTGGCGATAAGGGTAAGGTCATGCCCAAGCTTATCGCTCAGCTTAAAGGCAGGGCGGATGGGCGGGAGATAAATGCCGTGGTCAGTGAGTTACTCGGTTCATGAGCCTGCCTCGGTATTTTCCGTTACTTCTCAAGAATGAGAAACAAATTCTTTGGAGGGGCATCACGCCCCTCTATTTTCTATAAATTAATAGCAATGCATAGGGTAGAAATTCGCCTCAAAAGTCATTTGCCGGATGCCAGAGGGCAGGGTCTGGTCAAGGACATCCATGACCTTGGCATAACCTTGGTGTCGGATGTTCGTGTCGTGGATATCTACTGGCTGGATGCTGATTTAACCCCTGACGAACTCGACCTGATTTGTTGCCGCCTCCTCGCCGACCCCGTTACTCAGGAATACCGGTCCTTTACCCATTCTGCCGGTATCGGGGGAAGCGTGAAGGGGCAAAACCCCCTCACTAACAACCCTTCCCTTTCTCCCTCTCAAGGAAAGGGGGATAAAGGGGGAGAGATTAAGTCCCATTATTATACCGTTGAGGTTGCCTACAATGCTGGCGTCACCGACCCGGTTGAGGAAAGCGTTCTGAAAGCAATCCGCGATTTGGCTATCCGGGGCGTCAGGGCGGTCAAGACCTCCAGGCGGTATCTCATTGAAGGGCAGTTAAACGCGCTGCAGCTGGAGAATATCTCTGGCCGCTTGCTGGTCAACCCGATTATCCAGCACGTTGTCGAGCGGGAGCAGCTTGGCTTCCCGGAAAATCCCCGGTATCAGTTCAGGCTGGAAAAAATTGACCTTCTGTCATCAGACCGGGCGGAGCTGGCAAAACAGTTTGGCTTCAGTGATGACGAACTCAAAGCTATCATTGACTACTTTCAGCGGCAGGGACGCAACCCGACCGATGTTGAGCTGGAGACGCTGGCGCAGACCTGGTCTGAGCACTGTGTCCACAAGACATTTAAGGGCAGGTTCCGCTTTGACGGAAAAATTATAGATAACTTGCTCAAGAGCACGGTTATGAGAGCCACCAGGGAGCTGAATAAGCCGTGGTGCCTCTCTGTTTTTATCGACAATGCCGGGGTGATTGATTTTGACGGCCGCTGGGCGTTATGTTTCAAGGTTGAAACGCACAACCATCCTTCGGCGGTGGAGCCGTACGGGGGTGCCGCTACCGGAATCGGTGGTGTCGTTCGTGACCCCCTCGGCACCGGACTGGGTGCCAGACCGATATTGAACACCGATGTTTTTTGCTTTGGCCCCCCCGACCTCCCCCATGAAAGGTTGCCCCAGGGTGTTTTGCACCCCCGCCGCATTTTTAAAGGAGTGCGTGCCGGGGTAGCTGACTACGCCAACCGTCTCGGTATTCCCACGCTGAATGGCGCCGTGCTCTTTGATGAGCGTTATGTGGCTAATCCGCTCGTTTACTGTGGCACGCTGGGCTTGCTGCCAGAGGACATGGCGCAGCAGGGCAGGCAAAAGACGGGCGACCTGGTGGTAGTGATTGGCGGCAGGACCGGTCGCGACGGCATGCACGGCGTTACCTTTGCCTCGGAGCAGCTTACTGAAGATTCAACGACCACTTCGTCCAGCTCGGTTCAGATTGGCAATCCCATCGTCGAGAAAAAGATGATTGACATACTGCTTGATGCCCGGGACCGCGGCCTGTACTCTAGGATAACCGACTGTGGCGGCGGTGGCCTTTCCTCGGCGGTGGGTGAAATGGGGGCCGAGACCGGCGTACGCGTTGACTTGGAAAAAGTGCCGCTCAAATACGCCGGGCTTTCCTATGCCGAAATCTGGATTTCTGAATCTCAGGAGAGGATGATACTGGCCGTGCCGTCAGAGTGTGTTGAGCCATTGCTCGAGCTCTTGGCCGGTGAGGATGTAGAGGCAACCGTCATCGGTGAGTTTACCGGTGACCGGCGGCTTCAACTTTGCTATCACGGGAACCTGGTCTGCGACCTTGATATGGAGTTTTTGCATGAGGGTATTCCCCAGCTGGATATGGAAGCCGTCTGGCAGCCGCCGCAGCATGCTGAGCCTGACTTTGCCGAGCCTTCTGACCTGGGTGAAGCTCTGCGGAAAATTCTTGGCTCGTGGAACGTGTGCAGCAAGGAATGGGTCATTCGCCAGTATGACCACGAGGTGCAGGGAGGCAGTGTTCTCAAGCCGCTGGTGGGCAAAAACAATGACGGCCCCGGTGATGCCGCCATTATTAGACCGGTCTTGGACTCGGAGATGGGGGCGGTTGTCTCTAGCGGCATCAATCCCGGCTACGCTGATGTTGACCCTTACTGGATGGCGGCTTCGGCAATTGATGAAGCCTTGCGGCAGATTATTGCCGTTGGCGGCAGTCTGAAGCGGGTCGCCCTGCTGGATAATTTCTGCTGGGGCAGTACCAGCCGTCCGGAGATGCTCGGCGCTTTGGTCCGTGCCGCCCAGGCCTGCTACGATATGTCGGTCGTTTATGAAACGCCCTTTATTTCCGGTAAGGATAGCCTGAATAATGAGCTTGAATTTGGCGGGAAGACCCTCTCTATTCCTCACACGCTGCTCATCTCCGCCATCGGCGTTATGGACGATGTCAATCGCGCCGTCTCTATGGACTTCAAGCAGCCCGGCGATTTTATTTACCTTGCTGGCAGCACGCAGGACGAGCTTGGCGGGTCTGAGTATTTTAAAATTCATGGTTTTATCGGTAACAGTGTGCCCAGGGTGAACCCGCAACGGGCGAAACAGCTTATGCATCGTTTGAGTCTGGCTACCGAAAAAGGCTTGGTCAGGGCGTGCCACGACTGCAGTGAGGGGGGTATCGGTGTCGCCGCTGCTGAGATGGCTTTTGCCGGTGGCTTGGGCGCTGCCATCCGGTTGAAATCAGTCCCCCTCGGTGAGCCGGTGGACAGGGATGACTTTATCCTCTTCTCGGAATCAAACAGCCGCTTTCTGGTTGAGGTATCACCGGAAAATAAAGCCGAGTTTGAAAAGATAATGCGTGGAGCCAGTTTCGCCGCTATCGGTCAGGTTACTGACTCCGCCGTTCTGGAGATATACGGCGTGAAGGGCGCTAAAATGGTTGACGTTTCTATTGATGAGCTAAAGGAGGCGTGGCAGAAGCCGCTGAGGTGGTAGCCGATGGTTAGAGCAATCATACTGCGTGCTCCGGGGACGAATTGCGATGTTGAGACCGCCTTTGCTTTCCAGCAGGCGGGAGCGGAAACAGATTTCGTCCATGTGAACCAGCTCATCCGTCATGAGCGGCGGCTTTCTGACTACCAGATAATGGTCATTCCCGGTGGCTTTACCTACGGCGACGACATTGCGGCGGGCAAGGTGCTGGCTAACGAGCTCCGGTTGAAGCTGGGCGAGGACGTGCTGCGGTTTATTGAAGCCGGCGGATTGATTTTGGGAGTTTGTAACGGCTTTCAGGTGCTGGTGAAAGCCGGCTTTCTGCCTGAGCCGGATAATGGCAGTGCCCCCCGCATCACGCTGGCGGCTAATGATTCCGGCCGCTTTGAATGCCGCTGGGTGCACCTGGCGGTGAATGAAAAAAGCCCCTGCGTTTTCACTAGGGGAATGGAACGGCTTTATATTCCGGTGGCTCATGGCGAGGGAAAAGTGGTCGCCGACCCCGGAATCTTAGCTCAGTTGAATGTGGTGGTAAGTTATACTGACGAGCGTGGCGACAGTGAAGCTGGCTATCCCTACAACCCCAATGGTTCGGTGGCTGACATCGCTGGCATTTGCGATTCTTCCGGGCGTATTTTTGCCCTGATGCCCCACCCCGAGCGTCATATCCGGGGTACCCAGCACCCGCAGTGGACCAGGCTGGGAGCCAGGCAGTATGGTGATGGCTTTCCCGTTTTCCAGAACGCGGTAAAGTGGGTGAAGAGTCTGTAGATAAATACCATTTTACTCCCCGATGCTTTATTTATCTTTCACACGCACGTGGGTTTATTGCCTCATCAAAAGAGCTTTATTTATTAACCTCACCCCCTTTATCCCCCTCCCTTCACCAGTCCCCGGGGAAGGGGGTCAGGGGGATAGGTCACCTATAAGGAATAAGCTGCCCACGCCCCTTATTACTCGTGCAGACCAACCCATTCTCCTGTTGACTTAAAGTGCTTTACAGCATTTACAAGTTTAGGTAGGGACTGTGTTTTGAACTTCTCAATATCGCTTTTACTACCATAAGTTCTGAGTGGATTTTCTTTATCAGGGATAGATAAATACCGCGCAATCTCAGACGTAGGTTCAACGAGATGAGCAAAGCGTCTCTCCCAAACTTGTTGGTCAAATTTCTTTATCTTCCAATTACTGAAATCCCCGAACATAGGGGCTATCATAG
>CAZWYS010000041.1:0-15139 GCA_964638295.1 uncultured Dehalococcoidaceae bacterium
GACCCTCGGTTCCGAAGACCGATGCTCTGTCCGCTGAGCTATAGGCGCTAAATAATTGGGGTGAGTGGAGGGATTTGAACCCTCGATCTCCAGGGCCACAACCTGGCGCCTTAGACCACTGGGCTACACTCACCATAAATACAGATGTATTATAGCGGAAAAATCTTGCCTGTTCAATGTGGTGGCGTTGCTGGGAGGCTACTTTTCGGCCAGCTGCACTATGGTAACCCCGGCTCCCCCTTCCCCGTACTCACCAGGGCGGCAAAATTTGACCAGTGAGTGTTTGGCTAGCTGCTGTCGGACTGCCTGGCGCAATGTCCCGGTGCCTTTACCGTGAATAACTTTAATCTGGTATAAACCAGCCATAAAAGCATCATTGAGGTACTTGTCCAGTTTTAGTAGCGCCTCGTCTACGGTGAGGTGGCGAAGGCGTACCTCGTTGATTGCCGGTGCTGCATTACTGCGGTATTTGCTTCTGCGCATATTACCTGACCCGGGTTGATTCTAGCACTACGAACCGGGGTAAAACAAACGAGTTCAAGGCTCGTTCTTGTTAGTGCTTGAGTTCTAGTGCTACAATAAATTTATAATCAGGGAAAGGTCTTGAAGCTATGCCGCTGGATTCTATTATCGTCAAGGGGGCTCGTGAGCACAACCTCAAAAACATAGACGTGACCATTCCTCGTGATAAGCTGGTCGTCATTACCGGTGTTTCTGGCTCGGGTAAAAGCTCATTAGCCTTTGATACCATCTATGCTGAAGGGCAGCGCCGCTATGTGGAGTCTCTATCCGCCTATGCCCGCCAGTTTCTGGGCAGGATGGAGAAGCCTGACGTTGATTATATTGAAGGGTTGAGCCCGGCCATCTCTATCGACCAGAAAGGACCGAGTCGTAATCCGCGTTCCACGGTAGGCACGGTAACCGAAATCTATGATTATTTGCGACTGCTTTTTGCCCGGGTCGGTCATCCCCATTGTCCCCGGTGCGGGCGGGAAATTACCATGCAGACGGTGCAGCAGATTGTTGACGCTGTTCTGAGTCTGCCGGAAAATAGCCGCCTTATGATTCTGGCGCCGCTCATCAGAGACCGTAAGGGTGAATATCAGTCGGTGTTCGATGACCTGCGCAAGGCGGGCTATGTCAGGGTGAGGGTTGACGGAGAGATTCATGACCTCTCCGGGGAGTTTCAACTGGATAAGAACCGGAAGCATTCTATTGAAGCGGTGGTGGACAGGCTGGTCATCGGTCAGAGCGGAAGCCAGAGCCGCATTGCCGATTCCGTAGAGACTGCCCTCAAGCTTGGGGCGGGAGTGGTGCTGGTATCCATTGTTGGCGGTGAGGAGCTATTATTCTCGGAGCATTTCGCCTGTGTGCACTGTGGGATAAGTCTGGGTGAAATTGCCCCTCGTACCTTCAGTTTCAATAGTCCTCATGGTGCCTGTCAGTCCTGTTCTGGCTTGGGAATTAAACTGGAGATAGACCCTGAGCTGGTCGTCCCTGATAGAGAGCTGTCTATCGCTCAGGGGGCTATCCGTCCCTGGCAGTTCTCGTCTTGGTTCGTCTATCAGCTTGAGGATTTAGCACGGCGTCATAGTTTTTCTTTGCATACTCCGGTAAGAGAACTGGATGAAAAGATAGTTAGTCTTATTCTTTATGGTGATGGTAGTGAGCCATACCGGTACCGGAATCGCTTCGGCAAGATTCGGGAGTACTATTCTGATTTTGAAGGGGTGATTCCTCGCATGGAGCGGCTCTACCGGGATACCGAGTCTGAGCACTCCCGGGCTGATATTGAGCGCTATATGGTGGCAATTCCCTGCACGGTTTGTCAGGGCAAGCGGCTGAAACCGGAGTCTTTGGCGGTTACTATTGGCGGTAAAAATATTACGGATGTGAGCGCTATGTCGGTGGTACAGGTATTGGAGTGGATAACCACTATTGATGAAAGTGTGCTTACTGAGCGGGAGAAGATGATTGCCCGCGAGATTCTCAAAGAAATTCAGTCTCGACTTGGCTTTCTCAAGGATGTTGGGCTGGAATATCTGACCATTGACCGTGCCTCAGCCACCCTGAGTGGCGGCGAAGCACAGCGAATCCGCCTGGCGACCCAGATTGGCAGCGGGTTAATGGGGGTGCTTTATATCTGTGATGAACCGACTGTCGGGTTACATCCGGCGGATGACGCTCGCTTGATCGGGACGCTGAAGCGGCTGAGAGACCTGGGTAATACCATACTGGTTGTGGAGCATGATGAAGCCATGATGCGTGCCGCTGACCACGTTATTGATATGGGTCCCGGGGCGGGGGAGCGCGGGGGATGGATTGTGACCACGGGGACGCTTGCTGATGTTACGGCGTGTAAGGAGTCAGTAACCGGCCAGTATCTCAGTGGTGCGAAGCGGATTCCCTTGCCTGGTGAGCGCCGTCGCGGCTCGGGTGAGGAGATAATAATCAGGGGAGCGCGGCAGAACAACCTGAAGAACATAGATGTCCATATTCCACTGGGGAAGTTTGTTTGTGTCACCGGCGTCTCGGGTAGTGGCAAGAGCACCCTTATCGATGAAATCCTGCATAAGAAACTGGCCCAGGTATTTTACCGGGCAAGGGAGAGGGCTGGCGACTGCGATGATATTCTCGGGGTGGAGTATATTGATAAAGTCGTCAATATTGACCAGTCGCCTATCGGGCGCACGCCGAGAAGTAACCCGGCAACTTATACTGGCACTTTTACCCCGATTCGTGAGTTTTTTGCCACTGTCCCTGAGGCTCGGATGAGGGGCTATGCTCCAGGTCGGTTTTCGTTTAATGTCAAGGGCGGACGCTGTGAAGCCTGCCGTGGCGAGGGGTTTATCCAGATTGAAATGCAGTTTTTGCCGGACGTAACTGTTCCCTGTGAAGTGTGCAAGGGAAAGCGCTACAACCGCGAGGCACTGGAAATAAGGTTCAAGGACAGGAACATCGCGGAAGTATTGGATATGACGGTGGAGCGGGCGCTGTCTTTCTTTGAGCATTTTCCTAGGGTAAAGAACAAGCTGAAGACCTTGCATGATGTCGGGCTGGGGTATATTCGCCTTGGTCAGCCGGCTCCCACTCTTTCCGGGGGCGAAGCGCAGCGAGTTAAATTGGCTACCGAGCTATCGCGGCGCTCCACCGGCCGAACCCTCTATATTCTTGACGAGCCGACTACCGGGCTCTCTTTCGAGGATGTGGCGGCGCTGCTCAGGGTGTTGCAGCGTCTGGTTGATGCGGGTAATACGGTGATTGTTATTGAGCATCACCTGGACGTGATTAAGAACGCTGATTACGTTATTGACCTTGGTCCCGGTGCTGGAGACCAGGGTGGCTATGTTATCGCTACCGGGACTCCCGAGAAGATATCTCAGGAAACGGCTTCAGCCACCGGACAGTATCTCAGCAGGGTGCTATCGGGAAATATTGAGCCGGCTTTGACCGGTTGATTCCAGTCTGGCGGTAATTGGGCGGTTCGCATTTCAATCAGGAAGGAATTCGTATTTGACTGAGAGTAAAGAATCAAGGGTTTTTTACGGTTATGTGGTGGTGGCGGTGGCTTTTCTGCTTATGCTGGTGATGTGGGGGACCTACTACGCTTTTGGTGTTTTCTTTAAGCCCCTGCTGGAAGAGTTTGGCTGGACGAGAGCCATGACCTCTGGCGCTTTCTCGCTTTCCTTTTTCCTGACCGGTCTGCTTGGCATTTTTACCGGAAGACTTACCGACCGGTTTGGTCCCAGGATAGTGGTGACAGTTTGCGGCTTCTTTCTCGGTCTGGGTTATTTATTGGTGTCCCAGACGGGTACTTTCTGGCAGCTGTACCTTTTTTATGGGGTGGTCGTGGCTATGGGTATGAGCACCAGTGTTGTCCCCTTGCAATCAACGGTGGTCCGGTGGTTTGTCAAAAGAAGAGGAATGATGAATGGCATTGTTACTGCCGGTATTGGTATGGGTATGGTGGTTATGCCGCCGACAGCTAACTGGCTTATCTCTATCTATGGCTGGCGCACTTCGTATATTATTGTCGGCATAACTGCTTTGGTGTTGATTGTGCTGGCAGCGCAGTTTCTGAAGCGTGACCCGGAGCAGGCTGGACTATTACCCTATGGTGAAGATGAGTTGGAGATAAATGATAGTTCAGGTGAGCAGGGATTTACGCTTCGTCAAGCACTTCGGACCTGGCAATTTTGGTTGCTGGCCATAGCCTTGCTCTGTTTTACCATAGGCGAGGGCACTGTTCTGGTGCATATTGTTCCCCATGCTATAGGGCTGGGAATCTCTGCGGCCAGTGCGGCTCTTATTCTAGCCGTTATCGGTGGAATAAGTATTGTGGGGAGGGTGATGATGGGTATTGCCGGTGACAGGATTGGTAATAAGCCAGCTTATGTTACCTGTTTTGTGTTTATGTCGGTTTCTTTATTGTTGCTTTTGGTAGCCAAAGACTTGTGGTTACTTTATCTGTTTGCTGCCATCTTTGGTTTTGGCTACGGTGGTTTATCCGCTTTGGTATCACCGATAGTAGCTGAATTGTTTGGGTTAAGTTCTCACGGTGTCATTTTTGGGGTGGTTATTATGTTTGGCGGCACTGGCGGGATGGCACTCGGTCCATTTTTGGCGGGACACATCTTTGACGTAACGGGTAGTTATCAGACCGCTTTCTTGATTTGTGTAATAATCTGTGTAATCGGGCTTATATTTACCTCACGCTTGAGGCCAGTGAGATTAGAGACGGACCGTTAGTCTCTGTTGATTTTTAGGTCGCTTATTCGTCCGGTAAGACTGGCTCTATTTTTGATTAAGGTTTTTATATATGACCGGGAATAGTAAATCCAGATTTTTCTATGGCTATATTATAGTCGCAATAGCTTTCCTTCTTATTGCCCTGATGTGGGGGACACTTCACTCTTTTGGTGTTTTTCTCAAACCGGTGTCTGCAGAGCTTGGCTGGACAAGGGCAGTGACCTCGGGTGCCATCTCAATATCCTTTATTTTGCTGGGTCTTCTTGGTATTGCGGCGGGAAAGCTGACTGACCGGTTTGGCCCTCGGGTAGTGCTGACGGTCTGCGGCCTCTTTTTAGGTGCAGGTTATTCGCTGGCATCTCAGATAAATGCTATCTGGCAGCTATACCTGTTTTACGGTGTGTTAGTCGGTATTGGCATGAGTGGTTCCTTCGCTCCACTGGCATCGACAGTAGTGCGGTGGTTCGTCAAGCGGAGAGGGATGATGACTGGTATTGCCGTTTCCGGTCTCGGTGTCGGCACACTGATTATGTCCCCGATAGCTAACTGGCTTATCTCTATTTACGGCTGGCGCACTTCGTATCTTGTGATTGGTATCACCGCTTCAATTTTGATTATCCTGTTAGCCCAGTTTTTGAGACGTGACCCGGGGCAGCTGGGATTATTGCCTTATGGGGAGAGCGAGTCGAAGGCAGAACTTAATTTACCAGAAACAGGTTTTTCTTTCTGGGAGGCACTTCATACCTCGCAGTTGTGGATACTGGTGGTAGCCTGGTATTGTTTTTGTATCAGTGTGGAAGCTGTGCTGGTGCATATTGTTCCCCATGCCATTGGGCTGGGAATCTCTGCGGCCAGTGCCGCCGGTATTTTGGCGTTTATTGGCGGACTGGGTACCGGTGGCAGGGTTGTGATGGGTGCCGCCAGTGATAAAATCAGTATTAAGCTGTCCCTCATTATTGGCTTTAGTTTGCTCTCAGCTTCTTTCTTCTGGCTCTTGATAGCCAGAGAAGCGTGGCTGCTTTATTTGTTTGTGGTTCCATTCAGTTTTGGCTACGGTGGTCTTGCTGCTTTGACGTCACCCGTAGTAGCGGAGCGCTTTGGCTTGCGCTCGCACGGCTTGATTCTGGGGGTTGTTATATTTGGCGGTACTCTTGGTGAAGCCAGTGGCCCTGTTGTGGCCGGCTACATATTTGACATAACCGGTGGTTATCACCTGGCTTTTCTAACCTGTGCTTTAATAAGCGCTGCTGGACTTATGCTAGTATTACTATTAAAATCAACTGGAAAGGAGGAAACACCATATGAATCGGGAAGAAGCTCTTAATTCGATTAAAGCCAATGTTGAGAATGCAAACCTGATAAAACATATGCTGGCTACTGAGGCGATTATGCGGGCTTTAGCCAGACGCTTTGGTGAAGATGAGGCGGAGTGGGGCATTACCGGGCTGTTGCACGATATTGATGTGGAGCTTACCGAGGGAGACATGAACAGCCACAGCAAGTTGGGAGCCGACCTGGCGAGGGAGCTGGGAGCCAGCGAAACGATGGCTCACGCGATTCTGGCTCACAATGAACGGCATGGCGTATCCCTTGATACCAGGCTTGACAGGGCTTTATTTTGTGCTGACCCGCTGACCGGTCTGATCACTGCGGCGACTCTGGTTCGCCCCGATAAAAAATTGGCAGGTCTTGAGGCTAAATCGGTGAGAAAGAAGTTTAAGGAAAAGAGTTTTGCCGCTGGAGCAAGCAGAGAGCAAATTGCCATGTGCAGTGAGCTTGGCCTTGAGCTTGACGAATTTATCGGACTGGGCGTGGAGGCGATGCAGGGAATTGCCGCTGACCTGGGTCTATGAGTGACTAGCTTACGGACAGGGTTGAGCCTTCGGCTGTTTTGATAACATCAATGCGGGTGGGGAAGGCATCCCTGAGTTCCTCAATATGGGTGATGACCAGTATCTTATCAAAGTCGTCTTGAATTGAGTTTATCGCCTCTTTGAGTTTTTCGATACCGGCACTATCCTGGGTGCCGAAGCCTTCATCAATAATCAGGGTGCGGAGCGGTGTTCCCGCCCGTCTGGCCAGGAGCCGGGACAAAGCAATGCGAATGGCAAAGTTAATGCGGAAGGCTTCACCGCCACTGAACATTTCGTAGTTGCGTGTTCCCAGTTCGTCGGAGATGGTTATATCAAGGGTTTCAGTGACATCTCCTCTCTTTGTTTCTCGCTGAGTTTCAAACTTGACTTGCATTCTATTGTCGGTCATGCGCCCTAGTAATCTATTGGCTTCAACTTGTATTTCCGGAAGCGCCATTTCAATAAGCAGAGCCTGTATTCCCCCCTTGCCGAAAGCTTTCGTCAGGTCTTTGTAAATGCTTTCCTGCCGGGAAGTTTGCGCCAGAATTTTCTCTTTTTCCTTCTTTTTTATCTCCAGTTCGGCACAGCGTTGCAGCTTTGACTTCACACTCCATAGCGCTTCCTGGGCTTGCTTCTGTTGTAAGTCTAGCGCTTTATACTCGGTTTCAGCCTGGGCTATATCGCTGACTAGCTGAGGGAGCACGTTAAGTTCCAAGGCGAGGCTTTGGCTTTTCTGGTTATCAGATTCCAGGCTGCGCCGCAATTCCTGAATGGCAGTCTCGGCTCTGGAAGCGGCTTCTTTTTCCTGGCTGATGAGCCTGTCCGCTTCTTCCAGCTTTCGTTTGGAGTTTTCATACTGTTCCAGGTTAATCAACTGAATTTTTACCTGTTCGTGCCGCTCCGAGTTATAATCAAGTCCGGTTAATTCGGCTTCAAGCTCCTTTAGCGCCTCTTGCTCAATAGTAGCAAAGTCTTTCTCGGCCAGGTGCTGTTCAATTTCATCCAGATTTTCTCTCTCCTCGTTTAACTGCCTGGCTGCCTCTTCCGCTTCCGCCACTTCTTTATTCACCATGTCGGCTTTACTCTTTACTGAGACTTTATCTTGATTCAGGCGTACCTCCAGCTGGGACAGCTCATTTTGCAGTGATTCAAGCGCTGTTTTCTTTTGGGCTAAATCAGCCTGATTGGATTTCAGGGAATCAGTCTTGCTCTGTTTATCGGCAGCGTATTTTGACTCAATAAGTTTCAGTCCTTCCAGGCTCAGTTCTGTCTCGCATAAGGGGCATTTAGCCTCAGTCTGCGTCGCTAGAAGGTCAATTTTTTCGTTTAACTCCTTTATTGCCTGCTCCAGTTGGGCTCTATGGGACTCCAGGTAGTTTACCTGAGCCTGTATTTCCTGGCTGGCTTGTCTTTTCTGTTGCCATGTTGCTTCTTGTCCTGCCAGATGGCTTAGCTGGGACTTGAGTTGCTGGAGCTGGTCTTTGAGTTGAGGTAATCTTTGTGCTTTGGTCTCCAGTTCGCTGATTTTACTTTGGGCAAGGGCGTGTTCTTTGACCAGTTCCTGGCTGGCTTGGGTGATGGTCATCTCCAGATGGTGCTTGCGTTCATTCAAGCTGGCCAGTTGCCTGAATTTCTGGTCTAGTTCGTCATTTAATCTCTTGGCTTCGGTGAGCTGGGAATAGCCGCTTTCTATGGTGGCACGTTGAGTGATTAACTCCTCAAACTCCCTGACACGGGAGTGCAGCTGGGCAACATTTGCCTCCAGTGCTGCCAGGCTGTTTTTTTTATCCCGTGTGCTTGCCTCCAGCTGGTCTAATTGCGCCTTCTTTTTCTCCAGGGCTTCTTTTTCCTGTCGCAGCTCATTCAGTCGGTTTTCTTTTTCACTTGTCACGACTTCAAGGCTGGAAAACACGCGCTGCGCTTCTTCAAGCTCAATATCATAAGCTGGCTTCTGGGCTAGTTCATCACCGATGTCTTTAATGGTGCTTTCCAGCTGTGCCTTCTCCATTTCTTGCTGTTTGACCAGCTCTTTGGCTTTTGCTTCCAGTTCGTCGTAAAGGGAAAGTCCGAGAATTTCGCCCAGCACTGCCTTGCGTTCGGCAGGCCGTTTGATGGTGAACTCATCGGCGTGGCCCTGCCGAAGGAAAGCGCTGTTAATAAAGGTGGGATAGTCCATACGCAGGATATTGATGATTTTCTGTTGCGTTTGGGCGATGCTGTTGCCGGTAGCGGACTTGAAACCATCCCCGGCGGCTAGCTGGAATTCCAGGATGGATTGACCGGCGCTGCCTTGTCGCCTGGGCTTGGAACGCTTGCGTATAATGCGGTACTTTTGCTCACTGACGGCGAAGTCAAACTCCACCTCCATTTCCCTCTGCCCGGAATGAATCAGGTCATCGTCGCTTTTAGCTCTGGCTTGACCCCATAGTGCCCAGGTCATAGCGTCAATGATGGCTGATTTACCGTTGCCGTTATCGCCTGCCAGACAGGCGGTCTGGATACCTTCGAGATTTAGTAGCGGCACATTGTCCCGGTAGCACATAAAATTGTGCAACTTTAGCTTAAGGGGAATCATTTAACGCTCCAGATAGCCGCATTTGCTACTATTTTAGCATAATTTAGGGGATTATTTATCTACCTCACCCCCTTAATCCCCCTCTCCTTCAAAGTAGATGAGGGATTAAAGCGAGAAGGAATGACGTCATCTCTAAACTCCCCAATGGCATCTTGCGTAGGGAGAGTCAAAGCGAGGGGGAGCCTCTCTTATATCATAATTCCCCCCTCCCTTATCATGGGTGGGGGATAACGGGGGTGGGTTGCCTGAATAGGACTTCAGCTTGACACCTGAAGCCCCTTCAAGCCACTTTGATTAAATGGCTGGTTGGGTTAACATAACTCTAAAAACAAATCAAAGCTAACCACGAAGGAATTGTTTCCCTGATTTTTAATAATATCGTTTCCCGAAATTTCAGCTTGACGGCTGAGTTCACTGCCAATTAGAATGAAAGTATGTTTGAGATTCTGAGTGAAAAGCTGGGTAAAGTATTCCGTTTGCTAGGCAGCAAGGGCAAGCTCACGGAGAAGGATATTGACGAGTCCCTACGTCAGGTGCGTTTAGCCCTTCTGGAAGCCGATGTCAATTTTAAGGTAGTCAAGGAATTTATTGCCAGAGTTCGGGAGCGGGCGCTTGGCGCGGAAGTGCAGCAGAGCCTGGCCCCGGGTCAGCAGATAATCAAAATCGTTAACGAAGAGCTTATTGTTACTCTTGGCGGTGAGCCGGGTCGTCTGGCAACATCGCTCCAGATGCCATCAGTAGCCATGCTGGTTGGTTTACAGGGCAGTGGTAAGACGACCACTGCGGCCAAGCTGGCGCTTCATTTGAAGCATTCTGGACAGCGTCCTTTACTGGTGGCGGCCGATAATCGTCGCCCGGCGGCTATTGAGCAACTTGTTGTTCTGGGTAAGCAGCTTGATATTCCGGTTTATCGAGAAGCTCCCAGTGTTGCCGGCAAGGATGTTTGTGCTCATGCTCTGGCTGAAGCCAAGGCTCTGACGGCTAACTGGTTAATCGTTGATACGGCTGGTCGTCTCCATGTTGATGAAGTGATGATGGAAGAATTGACCCGGTTAAAGAAGGCATTATCGCCGAGTGAGATACTGCTGGTAGTTGATGCTATGACTGGACAGGATGCGGTACGGATAGCTGAGGAATTTCATGCCAGAGTGCATCTAACCGGGCTTATTCTGACCAAGATGGATGGCGATGCTCGGGGTGGGGCGGCTCTCTCCATCCGCTGGGTTAGTGGGGTGCCCATCAAGTTCATTGGTATCGGAGAGAAAATTGACGCCCTTGAGCCTTTTTACCCCGACCGTCTGGCATCGCGCATTTTAGGAATGGGTGATGTGCTTACTTTTATTGAAAAGGCAGAGGCAGCTTTTGATGAGAAGCAGGCTAAAGAGCTGAAGAAGAAGGTGCAAACGGCCAGGTTTGATTTAGAAGATTTTCTTTCCCAGCTAGGGGCGGTTAAGAAAATGGGGCCGATAGCACAGCTGGTTGAGATGCTCCCGGGTATGTCGCAGTTAGCTGGGCGACTGCCCGAGGGTAGGGAGGAGAAGCAGCTTAAAAAAGTTGAGGCAATTATACTTTCCATGACTCCGGAAGAACGACATAATCCAAATATGATAGGTGGTAGCCGGCGGCGGCGTATTGCGCGGGGTAGCGGGACAAAACCCCAGGATGTCAATCAGCTTCTCAATCAATTTTACCAGATGCAGAAACTGGTAAAGATGGGAGTGAGTGGTAAAGTACCCAGGAATCTAATGGGTATGTTTCGGTAGTCTTTATTCCAGGTAATCCTTTAATTTCCGGCTTCGGCTGGGGTGACGCAGCTTGCGCAATGCCTTAGCTTCAATCTGGCGGATTCGCTCTCTGGTTACGTCAAACTCTTTTCCCACCTCTTCCAGAGTACGACTTCGTCCATCTTCAAGACCAAACCTGAGCTGGAGCACTCTTTGTTCGCGAGGGGTAAGGGTGTAAAGCACGTCCTCGATTTGCTCCTTCAAGAGTTGCTTGGAGGCAGCGTCAACCGGTGGCAGGGCATTCCTGTCTTCTATAGAGTTACCCAGAGGGCTATCTTCCTCTTCGCCGATTGGGGACTCCAGGGATATTGGTAGTTGCGATACTTTAACTATCTCTCTAACCTTGTCAGAGGATATCTCCATTTCCTTGGCGATTTCGGTAGAGGTCGGCTCCCGTCCATATTCTTGGGCAAGACGACGACTTGTCTTGAGCAGTCGGTTAATGGTCTCAACCATGTGAACCGGTATGCGTATCGTGCGAGCTTGGTCGGCTATTGCCCGGGTAAGTGCCTGCCGTATCCACCATGTTGCATAGGTGCTGAATTTATAGCCTTTGCGATAGTCAAATTTCTCTACTGCCCTCATAAGCCCTATATTCCCCTCCTGAATAAGGTCTAGGAGTGACATGCCTCGGCCAATGTGCTTTTTGGCGACACTGACTACCAGACGCAGGTTAGCTTCAATGAGATGTCTTTCCGCTCTCTTTGCCTCACGGTCAACATATTTCAGATGAGTTTCAAGGTGCTTTTCGTGAGCTTGGATGGCACTGATAAAAGCACTATCGCTGACCAGTTTTTCCATATCCAATAGAGAGGTATTTTCGCCAATAGCATTAATGACCTCTCTGGTTAACAGTTTGATATTTAGTGACAGATTAATCAGGTCTTGCTCTGCTTCCAGCATGTAACTATCTGTTTGAGAGTCAATATCACGAAGTAGCTGTGGGTCGGGCGTATTATCAAAACTGTCTTGTAATTTGGTATTGGAGATAATCTTGATGAAACTGGTTATCGTGGTTAAGCCAAGATGTTCCTGAAGGAGGTGGATAATAGCTGAAGCCTGTCCTAGTTCTTTAAGCAGGGTAAAGATTATATCAGTTGGCGAGGGAGACCTCCCGTATTTTTGTAAATATTTTCGTTTTATCTCATTGAGGCGTTTACCCTCCTCCATCTTTTTGGCTAAGGTTCTTTCATCTTCAGCAGTGAGGAGATGCACCCTTCCAATTTCATGGAGGTATATCCGAACCGGGTCGTCAGCTATCTCTTGCTCATCCAGTCCTTCAGTTGGCGTTTCTACTTCAAAATCTAGCGCGGATTCAGGTTTCTCAACCTCTAAATGTTCAGGCCATAGTTCACCTGGCGGGGTTGTATCTTCTTGCTCTGATTCATCACTGAATTCGCGAGCCGAAGCATAGTTATCTGGTGACGCGTTAAGCGCTTTATCTGAGGTTAGTTCCCCACTGCTTTCCTCCTCAGGATGAAATTGGGAATAGCCCTCCTTTTTTCCCAGGCTCATTCCTCACCTCCTTGTCTCTAACCGCCTTTGAGCTTTCTGCGTGTAAATTTCTTTTAGTCTAATGGCAGGTTCTATTCCTTCCGCTTCAAGCTTAGCCAAGCCAGCGCCGGTACCGCCTAACTCGGCTTCAAAAGCCAGTATCTCGGCCTTTTTCGCTTCCATACTCTTATAATACCTTTCTTGCATTCGGTGGATGCACTCGGCATATCTCTGCTCTATTTGGTTTGGCGGTAAGTTCCAGTTTAGTAGTGAATCAAGATGCTCATGAATAGTTACATCTAGGTTTTCTTTAAGTGAAGGCAGGTCATTTGCCTGTTGCCAGTTAACAAAAATTTCACAGTTTTCACTGTTGGCAAAATATTCAGGCGAGAGGTCTTCCTGACTATCTTTGAGTTCAGGGTGCTGTAAAAGTAAAGCCAAGCAGTATTCCTCAAGCGGGTTGGAAACGAGGGTACGTGGTGTGTAAGTGACCGCTTCCTTTTTTGGCGCTGATGCTCTGCTTCTCCCTGGGCTGGGTTTCATTCTACTTAATTCAGCTTCAATAGTACGTTCGCTGACATTGACCAAATGGGCCAGCTTCTGTAAATAATGTGCCTGGCGTACGGCGTCTTTCATTGTGGCAATGATGGGTAAAAGTCTCTCTACAGTTAAAGATTTACCCAAGGCAGTAGTCAGGTCAAGCTTGGTGGTAACCATATTGAAGGTATAGTCCATTATTGGTGGAGCTTCAGCGAGAAGCTTCTGCCAGGTACCAGCATCTTCTTTAATCACATCATCTGGGTCTTTACCTTCAGGTAGTTTAATAACCTTTACTTCAACATCAGGAATTCCTGCATATGCTACTACTTTACTGTACTTCTGACTCTGTTGGACTTGAGCTTCATTAAGAGGTTGAGGAGGTTGTTTAGGGTCTTGTGAGTAAATTGGTATTGCGTCTTCGTTTAATGCATCCCTTGATGTTTTTTCGGCAAGTAGCATAGCCTCTGTGCCTGCAATATCGGCATCAAGTGCGAAAATCATAGTCTTACTTAGCTTCTTTAAAACGTTTACCTGTTTCTCGGTAACGGAGGTGCCCATAGAGGCAACGACATTGTTAAGGCCATTCTGGTGGGCGGTAATCACGTCAATATAGCCCTCAACGATGACTGCTAGCTCTTGCTGCCTGATGGCGGGCGCTGCCAAATTTATGCCATAGAGGCTGCTGCTCTTATCAAAAAGTGGTGTCTGTGGCGAGTTCACATATTTGGGTAGCGAATCATCAAGCACCCTCGCCCCAAAACCAATGACACGTCCCCTGATGTCAAGTATGGGAAACATTAATTTATTACGGAATCGGTCATGCGTTTTGCCCCCCTCAGATTCCACCATGAGTCCTGAGGCCAGCAGGTCACTCTCAGTGTGATTTCTCTCCAGCAGGTATTGCTTCAGGAAATCCCAGCTGTTTAGGCTGAAGCCGAGTTGAAAATCAGCAATGGTTTTTGCGGATAAACCCCGGCTGGCGATGTAACTTCGTGCCTTTTCTCCATCCGGGGAGTTGAGTAGTAAGTTGTGAAAATACTGGGCAGCAGCCTCATTAACTTTATATAGCTTTTCCTTTTCCTCTTTCCCCTCTTCTCGTTCAAATTTTGACGGGATGGTGACACCGGCCCTTTGCGCAAGCAGACGCAATGCTTCACCAAAGTCCATATTCTCCTTTTTCATGACAAAGGAGAGAACGTCTCCACCGCTATTACAACCAAAGCAATGCCAGCTCTGCTGCTCGGGATAGACGAAGAAAGAAGGATGTCTCTCGCTATGGAACGGGCATAGGCCGCTCAAATTCCGTCCCGCTTTTTTAAGACCGACGTATTGACCGATAACATCGATAATATCGGTTCTTTGTTTTACCTCGTCAATAACGCTCATTTAGCATTAACCCTTATTGGTCTTACTTTTCAAGCTCTTCTGCCAGCCTCAGAGCATATTGGTCAGTCATGCCGGCAATATAATCGACTACCCTCCGTTCCGCATCATCACTGTAAGCGCGGTATTCCGCTGGCAGCCTGTTTTCATGTTCTTTGAGGTAGTTGTATAGGAAGTAAATCGTTTCTCTCGCCCTTTTGGCTTCTTCCTCCGCTGATTGCACATTATATACTCTCTCGAAGAGAAATTCACGGAGGGTATTCGTTGCCTCCAATGTCTTAGGGCTCATATTTACAATCGGTTTATCTACTATAATTTTATCACATCCGCGGGCTGCCCACGAGTTATCAATAATATCACCAACCATGGTATTGATGCGTAGCGAATGGGAGATACCCAGTACTTTAATTGCGTCAAGAGGTAATTCGCGTTCGGTGATAATGCCGGCTCTGATGGCATCGCCGATATCATGGTTGATGTAGGCAACTATATCGGCAATCTTGCACACCTCACCTTCCAGAGTATTCACTTTACCCCATCCCTCTCCAAGAATATCTACCCTTGTTTTGGAATGATTCAGAATGCCGTCCCTCACTTCCCAGGTGAGGTTGAGCCCCTGCCCATCATTTTCCAAAAAATCCACCACGCGCAGACTTTGCTCATTATGTTTGAACCCTTGATGGTAGAGTTCATTTAGAATATCCTCACCCACGTGGCCGAAGGGAGTGTGCCCTAGGTCATGCCCCAGGGCGATTGCTTCG
>CAZWYS010000042.1:0-14813 GCA_964638295.1 uncultured Dehalococcoidaceae bacterium
GGCGGGGGTCTGCAAAACCCCTATTCACCGGTTCGAATCCGGTCGTCGCCTCCAATTTTTACTGGCCGGAATGACGGAAGGAGATAACGCCATTCGTCGCTACGGTGCCGTTGCCGCTTCAGTGTCTCTATTGAGAATACCTTTGAAATACAACTTTATTCTGCCCTTGTCCAGAGCTTCTTTGTAGGCACTCGGAAAGGGTAGAACACCGGGTGGGACGATGTTTACACCAACCAAATTATAGGCGTGCCAATATACTTCGGTGCAGAGGAAGGCAGAATCTGAATGGTAGCGGAAGTCTGCAGCCCTCAACTTACGAAACCGGTGCTCTTTTATCAGATTACGAATAACTACCCGGGGTATCTGCGCCAAAACACTCAGTATTAGAAAAAAATCGTACGGAGACTTTCCGTACCGCAGCAGTTCAAGAGGCGCCCGGTGAGCCAGCTCAGGGGTAATGCCGTCCACGACATAAATCTCGACATCCTCGCCCTCATATTCCTCAAACAGGTAGCCGTGTCTGATACCTTTGGCAAAGAAGCCGATGTGTATGCTCTCGATGAACTCGTAGTCGCCGATTTCGGGTATATAATCACGGATAATAACGTGATGAACCCGGTCAGTGCGAGGACTGAAGAAACGTTCCAGAAACCAACCTGATATTCCCTTTTTCTTTGTCGCGACACAAGCCCCCGGCGGTATCTTCAACATATCTCAACTACCTCACCGCGCAACGTTAAAGACTAATGGGCAGTCAAGCGGCCACCATCCACATTAATACACTGCCCGGTGATAAAGCTAGCCTCGTCGGAACAGAGGAAAACGATGACGTCCGCTATCTCCTCAGGAAAAGCAGCCCGCCGCAAAGGGGTCACCGGCACCCAGTCATCATACACCACTTTGGCTGCTTCCATAATATCAATCCCCTTCTCACGGGCTAATTCCCACACTTTATCGGCATGGATTATGTTGGTGATGGTCCGACCCGGACAAACCGCATTAACCCTGATGTTATGAGGCCCCAGCTCGATACCAAGAACCTGGGTCAGGCCATTAACCCCAAATTTAGAGGCGCAGTAGGCAGCATAATTGGCGATGCCTATCTTACCTGCCCGCGAAGAGATGTTTACTATGGCGCCACCCCCACCCCGTTCCATCATATGCCTCACTACCGCCTGACAACAGTAGAAGACCCCGTTGAGATTAACGGCTAAAACCTGATGCCAGTCCTCTTCCTTATATTCAAGGAAAGGACGGCGTATATTTATTCCGGCACCAGCGACCAAAAAATCAATACGCCCAAACTCAGCAAGAGCCCTGTCCACCATATCGCGAACCTGCTTGCTATCGGTGATGTCAGCCGTGATGGCAAGGGCTGGCACTCCCTGTGCTTTAATTTCCTCAGCAACACTCTCCAGACCTTTCCAGCCTTCGAACTTCTCCTCTTCAGGAAATTCCTCCGGCGGACGGTATCGGCCATTTATAACAACGCTGGCGCCTTCCCGGGCAAAACGCAGTGCCGTAGCGTGACCGATACCACGCTTGCGAGCGGCACCGGTAACCAGGGCTACTTTATCTTTGAAATCATACATCACAGCCTCCCTTGACCGATACTCACTCAATGCCACCAGCAGTACTGGTATAATTTAGTAATTGAACTCTAGATAGTTCGGCTGGCTTTGTCAAGAAAGCAGCCGATGATTCCAAATACCGCTCGCTTAAAAGAATAAATACGCCTCCGGCCGTCAACATTGATTGAAAACAGATACCAAATTGAGCCGGGCGCACGCTAACCCACCGGACAAGGCTGAGCAGGCAGAAACATACTGACTTCTTTGAACAGGATGCCAATTAAAAAGCGCAGGTGTAAATGCTTTTCACATCCTCTTCCGTCAGATTTCTCGGGTTGGGAACAAACAGGTGGCCCAGTCTCATGCTCCCTGCCACCATTTTGGGTATGTCAGCTTTTGAAACACCGTAAGCGCTGAGCCTGGTGGGTATATCAAGCACCTCAAGCAGGCGAAGGAGGCAGGCGACCAGTTTCTCCGCAGCCTGATAAGCAGAAAGTCCATCAATATTCTCGCCCATAACCTGAGCTATGCAGGCGTATTTATCCAGATTACCTATCTTATTATGGTCCACCACATAAGGTAACATGACGGCATTGGACCTGCCGTGCGACAGGTGATATTCGGTGCCTAAAGGATTTGATAGAGCGTGAACCGCTCCCAATCCACCACTGGTGAAAGCCAGACCAGCCAATGTGGCCGCCAAAGACATGTTGAACCTGGCTTCCATATTACTGGCTTTGGCATAAGCCGCCGGCAGGTTTTCGGCAACCAGACCAATGGCTTCAAGGGCCAGAATATCAGAGAAAGGAGTGGCATTAACCGAAACATAGGCTTCCAGAGCATGAACCAAGGCATCCATGCCAGTGTCAGCAGTCACCGCTGGCGGCATAGATGCGGTAAGTAAAGGGTCAACAATGGCAACGTCCGCCAATGCAAAATCGCTATAAATCGCCTTCTTAAGCTTAGCCTCCTCATCGGTGACGACGGACGCGCGAGTTACTTCACTGCCAGTTCCAGCGGTGGTGGGGAGTAAAATCTTCGGCAGCCCACCATGGGGAACTTTATCAATGCCGGCGTAATCTACTATCTTCCCCTGATTTTTTGCCATGAGGGCAGCCGATTTGGTTACATCCAGCGAGCTTCCCCCGCCGAGACCGACCAGGAGGTCATAGCCATCATCTCGAATCACCCGCACACACTCGGCCACTATCCGAGCCGGTGGTTCGGGCACCACCCTATCAAAAATCCCCACTTCCACTTTCTGGGTTCTCAGTGATTCCGCAACGCCTTCCGCCAAACCAGCTTTGACCACCCCCTTATCAGTGACAATCAGTGCCTTTCGGGCACCGAGCTTCTTAGCCTCCTCCCCCACCCGACTGGCTGTCCCGTTACCAAGTATGATTTTGTTGGGTGAAAGAAAATTATTTGCTTTGGTCATCATGGAAACACCAAATTTCATCTCGCATCCTCTCTGCTCATTATACTGGCAAAAAGATTGCCTGTTTTTAGCTCAATTTGCCCGGCCTATCTATCCACGGCACCACCCTAGCTAATAATGCCACAGTTTAGCACAAATAATCTAAAAAATGCACCACTTTAATCCGGTTCAATACTGTAAAAAGAAGAATTTTAGCGGTCGGCTGTAAGCCCAGTGCAAGCGCCTGGGAAGTCCGCCGGGGAGTAAGGATAAAAGAAAACTGTGCCGGTTGCTGGGCAAGGGTTATCAGCTGGAGTTTGAGTTATGACTTTTTCCCTGCGAAAAAGGACATTACACGCTGAATCACTACTATCAGGAAAAAAAGCGCAAAAATTATTTGAGTATAAAAAAGCATATGACCCCAGAATAAATAAGGTTCGTAATGTGGGCCGATGGTCGTCATTACACCGATGCTGTAACGGAGACCTTGCCATGTGTAAATTAGATTGGGGTCATAGGATGTACCACATATCAGAGCGAAAGTTCCGTAAATGAAAATTATTTCGGCAAAATTGATAAATACGAGTATTAATGACCTTCCTGCACCTATTGGTTTTGGGGGCGCTCTAAGAATGTATAAGTCAAACCAGGTTACAAATATTCCGAGTAGGAAATACCCTAATATGAATAATAGAAAGACAACAATCAATGTACACGATGAATATAACGTAAATGATGCGAACGCTGCTACTGCTACTACGAGCCGGATTATGACTATTCGTTCAACCGTTTTGTGGCTACTAGAAGTATACCATTCAGGACTCTTTAAATACCCCAACCGTTTAACTATAGAGGTTAATCTCCAGAATTGTGCTTTATTTACGCACTTTCCTAATACCCAAAGAATTGGAGATTTGTCCCGTTCAGGAACTTTTGTCTTTTCTAAACCGCTATACCGACGGTTTCGCCTTTTTAAATCTTCCCAACTTGCATTAAATATCCGCTCACAAAGTCGCCTTATTATCCTGAAACAACAATTGCAACTCCATTGTAGAACCTTACATTTCTTACATTTCGTCATTGACGAAATTATATGCTCACTACTATTGGAATACAAGGGTCAATTCTATGAAAGCCGTGATTTACAGCCGGGTATCTACCGAGATACCCAAGTATGTTTAAACATACTTTCAGCAGTATCCGGACAAAGAAAACAGGAGTCGAGAGCGACCACGGGGCAGTACACAAGCCTGCGCGGTCTCAATATGAGTTAAAAGTGGCGATGTTTTCCAGTGGCTCCCTATCATGCGTGGAACGTATCTTGTCTTTATCGTAATAGCCCAGGGCTATCAAGATGTCTATCTTCTTGCTTTCGGGAACACCCAACAGCGATTTGACCGCTCCCTCATTAAACCAGCCTATCCAGCAGGTTCCCAGTCCCAACTCTTCAGCCTGTAAAACAAAATGCTCGCAAGCTATCCCGATGTCAATAAGGTAATACTTTGTACCCCGGAACAAGCCGCCTATTCTCGCCAGGAACCTGGACTTTTCGGAGACGACCACGACCAAGACCGGCGCCGTTTTACAGAAAGAGTTTATGGAATATATCCCCCTAAAAGCTCCAGCGCACAGTTTGTCCTTCAATTCCCGGTCATCGACGATGATAAATTTCCACGGCTGTGAATTGCAGGCGGACGGAGCCACTCTGGCCGCTTCAAGGCACGTCATAATCTTTTTTCTTTCCACAGGTCTATCGAGAAAATCTCTAACGCTTTTTCTTTGTTTCAACAGTTCCAGCAAGGCCATAATTCCGCTTCTCCAAGTTAAAGAGGTGAGAGCAGTTTTTATTTCAAAGTCCTCAGGTTGACTACATCTTCCCTGTTATATACAAGCAATGTGCTGAGGGCATCCTCATCATAATCATTCACGTACCGCCACCACAATCTAACCGCATCAAAGCCGCTTATTCCCTTGAGCTGCCGATTTATGCCCAGCCGCTCTTCCACACATTTTAAACCACCGTAAAGGTCATTTTGCCAGCAGTGATACATCAAGTCACAATGGGGAAAGAGCGTTTTCAGGTTAACCCCCAGATGGAAAGAAATAAACGGCAGGTCAAATCGGCTGCCGTTATAGGTATAGAGAACATCCACCCCTTCCAGCGCCCGGAGTACGTTATCCGCCGTTATCTCTTCACCCACCAGCTGAGCAAACCTGGTATCAGTGCCGTCACAAAGATAAATGCCAATGACGGTGATTTCACTGTAGCTGGGTGAAAGCCCGGTTGTCTCTATGTCCAGATATGCTTCAAGGCAATTGGGCAACGGATAATCCCCTTAATAACCTCCCTGTTTCCTACGGCAGGTGGTATTACCGCCTGTCCGGCACCACCTTGACCAGTACGGTGCGTCTCCTCGGGCCATCAAACTCGCAGAAAAAGACGCCCTGCCAGGTCCCCAGAACAAGTCTGCCATTTTCCACCAGGAGTGATACCGAGCTGCCAACCAGGCTGGCCTTAATGTGGGCCGGAGCATTCCCTTCCAGATGCCTGTAACCAGCATGCGGCGGGACCATGGTGTCAAGCTGCGCGGCAATATCCTGGACGACACTGGGGTCAGCATGCTCGTTTACCGTAATTCCGGCAGTGGTATGCGGCACGAAAACATGGCAAACGCCGCTTTCAATACCGCCAGAGGCAACCACATCCTGAATTTTCGGCGTGATGTCCTGAAAATCTACTCTCGACTTCGTCTCGATACTTATCCTCGGCATCAAGACAACCTCTCCTTATTCAAGTTTTGCCTTCAGCTATCGGCTGGCGTCAAAGAACGCCGCCCTTACCTTTCCCGGTTATTTCATATCCACATTATACCACTCCAGGCTAGCGTGCGATATAACGTCCGGTAATCGTTGATGGGAATTGACCCCACTATGCCGGCACTATGGTCATCAGCCACCCGGCAAATAGAGGTATCGTCAGGTTGTCATCAATGGGCAGGGGCACAGTTTCCATAACCGCCGCGCCCAAGGAGCCAACCAAGACCATCAGCAGACTGATATTCAAACCGAGGTGATAGAAGATAAACCCGGTGGCGAGGCAAGAGATAAAGCAGGTAAAGTCGCCTTCCACAGTCTTACCCAGAAATCCCACCCTGCCGATATGCCCGCCAACGATGGCAGCCATCGCATCACCAATCGCCAGAAAAGAAAGCGCCAGCATGGCTATGTCCTTCTGGAAAACCAGCAAAGTTGCCAAAGAGGCAATGAGCATGTAACTGGCACCGGTCAAGCGCCACTCTTCTTCCTGCCGCAGCAGTGGCTTCAACAACCAGATGAACCGTCGGTTGACTAACGGAAGCCTCAACCTGAGAAGCTCAATAATCAAGAAAAGGCAAGTGATTGCCCCAAGGGATATCAGCACCACCTTTATCGGCAGAAACAACGCCAGCAGGGGGGCGAACAGCCCACAAAATAGGTGAGATATACCTCTTTTCAGCGTTCCTGACATACGGAAAGTCCGTCTCCAGTTTCCTGGTTCATTTTCCAAGAGATGATAAATTTTTGCAAGAATACGAGTCGGTGCTATTCAATCGAGCTGAAGCCGGCAACATGATATACGTAGCGGGATGGAAAGCCACTCACCGCCCGATTGACCTTCTTTTTCAGGTGGCACCTACTTTTACGGTTATCCTCAAATTCAATGGCGAACAGGTCACCCTCATCAAGTCGGACATAGTCGACGAGGGTGAGTTCTCCCCACCAGTTGGTCGCTGCCGGATGTTCGAACAACTGGTAGTTAACATCGGCTATGAACTGGTCGTCGCTAAGCCTATAGAGTTTGCCCGTGCTCACTTCAATCCTTCTACCGAGATGTCCCCGTTGTTGTGGCTATGTTAAAACGTATACTCGCCGGCTGTCAACAATCCCGACGCAAAGCGACCAAACCCTGCCCGCCTGGAAACGACGGATATACGCCGCGTAACGTAATATCGCTCAACACGGCGGCTAGAAAGCCAGCCTACTTTATGGAGTTTACTTTATGCTTATGTTATATTTAAAGCAATTCAGAGAAAATAAATTAAGCCAAATGAGGTTATAGATACATAGATTGAGCGGAGGAGCCAACATGGAACTGAAGGAGGCTATCAGGAGAAGACAAAGTATTCGAGACTATGAGGACAAGCCAGTACCGGAAGAGAAGCTAATGAATGTCCTCGAGGCAGGCCGTTTAGCGCCATCAGGCAATAACAGTCAGTCCTGGAAATTCATTGTCGTAAAAGAACCCAAACGACGACAGGAACTTGCCCAGGCGGCAAACTGGCAGACTTTTATAGGTGAGGCACCGGTGATAATCGTGGCGGTAGCGACCAATGCCGAACGTGTTATGACCTGCGGAGTTCCAGCTTACCCGGTTGACCTGGCCATAGCCGTAGACCATATGACCCTGGCGGCGGTAGACGAGGGACTGGGAACCTGCTGGATAGGCGCCTTTTCCCAGGAAAAAGTAAAAGAAATCCTGAAAATTCCAGAGAGATATAAAGTGGTCACTCTTTTTCCTCTGGGTTTCCCGAAAAGAGAAAGGGCGACGAAAGCACGCAAGTCTCTGGAGCAAATCGTCTGCTACGAAACCTTCACCGAATGAATTTACCGGGTTGGCGCTGACCGGGACTACTGTTTTTGCTTTGCAATTTCTTCCGGGCGGATGTTTTCCACCTGCCCGTAAATGAAGACGATGTCAACAAAGCCGCCTTCAGCGTATTCAAAGACGTGCCACTCCAGCTCCGGCGCGTGCAGAACCATGCCCGCCTCAAGGGTTACTTTCTTGTCCAGCCGGTCTTTGGCAGGGCCGTAGCGGAGCCAGCCGTCGCGGGCATCAATGATATAAACGGTCTCCTCAGCGTGATGGTGCGGCTCCATGGGGCCGCTTTCCGCCGAGTAGCGGGCAAAGCCCACGGTCATTTTCTGGCTGGGGGATGCGGCGCCCTTGCCGACGGCTTTCTGGATGATGCGTCCGGGAAGACGCTCCTCGGGGAGCTCACTGCGATGCATAAAATCCATTCTCTGCCTCCTGGTCTATAAGGGATACGTTTAGTTACCCTGATGATTAAATTTAGTGCGGTGTGGGGATTTTGTCAATGTTTGTGGGGGGAGACAGATTGAATGGTGAGGCTAGCGGACTTCCGTTTACGGTATTGTAATGTCCGTAAGCGGTAGTATAATTTATATGGAGAGGAGGTGCTATTATGGCAGATACACTTGAGCCAGAAGTTGCTAAGCGACAACTAACGAAGGAAATTCTTGAAGACTTAGGCGTACGAAGCGCGATAACTGGTCACTTCGCAAATTTACACGAGCAAGCAGAACAATTGATAAACGAATACGGCAAATATTACTGTCAACTCTACAAGTATATAAACGCGCCGCTTAAGGTAGAATGAGTTAGATGAACTAATTTCACCGAAACTCGAACCTAATAAATCCAATTACCGTGTAAAAATCACCTTAGCCACACACCGCTTGACGCTTCCGTACTTAATCGCTAGAATAATTTTATGTGCGCCGGGGTGGCGGAATTGGCAGACGCAGCGGACTTAAAATCCGCCGGAGCAATCCTTGTGGGTTCGAGTCCCACCCTCGGCACCACCAATAAGGGGGCGCCATGCCCTGGTTAATCATACTGCTGGGCTACTTCCTCGGCTCCATCCCCACCGCCTACATCGCCGGACATATCATGAGGGGCATTGACATCCGGCAGGTCGGAGACACGAACATGGGCGCCGCCAACGCCTACCGCCATATAGGGCCTAAGACAGGGGTGGCGGTGGGGCTGTTTGATGCGGGAAAGGGAGCCCTGGCAGTGCTCATCGCCCAGGCAGCCGACTTACCGCAGGCAGTAGTGCTGGTTACCGGCGCTGCCGCTGTCATCGGTCACAACTGGCCCATATTCATCGGCTTCCGAGGGGGGCGGGGGGTATGCACCACCATCGGCGTGCTGCTGACGGTAATAACCCAGCCGATGCTCATCGTAGCAGTGCCAGCAACACTAGTCCTGCTCATCAAAAAGAACGTAACCCTTGCCTGCGCCATCCTGTTTATTCCCCTGTCGCTGGTGTGCTGGTGGGCGGGGAGTGCGGGGTTACTGGTTACCTACAGCATAGCGCTGCCGGGTCTGGTGGGCTTCACGCACTTTCTCCGGGCGAGGCGGCAGGTAACGCGCCAGGCGTAATCACAGCCGGCTCGGAGAGCTATCTCCCGCTTTTCCTCAGCCTCTCCACTTCTTTTTCTATCTCTCTCTTTTCCCAACCAGTCTGCCGTGAGAAGACGAAAACTCCCAAAAAGTGGAATAAGATGCCAATGCCCCAGCCAGCCAGGGGAAAGATAAACCACGGGAACCCTCCGTCAGTAACAAACGCCCAGATTAGAACCAGCATAATGTTGACCGCGACATAAACGGCCAGATGAGTAAAAAAGCCCTTCTTCTCCTCAACCCTCTTTCTTGCTTCGCGGTAGAGTTCCTCTTCCGACATGCGAGCTGACATACTTCACCTCCAACCAGTTATTCCACCTATTGTTGCCTATTTTAGCACAGTGGATACCGGCAATAAATAAGTTAATTACAGTTCCGGCGACAACGGCTCTATTGACAAAAGCAAGTCCGGTTGCTAAACTGGCGTTACTTCAGTCCGTCCAGCTTGATTGATAATGAGACTGCATTCCAACTGCGAGGTAGAATTTTAATAGTAGAGAGGCTTCTTTGACTAAAAAAAGCAGCAAGGGACTGGTCCAGGTCTTCACCGGCAACGGGAAGGGAAAGACGACAGCGGCGCTGGGGACGGTGCTCCGGGCAGCGGGGCACGGTCTAAAAATATTCATCGTTTTCTTCATGAAAGGGAAATATCCCTACGGTGAATTCAGCACCCTGCCGAAGCTGCCCAATGTTGAGGTAGCCAGTTTCGGTCTGAGATGCCTGATTGACCCGGCAAAAATCAACCCCGAGGAAATCGAGCAGGCAAAGCTGGCGCTATCAACCGCCCGCAAGGCTATGCTCAGCGGTAAATATGACCTGGTGGTGCTTGACGAAGTAAATGTCGCCGTATACTTCAAGCTCATTGAACTGGATGAGGTAATCAGGCTGATTAATGATAAACCGCAAAATGTGGAACTCATCCTCACCGGTCGCTATGCCGAAGCCAGACTGATTGAATTAGCGGACCTGGTTACAGAAATGGTAAAATTAAAACATCCCTATGATAGCGGGGTGCAGGCGAGAAAAGGGATTGAATATTGAGTTAAAGTAATACTTAACTATATTCAAATGGGGAGGTGAGACAAATGGCAATCTATGTTATGCTAACCACTTTAACTGACGAGGGAAGAAAAACGGTAAAGTCAAACCCGAAAAGACTCGAAGAAGTTAACCAGGAAGTCGAAGCCATGGGGGTGAAAATAGTAGCCCAGTATGCCCTCCTGGGCCCGTACGACTTCATAAACATTCTGGAGGCTCCGGATAACAAGACGGTATCCAGAGTAGCCATCGAGCTTGGCTCCAGAGGCACTCTACAAACGATGACTATGGCGGCAATGCCGATTGAAGAGCTTACCGCAAACATTTAAGATTTAATTTGGAGTTTTATTGCAGTCCAAGCTTCTACTGGCGACGAACAATCAAGCCAAGGTGCGGGAATACAAGAGTCTGCTTGCGGACATTCCCTACCAGCTGGTTACACTGGCCGAACGGGGTATCAATATCGTCGTTGACGAGGTGGGAGAAAGCCTGGAGGAAAATGCCAGATTAAAGGCAGCGACGCTAGCCGCCGAGAGCCAGCTATTAGCGATGGCTGACGATTCGGGGCTGGAAGTGGATGCCCTGGGGGGTGAGCCAGGTCGGCTGTCAGCCCGTTATGCCGGTGAAAACGCTTCTGATAGCGAGAGATTGGATTACCTGTTAGCCAGACTCAAGGACGTGCCCTGGGAGAAGCGAGCGGCGCGTTTCCGGTGTGTTATCGCCATAGCGACACCTGACGGGAAGGTGGAGTTTTGCTACGGCGAGTGTCAGGGACTGATAACTTTTGTCCCCGAGGGCGGGCACGGCTTTGGCTATGACCCGGTCTTTTACCTTCCGGGACTGGATAAGACAATGGCGGAATTGCCTCTGGCGGTGAAGAACCAGGTCAGCCATCGCGGACAGGCAGTCAGAAAAGTGCCGCAAGCACTTGAGAAGTTAATGAACAGCAGCTATGCTTGATAAAAGAATAATGAAAAACGAGAGGGGTAAGCATTACCAATGACCGGACTTTCCGACTCTTTTCAGCGCCCGATAGACTACCTGCGCATCTCGGTAACCGACCGCTGCAATCTGCGCTGTATCTACTGCATGCCCGCCGAGGGTATTAGCCTGATGGCACACGAAGACATCCTCAGCTACGAGGAAATCTATACCGTGGCTGAAGCCGCCGCCGAGCTGGGTATAAAGAAGATAAGGATTACCGGCGGGGAACCTCTGGTGAGAGCCGGGCTACCCACGCTCATCCAGATGCTGGCACGGATAGACACTATAGATGATATTTCACTAACCACAAACGGCACCTTGCTGGCACACCACGCGGCGGAACTGAAATCAGCCGGACTGAAGCGAGTTAACGTCAGCCTGGATACACTTAAAACTGACAAATTCAGGTATATTACCCGGTGCGGGAATCTGAGTGACGTGCTGGAAGGCATCAAAGTTGCCAGATCGGTAACTTTAAATCCGATCAAGATTAACGTGGTGGTTATGGCCGGGATTAATGATGACGAATTGATTGACTTTGCCGCCAAAACGATCAACGAGGACTGGCACGTGCGTTTTATCGAGCACATGCCCTTTGGTGAGAGCGCCATCGCTTCGTCGTTTGTCTCCGTTAGCGAAATGAGGCAGCGCCTGGCGGTACTGGGAGAACTAGAGCCCTGTGAGGTCAAAGGCAACGGGCCGGCGAAATACTTCCGTTTGCCTCAAGCTAAAGGTACCATCGGCTTTATTACGCCGGTGACCGAACACTTCTGCTTCCAGTGTAACCGGCTTCGCCTTACCGCCGATGGCAAGCTGCGCCCCTGTCTCCTGAGTGAAGATGAAATAGACCTGCGGGAGTCGCTCCGCAGTGGCAAACCTTCAGCCGAGCTGAAAAGGCTGATTAAAGAGGCGGTCGCCAAAAAGCCGTTAAAACACCACCTCGCCGAAGGCTACGTGCCCCAAAAACGACCGTTTTCCCAGGTGGGGGGTTAATTATGAAAAAGCTAACTCACCTGGATGAATCAGGGCGCCCCCGAATGGTGGATATCACGGAAAAACCTGACACTCACCGCGAAGCGATAGCCAAAGGGCTGGTCAAAATGCAGGCAGCTACCCTGGAACTGATAAAGAAGGGCGGAATGGCTAAAGGGGATGTCCTGGCAGCAGCCAAGCTGGCCGGTATCATGGCTGCCAAGCAGACACCTGATTTAATACCACTGTGTCACCCAATCCTCATTGGAGATGTCAATATTGAGTTCAGCCTGGATGAAGCAAATAATACCATAGAGATTACCACTTCCGTAGCCAGCACTGGAAAAACAGGCGTGGAGATGGAAGCGCTGACCGCCACCGCCGTTACCGCCTTAACCATCTATGATATGTGCAAAGCGGTCGACCGGGGTATGAGGATAGAAAATATCCGCTTAATCAGAAAAAGTGGTGGCAAAAGTGGTATCATAAACCTTGAATAGCATTAATTATTGTTGTATACTATTCCACCACTAATAATTTTGGGGGTTGTAACCATGAAACTATCATGTCTTCAGGAAAATCTTAACAAGGGACTTAACATCGTGGGAAGGGCAGTCGCGGCACGAACAACTTTACCCATAACCAATAATATCCTCCTAGCCACTGACCAGTCCCGCCTGAAACTTACCGCCACCAATCTGGAAATGGCGATTACCTGCTGGATTGGAGCCAAGGTAGAAGAAGAGGGGGAAATTACCGTTCCCGCTCGACTTCTGACCGAGTTTATCAGCTCTCTACCCAGCGAAAAGATTGACGTCAGCCTCTCTCCCCGAACCAAGACACTGGAGCTAAAATGCGCCCGCTTTGAGGCGCGCATCAGCGGGGTGGACGCCAAAGACTTCCCACCCATACCCAAAGTGGAGGAGGGAATTACCACCCAGCTAAATGTAGAAGCTATGAGCCAAGGAATTGAGCAGGTTGTTTTTGCGGCCGCTACTGAAGAGTCTCGCCCGGTACTCACCGGTGTTGATGCCCAGTTTAGTGGTGATTTGCTGACACTGGCTGCGGCCGACGGTTTCAGATTAGCGGTTTATAAACTGCCTCTCGCCAACCCGGTCGGCGAGCAAACGGAGGTAATTATTCCCGCCCGGACTCTGGCGGAGTTAAACCGGCTGATGGCCGACCAAGAGGAAGCCGTGGAGATAACAGTAAATGCCAATAAGAGCCAGGCCATCTTTCGCCTCAAGAATATTGAGCTGGTATCACAGCTGGTCCAGGGCACGTTTCCCAATTATTCCCAGCTCATCCCCCAGAGTTCCAACACCCGGATGGTGGTCAGCGTTGCCGAGTTCTTAAGGGCAACCAAGACGGCATCAATCTTTGCCCGTGATGGCAGTGGCATTGTCCGCCTGGTGGTAACACCGGGTGCTGAGTTGAAACCGGGTAAGTTAACCGTTTCCGCCCGCTCTGAAGAAATAGGTGACGATGTCGGTGAGATTGATGCTACCGTTGAGGGGGAGGAGTCAAAAATTGCCTTTAACGGCAAGTATCTAACCGATGTACTCAGCGTACTTCAAGAGCCGCAGGTAGCGCTGGAGACGACCAATCCGTCAAGCCCCGGCGTTCTGCGTCCGGTGGGGGTAGACAACTATATCCACGTCGTTATGCCGATGTTTGTTCAATGGTGATTTATCAGTTCTCCTAAACAAACTAGAGAACCCTTGTTTCAGGGTTAGTTCGACTCTCCCATTTTTAGCTGATGACGAATTCTTACACAATCAACATTGACGGAATTGGGCCAGTATTATTCGAAAAAAGCAGACGTGCCAAGCGTGTTATCATCTCTGTTAGAATCTCAAAAGGCGCTAGAGTAGCTGTCCCAACGCGAACTTCTTTCAAGAAAGCCCTGGAATTCGTCTACCTTAAGAAGGAATGGATTCAAAAGCAATTAGTGAAAATCGAGCAAGATGAAAATCGTAAGCAGGCTGTGACAGACCGTTTCCTGGCCATTGATAAGGCAGATGCCAGGAAAAGACTAACAGACAGGTTATATCATCTAGCTAAAGAACACGGATTTACGTGTAATAATGTATCCATCAGGGAACAAAGAACACGATGGGGAAGCTGCTCTCATAAAAACAACATTAGCCTGAACTTGAAACTGGTATTGCTGCCCAAAGAACTTATTAACTATGTGATGTTGCATGAGCTAGTTCACACCCGGATACACAACCATAGCAAGAAATTCTGGGCTGAACTTGACAGATATACAGGAAATGGTAAAGTTATGGCTAAACGGCTGAGGATGATCGACTTGAGGCTATTGTAGTTTATCAACACAAATCTTAACAGAGATTCCCAGGTAAGTTAAAACTGTTTCAGGTAGAGTTCGACTCTAAATTTAACTATGTAAGAGTTATAACTTTCGGGGGCAGGTCAGTGGCAGCGGCTGGATTTGAAGTAGCAGCCAAGAGATGTGGAACAACGTTTCGCCACGAGCCATGTTAGATAAAAGGTAGCCCGTAATGTTATTACCATCACTTCGCCCGTCATTTTATGCTCAATCTGGCAGCAGAGATGCTCC
>CAZWYS010000043.1:0-14268 GCA_964638295.1 uncultured Dehalococcoidaceae bacterium
ACCACTGACCTCTGCGATGTCAACGCAGCGCTCTAACCAACTGAGCTAACCGCCCGTTAATACAATACTAATTCTACTAGATGCTTTATTCACAGTCAACATTATGGTTAACTTCCTGATGATTTTGGAGTGTTCTCTTCTTTTTGTGGTGTAATTGGCGCTTCGGTATGGTAGAATACTACCCAAACTGCGTGGCAGAATTCAGTTCAGGGAGGCTCAGATGAATTTCTTAAAAGGTTTGGCAATAAGTATTTTGACTTTAATCCTTTTCCTGTCTCTGGCGGTGTTTGGCACGGTGTTTATGTTGAAAGCTACTCTGCTTAATCCGGACTTCGTCGTTGCTCAGGTGGACAGGCTTGATGTTTCTTCTCTGGCAAGAGAAGCAATTGAAGGGCAGGTGAGCGGGCAATTGCCTCCGGAAGCAGAATTTCTAGAGGAAGCTTTGTATGGTGCCATCGCTGACAGCGAGCCGTGGATAAAGGAACAGGTAAGCACGGCTATCTATTCTGGCTATGATTATCTCCTGGGCAAAAGTGAAAGACTGAACTTAATAGTCTCACTGGAGCCTTTTAAGGAGAATCTGAGAGACAGTTTGTGGCAGATTTTCCAGCAAAATCTGGAGGAGCTACCGCCTGAATTTGCCATGGCACCCCCGGCTATGCTGGAGCAGTATTTTGACGAGTTTTACCAGGAATTCGCCGAACAGATACCTTCAGAATTTGAGTTTGACGAAAGTCAAATCCCCCCTGAAGTTATGGAGCAAATTGTAATGGTGAGGCAGTACATAAGCTATACTCAAACTGTTTACTACGCCCTGATTGGTCTGATGGTGCTGCTGATACTGGGCATTGTTCTCCTGAAGCGCGATGTAAGTAGTGCCACCCGCGGGTTGGGTATCACCTTCCTGATTTACGGGGTGCTTGAGTATGCCAGTGTTTGGGCTACCAGGAATTTTTTGCCGACGAGTCTGCCGCTGCCGGATATACCGTCGTCACTCCAGCCGTGGCTGATGGGGCTGATTAACGACTTTGTTGCCCCGCTGGAGGCATTCAGCATTGGTCTTATGGCGGGTGGGGCAGCCTTGATTATAGTTTCCATCGTTTACCCGCGTTTGCGGAGGGCGGAAGAATCAATTGATGAATGAGGAGGCTTTACCATGGAGAAGCAGTTAGAGATTTATGACCGAGTCATCAAGTACCGGGATGAGATTAAAAAGGAAATACCGTCTATTCTGGATACCCATGCCGCCTTCAGGGATGAGATATACAAGGACGGGGCGCTAAGCCACAAGGTCAAGCGACTTATCGCCCTGGGGATAGCGCTCCGGTGCGAATGCGAGGGGTGTATTGTGGCGCATACCAAGAATGCGGTGATGGAGGGTGCGACTAAAGCCGAAATCATGGAGGCTGTAGCCGTAGGTATTATCATGAGCGGTACTCCCGCCATGGCTGAGTCGTGGCGAGTAGTCAGGACGCTGGAGGAGATGGGGAAGTGGTAGGGTAGTTAAACCTTTCTGCGACTAAAACCCCATCCCACGCCACCCAGAATAATCGCCTCCAACGCTGTTGCCAGAGCACAGAATAAAGTTGCCTCATACCAGAAGCCGCCAGGGAAGAGCATTATCAGGTAGTCATGGCTCGGGTCAAGCTGCCATAGCTCGTTGGTAAAGCTGAGGAAATGAAACTGTAAAAATAGCTGGTCGAAGTTGAACAGTGCTCCCAGTCCCAGCGCCAGCATCAGCGCCAGGGTGAGGCCACTGCCCCTGACCAATGCACAGACCAGTTGCCGCCAGTTTTTTCGCCAGAAACTGACTCCGGCATAGCCTAAAACGTAAATCAGTGTGCCCAGTAAGACCCAGTAATCCAGCCGAATTAACCCCTTAACGTCCCCGAGGTGAGCTACTTCCCGCTCGTTAAATAAGACAAAGGGCTGACCATCTTTTACTACCGCTAAGTTAATGTACTCCTCATTAGAGTTGAAGTAGCCAATCAGCCCGCTGGCTGCTTTTTCCAGTTCTGTCTGGGGTAAGCCGGTTACCTGGCTGACGTTGTATTTCTCGAAGCCGTAGTTATAGAGGGCAGGACTGTTTATCGCCCCGCTAATGCTGGCTGTCAGCAGCAGTAAAGGCAGGCATAAGATAAAAAGCCATTTGGTGACCGTTCTTAAAAGGCTCAATTTCATCTCCAATGCTTGTTATCCAGATTTTACAATTTTAGGGCTGAAAATAATACCCCAAAAACAAGCCCCCGTGTTATAATTATGGCGAAGTTGAGATAAGAGGAAGCGATGTTTACTCACCTCCATGTTCATACCGAATACAGTCTGCTTGATGGCATGTGCCGCATCCCTCAACTGGTATCACGGGCTAAGGAATTGGGTATGGACAGTCTGGCAATCACCGACCACGGTGCGATGTACGGGGTGATTGAGTTCTACCAGGCAGCCAGGGAAGCAGGCGTAAAACCGATTATCGGCTGTGAGACTTACGTCGCACCGGGCAGCCGCCTCAGTCGTAATCCCGGTGATAAAAATCACTATCACCTTGTTCTTCTCGCCAAAAATCAGACCGGCTACCAGAATCTAATCCAGCTTAACACCAAAGCTCACCTTGAGGGTTTCTACTACAAGCCAAAGGTGGACAGGGAACTACTGGAGCAGTACCACGAAGGTCTAATTGCCCTCTCTGCCTGCATTGCCGGCGAGATCCCCCAGCTCATCCGTAATGGACTTTTGCACGAGGCAAAACAGGCTGCTCTGTGGTACCGGCAGACCTTTGGTGACTTCTATCTGGAGATACAGAGACACCCCATACCCGAGCTGGAGCAGATAAATCAAGCACTTATAGCTATGAGCGGGGAGCTTGATATTCCCCTGGTGGCAACTAACGATGTCCATTATATCAATCGTGAGGATGCCTCAGCCCACGATTTACTGTTGTGCATTGGCACCAACTCTTCCATCCATGATGACAAGAGGATTAAGATGGCCGGGGATTTCTTCTATCTCAAGAGCCCGGAGGAGATGGCGGAGCTTTTCCGTGATATTCCTCAGGCAATTGATAATGCCGAACGTATTGCTGAAATGTGTGACCTGACTCTGGAGTTTGGGCGCCTTCACCTGCCGGAGATAGAGCTACCCGAGGGAAAAACGGCTGACCAGTTCCTGGCTGACCTCTGTCATGAGAATCTGCAACGTTACTACCCCCAGCCTACCCCGGAGATACGCCAGCGGCTTGATTATGAGCTGGAGGTAATCAAGCAGACCCAGTTTGCCAACTACTTTCTGGTGGTCTGGGATATTATCTCCTTTGTCAAAGAGCGCAACATCCTGTTCGGGGTGAGGGGCAGCGCCGCCGCCAGCATTGTGCTGCACTGCCTGGGTATTACTGAGGTTGACCCTATTGAAACCAAGCTGGTCTTCGAGCGTTTTCTCAATTTGGAGCGCAAGGAGATGCCGGATATAGACCTGGATTTCCAGGATGACCGCCGTGACGAGGTCATCGCCTACGTGGCGCAGAAGTACGGGCAGGACCATGTTGCCCAGATTATTACCTTCGGCACCCTGGGGGCTAAGGCTGCCATCAGGGACGTGGGGCGGGCGCTGGGGATGTCCTACAGTGATGTTGACCGTGTTGCCCGGCTGGTCCCTTATTCACCGACCATGACCCTGGCGCGAGCCCTCAATGAAAATATTGAACTCAAGAATATTTACTACGAGGATAAGATAGTTCGCAATCTGGTTGACTCGGCCAGGAAGGTGGAGGGTATTTCCCGCCATGCCAGCACGCATGCCGCGGGTGTCGTTATCTCCAAAGAGCCGCTTACCAACCATGTGCCGCTGCTTTGGGCGAGCAAGGTTGACGGGCAGGAATGGGCGATGACCCAGTTCTCCATGGGGGATATCGCCCGCATCGGTCTTTTGAAAATGGACTTTCTTGGTCTGGCGAACCTCACTATACTGGGCAAGGCGAGAGAGATTATCTACCAGAACCATGGAGTTGACATTGACCTGTATAATCTCCCGATGGATGACGCCAAGACTTTCACGCTGCTGTCCTCGGGGGAGACTACCGGGGTCTTTCAGCTGGAAGGGGCGGGTATGCGCCGCTACATCAAGGACCTTAAGCCGACTACTTTCGGCGATATTGCCGCCATGGTAGCTCTCTACCGTCCCGGGCCTATGGAGCACATCCCGACCTTTATCAAAGCCAAGCATGGCCTTGAGCCGATACGCTATCCCCACCCGGCTCTGGAAAATATCCTCAAAGAAACTTACGGGGTAATTGTCTATCAGGACCAGGTGCTATTCATTGTACAGGCTTTCGCTGGCTATAGCCTGGGGCAGGCGGACATCTTCCGCAAGGCAATGGGCAAGAAAATCCCCGAAGTGATGAAGAAGGAAAGGCGCAGCTTCGTCGCGGGCGCTAAGAAAAACGAGTTCTCAACTGAGGTGGCAACCCAGGTCTTTGACCTTATCGAGCCATTTGCTGGCTATGCCTTCAACAAGGCGCACAGTTTTAGCTATGCCCTCATTGCCTACCAGACCGCTTATCTCCAGGCGAACTATCCGGCGGAGTATATTACCGCTTTCCTGATTATCCATGCCGGTCAGCCGGAGAAAGTAGCCAATGCTGTTGCCGAGTGCCGCCGTCTCGGTATTATGGTGCTGACACCGGATATAAATCTCAGCCAGGTTACTTTTTCCATAGAGAAAGATGGCAACGCTTCAGCCATCCGCTTTGGCCTGGCGGCTATCAAGAACGTGGGAGCTGGAGCGGTAGAGCCCATTGTCGTTGAGCGTAATAAGGGCGGTGCCTTTAAGTCCACTGAAGACCTGTGCCGTCGCTGCGACCTGCATGGTGTCAACCGGCGGGTAATGGAGAGCTTGATAAAGGTGGGAGTTTTTGACTCTCTGGGTGACCGCGGCACGCTGTTGAACAATGTTAGCCGAATCTTGTCGCTGGCGCAGCGGGAACAGAGGCTGCGGGAGACCGGGCAGGCGACCATGTTTGACCTGTGGGGGGAGGTAACGTCAGTGCCGATGCCCAGTCTTGACCTGGAGACGGCTCAAGTTTCAATGAAGGAGATGCTTGCCTGGGAGAAAGAGTTGACCGGGGTATATCTCTCCGAGCACCCCTTTAGCTCGGTTGCCAGTAGCCTGGACGTGGAGACGACTTTATGCGGTCAGATTGATGCCGAGTTAGTCGGGCAGGGTGTGGTGGTGGCTGGCATGGTGGCTTCGGTTCGTCACCTCTTCACCAGAGAAGGAAATCCCTTTGCCAGCGCCATTCTGGAAGACCTTGACGGGCAAATTGAGGTTATGGTCTGGCCGAAGGTCTATGCGGAGACCAGTGACCTGTGGCAGGAAGGCAATATACTGCTGGTGGAAGGCAAGGTAAGGATGAGCGTGAGGGACGACCGCGTGCAGTTGAGCTGTGAAAAAGTGCGCCGTTACCAGCCGGCAGCCGAGGAGGAAAAAGAGGTTATTACGGCACCACCTGTGACGGCCCCCCCTGTGGCTGAAGAGCCTGCTACCGATACGGCACCAGTGGTGGCTGAAGAGCCTGCTACCGATACGGCACCAGTGGTGGCTGAAGAACCTGCCACCGATACGGCACTGCATGAAAGCCGCCGATTGGTGGTCAACCTCAAACAGACCGATGATGAAAACAGGGATAAAGCCAATCTGCACAAACTGATTGACCTCCTGAGGGACTTTCCCGGACAGGACGAGGTAAGACTGAACGTCACCAACGGTGAAAAAATTGTCAACCTCAGGCTTTACAACATACATACCAACTACTGTCCCGAACTGCATGAGCGACTGGTAGAACTGGTGGGGGAAGACGAAATAAAGATGGAGCGTTATCGCGGAGAAAGATAATGGACAAACCAATGAGTAACCTTGATTTTAGCTTCATGTCTCTCGGCTTCTGGTTTCGGGACTTTTTCTTCCCCCGGAAAAATATATTGAAAGAAGCAGGCATAAAAACCGGGGTTCATATACTTGATTACGGCTGTGGTCCCGGTGGTTATACCGTGTCTGCCGCCCGGCTGGCAGGGGAGTCGGGAAAGGTTTGTGCTCTGGATATTCTCCCACTAGCTGTGCAGCAAGTACGAAAGAAGGCGTCGAAGGAGAAATTGACCAATATTGAAACTATTCTTTCCGATGGCGCCACCGGGCTGCCGGATGAGAGCATAGACGTGGCTCTCCTCTATGACACTCTGCACGGGTTAAGTAAGCCAGACGAAGTACTGGCTGAGCTGCATCGGGTATTGAAGCCGAGTGGTATCCTATCTTTCAATGACCATCACCTGAAAGAAGAAGGCGAAATAACCGCGGCGATAACCGGTAAAGGTCTGTTCCGGTTATCAAATAAAGGTAAAAGGGTATATAATTTCACCAAGACTGGTTAAGGAAAGTCCAAATGCCTTCAGATGAGATACGCGAGGGACACCGGAAAAGACTGCGGGAAAAGTTCCTGAAGTCAGGGCTGGCTGGTTTTCATGACTATGAAATTATTGAACTGCTCCTGACTCTGGGTTCGCCCCGCAAGGACTGTAAACAGCAGGCGAAAGAGGCCATTAAAAGGTTCAAGACGCTGAGGGGAGTCCTGGAAGCTCCTCCCGAAGAGCTGCAAAAGATAGACGGGATTGGTGCGCACAGTGCCTTTGGTATCAGGCTGGTGCAGGAAGTGGCCAGAGAGTTTCTCAAAGAGAAAATCATTGCCAAGCCCTTTTATAAATCGGCGGAAGAGATTTTTGACTATCTCTACCATTCCATGCGAGACCTCAAGAAAGAGGTTTTCAAGGTTATTTACTTAAACAGCCAGAACCAGATTATTGAGACTGCCGACCTCTTTGAGGGCAGCGTAAATAGCAGTTCTGTCTCCACCCGTGAGGTTGTGGGAGGTGCCATTAAACACAACGCTGTCTCCTTGATTTTCGTTCATAACCATCCTTCGGGCAATCCGGAACCCAGCGCCAGTGATAAAGAGCTCACCAGAGAATTAGTCTATGCCGGGAAAATTATGCGGATTAAGGTGTTGGACCATATTATCATTGGCGACAATAGATACTTCAGCTTTTCTGGTGAGGGGCTGATTGAGGAATACGAGATGGACTTCTTAAACTTGAGAATACGAGGCACTTCTGAAGCCAAACGAAGGTTATACAAGGCCAGGCTATCTTCCCCCAAGCTTTATTAGTCCCAGCGCTCATGCATCCCCGCAGTTACCCGCATTACCAATTATCTATGACCAAAGTACTATGGTAATCAGGGCACAATTGTGCTATAAAAATTGACAGGTGGCAAAGAAGTACTATTACCAAACGGTCACTTATTGTCCCTTTGGAGTTATTACTGCGTAAAATTGTCATTTGGCAGAGACATAACTCGGAAAAGGCTGCTATCTGGGCTTTGCTATATAGTGCGGTAAGTGAGAGGCGAAGCAGACTGGAGAGCAGCCAGCTAATATATAGTCAGGCCTGTGTGGAATGATTACTCAGATGGAAATAATTGGAACGGAACCCGGGAGTACAGAAGAAGCGTTGCTGCAATTGGAGGAGAAGTACAGAGGTCTCATGGCTAATTCCATTACTGGAATAGCTAATACAGACTTAGAGGGAAAGTTTACACTCGTTAATGAAGCGCTGTGCAAAATGACCGGGTATGGTGAAGAAGAATTGATTGGCAAACACTTCACTGATTTTCTTCATCAGAACGATAAGCAAAGAGTGATGCAATTATTTCAAAGCGCCTTTACATCTCCCAAAGGTGTACTTAGCCTGGAAATCAGAATAGTTCATAAAAAGGGCCATATTTTGCATGCTATGACTAGTCCTACCATCATGAAAACCGATAATACGATGATGGGATTTAATGCCATTATTGCTGACATCACTGGACGCAGGCGGGCAGAGGAAGAGTTGCGCCAGTTAAAAGAAAAGTTTCAAATCATGGTAGAAGAATACCCGCTCGGAATCGCACTGATCAGTAAGGATGGTCATTACCAGTATGTCAATGACAAATTTGTTGAAATTTTTGGGTACACCCTGGAAGACATTCCTACGGGGGAAAGCTGGTTCGCCAAAGCATATCCAGGGCAAGAATACCGCAACCTGGCTGTCGTAACGTGGCTAGCCGACCTGAAGTCCTCAAAGTGTGGTGAGGTTAGGCCGCGTATATTTACCGTGAGATGCAAAGACGGTTTGAAGAAAGTGATACGGTTTAGACCTGTGTCACTGGCAGCCGACAACCAACTTGTTACTTACGAAGATATCACCAAGTACAAGCGAGCAGCGGGAAGTCAAGAGATAGCTTCAGCGGTTACATCAAAACGACCCCTGACGCCGCTGCAGCAAAAGTTTGCTAAATCTGGTCTTCAGGGTCTTACTGACCGGGAAGTTATTGAATTACTTTTGAGTTTCTGCCCGTGCGGGCAGCCAGCGGGACTGGTAGAGAAGTGCCTTAAAAAGTTCAGGAATGTGCGGGAACTCCTGTCAGCTTCTTCACAAGAACTTCAGCAAGCAGGGCTTGACCCGCAGGCTGTGTCTTACATCAGGCTCCTGTATGAAATACCGTCCAGGGTTCTCAGGGAGAAAATTATTGAACGTCCGGTATTTGAGTCATCGAAAGAGATATTTGACTATCTCTATTACTCAATGCGAGACCTCAAGAAAGAGAGGTTCAAGGTTATTTATCTGAATAGCCGGGACCAGATGATTGATATAGTCGACCTCTTTGAAGGTGAGACGGGAAGAATGTACGTCAGCCCCCGCAGAATTGTTGAAGTAGCTATTGAAAATAATGCCGCCACCTTGATTTTTGTTCACAACCACCCTTCCGGTGACTCCACTCCGAGTAAAATAGATAAGCGGCTAACCAGAGACCTGGTCTTTGCGGGGAACATTCTCCAGATCAGGGTGTTAGACCATATTGTAATCGGCGATGGTCATTACTTCAGCTTTGCTGATGGAGGTCTGATTCAGAAATACGAGGATGACTTCCTGAGACTGAAAGTAAAGTGTATCTGATGGCGTGATATTCAAGCCACTATAAGTAAACTTAGCGGCAAAACTACGGCTTGCCCGCTTGGCGATGGCGCTGAAGGTAAGCGGCCACGGCTATCAATACCGTTCCCAGAAGAATGCTGACCACTATCTGTTTACCCGGAAAGTGCCGACTTTTTACTAAATCTCTCTGGCCATCACCAGTCCCCATACCGAGGTAGCGCCAGATGCTTTCAGTGCCGCCGCACAGGCGTCAAGGGTAGCCCCAGAAGTAGCCACGTCATCGATAAGCAGCACCTGCCTGTCCTTCAGTATCTGGTCACGGCAGACAAAAGCGTCAGCTATATTTTGCCGTCGTTCCTCTACGGAGGAGGTTCTGGCCTGGGGTGGCGCATGCCGCTGGCGGATGAGGCAGTCAGCTACGACCGGTAAATTAATGAGCTTACCCAGCTCCTGAGCCAGCAGTCGGGATTGATTATAGCCGCGCTCCCTTAATCGTTTCGGATGCAATGGCACCGGGACTAAAATATCGGCTGGCACGGGATTGGTGATGAGATAGTCCCGCAGCAACCTGGCCAAGGGTGCCGCCAGAGCTCTCAGGTTTCGGTATTTTAGCTGGTGGATTGCCTGGCGCATTACCCCGTCAAATTTGAATGGGGAGCGAATACCATCTATTTTTGCTGCCCAGCTGACGCAGCCAGGACACAGTATACCGCTGGACCGGGGCCGACCACACCGGGGGCAAATTGGTGGTACGATTCCAGGGAGTGACCGGAGGCAGGAAGAACAGAAAAAACTACCTTCTTTGCCACAGCCAAGGCAATACTGTGGAAATATAAGATTAAGCGCTATCCCCGTTAGCCTGGCTAAGGGAGCGAGCACATTCATCACCGTACTCTGAGGCTTTCAGGTGAATTGTTCTTCTATCGAGGGCGGGCGTTGTGAAGTGCGCCGCTCAGGATGGGTTCATTGATATAAATGTCACCATTCCTAATTTTCAGGTTGAAGCCGCAATCAGGATTGGTGCAAACCCAGGCTTTGTAGTGAATTGCTGCCCCCTGGCTACCAAAATCAGACAGGGGGACAAGGTCACCAGACTGACACTTCTGGCATTTAGGAAAGTTAAATTGTTCCATGGGGTCCTCCTCCCAGCCGAAATTCTTTTAGAGTATACACCAATTAAGTATCGGTTGACAAGGGCTACTTTAACCTGACTGAGCTAGTCTGGCTGTAAATAGCTCCTTCCCTGGTCAACTGGCTCTTCATTAAAATAATTGCATTGACATTAAAACTATGGACTGCCTCAAATCTGGTGCTGGCGATGAGTTCTCCAAAATTTTGCTGCTCCTCCGGTGAGGCTCCTTCGCGGAGACGAGCCAGGGTCAGATGAGGCGTGAACGGTCGCGACTCCGGGGTGAAGCCGAGGGGGGTCAGATTGGACTCAAGGCGCTTTTGTAGCTGTTTTAACTGGTCTACTTCTCCTCCCACCCCCACCCAGACCACCTGAACTCTTTTAAAATTGGGGAAAACTCCCAGCCCCTTGACCTCCAGGTGAAAGGGGGATATTCCCCGGGTGGCTGCCTCTATTGCCCCGGTTATTTCATTAATCCTGGTGGCGGCAATGCTGCCGAGAAACTTCAGGGTCAGGTGAATGCTGTAAGGGTTAACCCACTTTACCGATGATTGCTTACCAGTTTTCAGTTGAGCTTGTAGCCGGGCAAGTGCCGATTTTATCTCGTCAGGCAGTTCAATGGCAATAAATGAGCGAATTTGTTCCATACTGCTTTCTTTGGACAATCTCACCTAAATATTCAGTAGCCTCTTGGCATTACCGGAGAGAATCAGGCTCTTTGCTTCCTCAGATAAGTCTGTGGAATTCATTTCCTGGAGCAGGCGGGTCGGCGTCAATAACGGGTAGTCGCTGCCGAAAAGAATCCTGTCGGCACCGACCAGCTGGCTCACTTGATTATATATCTGCGGACTATATAGAAGGGGCGAAGCGGCGGTGTCAAAATAGACGTTTTTCAGCGCTTGCTTTACTTCCGGCATCAGTGCGTAGAAAGGTAAGCCGCCGCCCCAGTGGGAACAGACTACGGGTAAATCGGGATAGCGGGTAATAAAGGGGTAGAGCATGTCCGGGGTGATAATTCCTTTACCGGGATAGTGATGACCTACCGGCTCAGAGGCGTGGGTGAGCAAAATAAGGTTATGCTTCTTCAGTACCTCGACAAAGGGTGGTATTATCTCTTCATCGGTGAGGTCAAGCAGTTGCATATCCGGTCTCATCTCACCGATTCCCCTGGCGCCTCCCCTGGCACAGCGTTCAATTTCAGCAATAGCCGCTCCGATTGACTGCGGCTGGACAGTACAAAAGCCGATTAAACGCTGTGGATAACGGGCTACCGACTCCAAGATATAGTCGTTAGTTTCGACGCAGAATTCGTGTGTCGTCCAGCCGATATTGACGATAACGGAGACATCAATCCCGGCCCTGTCCATGCTGCCAATAAGTTCCTCGGTGGTGGCGAGCTCTGCTTTCTTGTCGGAGTAGAGCAGCGCAAAACAGGGGTCGTTATCAATATACCGGTTGCGGTTTTTCTTTATCTGAGGTGCAAAGACATGAGTATGGAAGTCAATAATCATCGCCAAATTATAGTCGGGTACCCTACTTCATTTCAACGTCTGGTTTATCGGTCACTAACCTTGAGCAGGCGGTTGCTCGGGTGCTTCTTCAGCTGCCGCTTCCGCCTCAGCCTCGACCTCTTCCTCAGCCTCGGCGACTACTTCTTCGACCACTTCCTTCACCACCGCTTCACTGATTTTTACCACCAGTTGTTCCGGGTCGGCATTGACCGTGATATCGGGGCTGAAGGTGATATCTTTGACCAGGATTGCCTGGTCCACCTCTTCCAGCGGGCTCAGGTCAACCTCTATTTGTGGCGGCACGTTCTCGGGTAGGCATTCTATGCTCAGGCTGGTTATGCCGTGAGCCAGCATGCGCCCTCTTTCTTTCAATGCCGGGGCTTCGCCAAAGAAAACGATAGGCACGTCTACGGTTATCTTTTCTCCTTTTTTCACCTGGTAGAAATCAATGTGAAGCAGTTGCCTGGTGATGGCATCCCTTTGAATTTCACGGGCGAACACGCTCCTCGGCTGTTTTCCATCAATCTCAAGGCTAATCAGTCTGGTTCTTCCCGCCTGAGCGAGTATGTTCCTCAGCGTTAAGGTGTCGCATTGCAGTGCCAGCGACTTTATATTATGTCCGTAGAGGTGGGCAGGGGTAATCCCCTGGCGTCTTAAGAACCTGGTCTTCTTCCCCGTCACCTCTCGGTGAGTTGCTTGTAATTTTAGCGCTTCCACTGATGGCTCCTTTCTCCCTTGCTCATTTAAGCATAAGTGGCGATAAAAATCAATTGCCGGGGTATCTGTCACCCTCGGTCTGAGCGTCAGTGCGGCTGTTCACTCAGATATGCTATTATAAAGGGAAGAAGAAGCAAGAAAGGTGAGTAGCATGAAGGTTATTGACCTGCGCAGCGATACCATAACCCTGCCGACGGATGAGATGCGCCGGGCCATGTACGAAGCTGAACTTGGCGATGATGTCCACCAAGAGGACCCGACGGTCAATCGTCTGGAAGAGATATCCGCCCGGCTTATGGGTAAGGAGGCGGCTCTTTTTACGGCCAGTGGCACGATGAGTAATCTTATCGCTGTGCTGAGTCAAACCAGACCTGGCGACGAAATCATTGCGGGTAGTGAAGCCCACATGCTCTGGTACGAGGTTGGGGGTGCGTCGGCTCTGGGGGGTGTCGTGATTCGTACCGTTCCGAACGACGAGGATGGCAGAGTGGACCCGGATGCCGTCAAGCGAGCCATCCGACCGAAAGAGATTCATCATCCACCAACCACGCTGCTCTGCTTGGAGAATACTCATAACCGCTGTGGTGGCGCCGTCCTTACTCCTGAATACACCTCGGCTATTACCCAACTCGCTCATCAGCACGGGCTCCAGGTTCATCTGGACGGAGCCCGCATCTTTAATGCTGCCGTTGCCCTGGATGTACCCGCCAGCGAGTTGACCAAGCCCGTGGACACGGTCGCTTTCTGCCTGTCCAAGAGTCTCAGCGCTCCGGTAGGCTCTCTCTTTTGCGGCCGTAAAGAGACCCTGGAGAGAGCACGCAAGTGGCGCAAGATGCTGGGTGGGGGGATGCGTCAGGCGGGAGTAATTGCCGCGGCGGGTATTATTGCTGTCCAGAAAATGGTCAGTCGTCTGGCGGATGACCATGCTAACGCTCGGCGCCTGGCGGAGGGTTTGGCCAATATCTCAGGCTTCACCGTTGACCTGGAGAAGGTGTCGACCAATATTGTCAATTTTGAGTTCCCGGCCAGCACTCCCGACTTCAAGCCGCAAGCCGAGGCGAGAGGGGTTAAGTTCCTTTACCGGGAAGGGCGGAAGGTGCGGGCGGTAACCCACCGCATGGTCGGCGCTGCCGACATAGATGAAGCTCTGGAGCGCCTTGACCGGCCGGTAAGAGAGGCGAGTTAGGCGATAAATCTTTTCAGCTGGTTAAGTAGCTCTTCTTTGTTCGGTGGGCAACCTGTCACGCAATTCAAATCATTTACACCCTCAGTTTGAGCGCAATCACCTACCAGTAACCATGCCTTGTCTTCTGGTATGTTGTCAGGACTTTGCCCGAGGCATATCCGCAGGGGTTTATCCAGACTGGCGCCACGCTCACCAAGAAGTAACAGGCTGGAGAGCAGGGGGATGAGGCAACCACTGCACGCCTTGTCGGCACCGGTTATCTCCAGGCGGGGAAAATACTGCCGCAGTTGTTCCTGGGGTAATTTGACCTTGAACTTAAGGTGCTTCAGCTCCTCGCCGACGATGTCAATTCGGGTGAGGTCGTTCTCCCCGAGGCCAGCCGCCGCCCCGAGTTTTACCGTATTCACTTCCGCCGGGTCGATTCCCATAAGAGCGCAGCCCACGGCGTCTACTGCCACGGCATCCGTGCTGGCGAGGAGCAGGCTGGCACCGAGCTGCTGTCGGCTACCGGAATAACCAACACTGCCGATGGTTTTGGCGGTGGCATCAATTATATTGATAGTGGGTCGGACTATTTTGTTCAACTCGACTATGGATCGGTCAAGGTCGTGCTGGTGAAACCGCGGCTTGTCCTCTCGTTTCAGGCAGCCCTTCAAGTTCTTCATCGCCAGGGTAACCGTGGTCTGGTAGTGCGTCTTGAGTACCGGTACA
>CAZWYS010000044.1:0-14236 GCA_964638295.1 uncultured Dehalococcoidaceae bacterium
TTCCCTGCAAGCCGGATACCATGGCAACCAGGGTTCTGAAAAGTAAATTCTGACTGAATTTATTTAGTGAGATGTAGGCGTCATTAACAAACAGGTCAACATCGTTTTCCCCTCGTTGGGCGAGTATTCTATTCTCAATCAAGTCGGCTATCTGGGAGACTTTATCTCTTGAGAATTGAGGTACATCTACATCCAGTGGCTCGTCAGTGATGACGGCTAACAATTGCTCGGGCGGAATTAATAACTCTTTACCCTGTTCCTGGCGGTGGACTTCAATTTTAAGATGGTTACCCTGCTTGAAGCCTTCGGTCAGGATAAGGTCGTATTCCGAGCCAATGAATTGGCCTAGTTCTTGTGGTTCCAGGTCGCGCTTCAGATTTTTAATCACTGCCATCTTGTGTGCGGAACTGAGCGCCGTTATCTCGCTGCCGGCTTGACTAAACCGCCAGCTATCTTTGTTCACGGTATCAAGCTCAAAATCCTCTCCGGCATGTTTGATAACCGCCACTCGATAACTGCGCTGCTTGAGCTCGGTAATCAGGTTTTCGAGCAGGGTTGTCTTGCCTGAGTCTGATTTTCCCACAATAGAGATAATTGGCTTCATATTGGATGCCTCGTAATCAACTGCTAACTTCTTCGTTCCAGTCCAGCATTATTACCTGGGCCACCTCTCCTGCTTTTAATTCCGTCTTATCTTCAGGAACAATGACTAGCCCGTTAGCCAGACTCATTGAGGTTAGAATCCCCGAGCCTTGGGCTCCGGTTAATCTGGCGAAGTACTTATCGCCCCGCTTTTCCACTATGGCCCGCGTGTAGACGCGGCGTCCATCGGTGTTGTAAGCAGGCTCTTCCAGTACTGCCTCCACCATGGGCTTGGCTAGGTTCTTTTTCCCCATCATCTTAAAGATAGCCGGGCGAGCGAATAGCTCAAAGGTAACCATGGAACTAACCGGGTTACCGGGTAATCCGAGGTGAGGTATTTTTCTGGTGGCGCCCGTCCTGGTGAATCCCTTGATTCGGCCGAAGGCTAACGGCTTTCCTGGCTTCATTCGGACAGTCCAGAAGGTAATTTCACCCTCTTTGGCCAGGACGTCTTTTACTATGTCATAGTCTCCAGCCGAGACACCGCCACTGGTGATTAACAGGTCAGCATCCAGACCCTGGCGGAGATTGGTTACCAGTGAATCCTCGCTGTCCAGGGCGATGCCCAGTATTTTAGGGATGGCGCCATAACGCCGGACTAAAGCCGCCACGCTATAAGTATTGCTGTTATATATCTTCCCCACCGGTAACGGCTGATTAATATTCACCAGTTCATTGCCCGTAGCCAGGATGGCAACCATCGGGCGGCGAATAACGGTTACTTTGCTTCTTCCCAGGGAAGCCAGAACACCGACTTCGGCTGGTCTGATAACCGTCCCTTTTTTCAGCACCAGCGAGCCTTTGGTGACATCTTCCCCGGCACGCCGTATGTTCTCGCCAGCTTTAATTTGACATAAAATACCTATTTCACCATTTGACGGCTCAGTAGCCGGCTTTTTTCGCCGGGCTTCATCGGTATCTTCAAATCGGATAACGCTATCGGCACCTTCCGGCACCGGTGCTCCCGTCATAATACGGATGGCGGTACCTGATTTTACTTCCCGCTCAGAAATGGAGCCAGCAATTACGGTGTCAATAATACGTAGAAATCGGGGTGATTCACTGCTGGCACCGCCAGTGTCTTCTGATAGAATGGCATAGCCATCCATGGCGGCATTGTCCAGCGGTGGGATATTGATGCTGGAATAAATGTCCTCGGCCAGAACCTGCCCCAGAGAGTCTAAAATAGGGGCTTCTTCCGCTTCCAGAACATTAACGTAGTCAAGAATCTTTTCCAGCGCCTTTTCCACACTTATCATAACTTATAACCTCTGGCTAATTCCTCTGCCTTTTTTAAGTCGGCTTTAGTATTGATGTTAAAGAAACTGAGGTGCTCGGGGTCATACCTTTCAATTTCCTCAGCCTCTACATACCTTGTCTTAACCAAGGTAAAGAGCTGGTTAACAGCCAGCTTGTCCTGCTTTATCATGTGCTCTATGGGAGCTAGGCATCTTTTTGTATAGACGGCGTGAAGCGGCTCGACCAGCTTGCCAACTCTTGGCACCACCAGGTCAAAATTTGCGGAAAGCTGTAGCATATAGTGCAATAAAGCCTGGTTTAAAAATGGCATGTCGGAAGCAACAACAAGGTTAAAAAATGAAGTCGAAGTTGCTAGACCAGTATAGACACCAGCTAACGGACCTTTACCAGGATGAATATCAGTTACTATCCTTAACTTCGGGTAATCTATAAGCTGGGTAAAAGTTTGCTCCGTAGCGGCAACTATAATGATGTCACTGCCGAGCGAATTTACACGTGATATCACGTGTTCCAACAAACTTCGGTTACCAACCGTTTCTAAAACCTTGTCATATCCCAAGCGTAAACTCTTGCCACCGGCGAGAATAATACAGCTCGTTTTCAAAATGTTTCACCCGCTTCTCTAACCTCACCCCCTATTTTTATTTTACCATGCCAGTCAATAGTCTCTGGACGTAGTTATCCGGTGAAACTTAAAGGAGTAGGGACAATAAAACTCCACTAAACCGGGCCTCGGTGGGGGATATTGTACTCACAGTGCCGGTTTGAGGACGATAATCCGGGTGGTAACTGGCAACTCTCCTGCTTGGAATTCAACCTCGCTGGCATCAGGTTGGCTCACATTGCTTTTACCTTGAAGGAATTCGTCAACACCACTTATCGGGAAAGCACACTTACTCGTTTTAAAGTGCATAGGTATAATTATCCTGGGCTTGAGCTGGTCACAGACCGTGCCGGCAACGGTGGCATCAATGGTATAGAACCCTCCTGCTGGCACCAGCAGGATATCTACTTTACCTACTTCTGCAACCTGCTCGGCAGTAAGTTGATGCCCCAGGTCTCCAAGGTGACATACTTTCACTCCGTCTACCCCGAAGCAAAACACGGTATTTTTACCCCTTCGCTCCCCGTGAATATCATCGTGGTAAGTAGAAATGCCTTTGAACTTCAGCCCTTTAATTTCAGTGGTTTCTCTAACTACTTTGGGATTACCCCGCACGGCAGCTACATTGTTGTGGTCAAAGTGGTCATGACTGACGGTGACAATATCGGCTGACTCTTTTATCTCACCGTAATTTAATTTCTCGGCGGGAGCATAAGGGTCGGTGATTATTTTTGTCCCGCTATCGGACGTAATCGCAAAGCTTGAGTGCCCAAGCCACTTGATTTTCACGGTCAATTCTCCTCTTATTTAATTTGCCTTTTCTCTGGCAAGGGAGAGAACGAAGTTTACCAGAGTGCGTACCGGTACCCCGGTAGCCCCTTTGACCTGGTAGGTTCGCTCTTTATCGCTCAGGCTGGTGCCGGCAATATCCAGGTGAACCCAGGGGGTGTCATCGACAAACTCAGCCAGAAACTTGGCGGCGGTGATGGCACCTGCCAGCCTGCCACCGACATTTTTAATGTCAGCGACATCGCTCTTGTTTTGCTCTTTATACTCATCGTACATCGGCATTTGCCAGATTAGCTCTCCAGCTTCAGTGCCGGCGGCAATCACCTTATCGACCAGTTCCTGATTGTTGCCGAAGGCGCCAGTACAGATATCACCCAACGCCACACGACAGGCTCCGGTAAGAGTGGCGGCGTCAATCATGAGTTTGGCGCCCTGCTTTTTGCTGTAACTTAGAGCGTCAGCCAAGATGAGCCGTCCTTCGGCATCGGTGGAGATAACCTCAATAGTCTTGCCGTTCATGGCGGTTAGAATATCACTCGGCTTCAGGGCAGTGCCACTGGGCAAGTTTTCGGTGGCGGGAACAATGGCCATAACATTAATCTCTGGCTTGAGCTGGGCAATGGCAGTAATGGCGGCGATGACTGCGGCTCCACCAGCCATGTCTTCCTTCATTTCCTCCAGCTTTTCTGATGGCTTTATTGAAATGCCGCCAGAGTCAAAAGTTATCCCTTTGCCGATTAACGCCACGTTGATTTCAGCCGTCTCCTTCCCCTTGTAATTGAGGATTATGAACTTGGGCGGCTGCTGGCTTCCTTGGGCAACGCCAAGCAATGCTCCCATACCCAGCTCGGCTATCTGCTCTCGCTCAAGAACACTGACTTCAAGTCCGTGACTCTTGGCTAGCTTCGTTGCCGTCTCTGCCATGTGGCTGGGTGTCATATAGTTGGCTGGCTCATTGACCATATCGCGGGCGAGGTTAGTTGCCTCGGCTATTATCTTGCCTTTATGGCTGCCTTCTTCCAGGCGGGGCTTTGCTTTCTCACTGCCGATAATTGAGAGCTGCTTAACCTCGCCAGGCTTATCATCTTCTCTGGTGATGTGTTTGCGAAATCGGTAAAGACCAAGCAGGGCTCCCTCGGTGATAGCCTGAGCGGCGTTCTCCAGACTGATACCATTTATGCCTGCTCCCTGAGCGATGGTAGCCACGCTGGTGACATTCTTTACCCGCAGCCAGCGGCATGTTTCGGCGACTGCCCCGCGAATCTTATTTGGAGTTAGCTCGGCTTGCTTACCCAGTCCAACAACCACCACGCGGGCGGCAGGCAGTTTCCCCAGGCTATGAACCAGGGTAATCTCGTTAAGTTTGCCTTTAATCTCACCCTGGTTAATCAGCTGAGAAATAGCGCCATCCATAGCCTTATCCACAGCCGCTATGTCACCATCAAGCTCTTTCGTGCTTTCAAAGAAGTTCACGATAATGGCATCGGCTTTAATCTCAGTGATGTCTCCAGCTAAAACCTTGATATCCATCTTAATTTTTTTCTCCTTTCACCTGTTCGCTTCTCTCACAATCTTGTCCAGGACAGAGGTAATGTCTCTGGAAGTATCGACGGCAAAGTGGTTGCGGCGGATTTTTTCCACGGTGGGCTTCATTTTCTGGAACACTGTCCAGTCAGCCTCGGAGCTGTTTTCTGGACTTTTTCTTTCTGACCTGGCCTGGAGCCGTTGATACACGATATCGGGCGGTGCCTCAACGCGGACCAGAATCAGTTTGGCATTTGAACGGTCGGCAATATTATATAGTCGCTCCCGATTCCGTTCGGACAGGTTGGTGGCATCTAAAATAAGAGATATGCCTTTTTTGAGCAATCTTTCGATGAGGTGGTGAATCACTTGGAAAAGGCGTGAGCTTTCTTGAAGGCTATAAGCTGGCGTGGGGAAGATAATCTTGCGTAAGGCGTCGCTTTCCAGGATGATAAGCGGCAGCCTCTCGGCTAGTTTTTTACAGAAATGTGATTTTCCGGTTCCCGGCAGGCCACTGACGACAACCAGGGCTGGCTTCACTGCTGGTTCAGGAAGCTGCCCCAAACTTTCGGCTAATCGTTGCACATCAGAAATCACCTGAGTATCTGCCACACTTTGATTATAAAACGTTTTCCTCTATTCTGCTAGTTCGTTAGCCAGAACTGGGCGACTGATTGTAGCAGTGGCGTTCTAGTTTGCTTGCTAGCCCTCGCTGTAGAAAGCAATGCCAAGTAGTCCGGGGCCGGTGTGGACTCCCATTACCGGTGTGAATTCAGTGATGAATAGCTCGGTACAATCAAACTGGGAAGAGATCTGGTTCTTGAGGGTTACCGCCCTGTCCAGAACATCAGCGTGCATCACAACGGCGTGAAGCGGTTGCCCTTTGATTACTCTTTTCTCCATAATCTTTAGCATTCGTTTCATGGCGCTGGGGAAAGTCCTGGGGAGGGCAACCGTGCGCGCCCCGGCATGGTTAAGGGTGAAAACGGGCTTGATTCTGAGTAGCGAGTTGACCAGGGCAGCGGCTTGTGGCACACGGCCACTTTTAACCAGATAATGAAGAGTGTCAAGCGTGGCAAATAGGTTTACCTGATACATTATCTTGTCGGCTGTTTCCATTACCTCTTTCAAGTTTTGCCCTGAATTCGCGGCTCTGGCCGCAGCTAGCGCGACGAGTCCCTGACCGGCAGCGGCGGTAGCGCAATCAAGCACTTCTATAGTTGTGTTGGGGAGTGATGTTTTGGCCATATTTTTAGCGACCAGCGCTGAATTAAACATGGCGCTGAACCTGGACGGCTCGGTGATGCAAAGGATACTCTCCGCTCTCTGGCTGGCTTTACCATAAGCCTCAAAATAAGGAGTCGGTGATGGGTGAGAAGTGGTGGGGAGTTTATTTACTTGACGAAGAAGCGCATAGAACTCATTGGGGCTTATGTCTATCCCATCGCGGTAGACCCTGTCTTCAAAAATAAGTTGTACCGGTACAACCTCAATATCATATCTTTCCACCTGCTCCTGGGGAATGCAGGCAGTGGTGTCAGTAACCACGGTTACTTTTTTCATCTATTTTCTTCTCTGTTGCCAGAAGTAATATTCTCTATCGAAAATGAGGCCCTTTTTATCGCCAATATTGGCCATTGCTTCCCTCGTGCTGGGTAGTGACCTGACGCCGAGAAAGAGAAAAAGGGCGAGAGAATAGGCGATAAGCATGCCCGAACCATTGAATTGCCAGATAATCAGGGGCAGGAGGGTCAGCCCGACGCTAATTGCCAGCCTGACATTGCTGGTGATGGCAATGACTATCAGTATTAGGGTAAGGCTGATGGCAAACTCCCTGGGGACCAGAGCAAAGAGTACTCCGAGAGTAGTAGCGGCTCCTTTACCTCCTTTAAATCCCAGAAAGATGGGCCAGTTATGCCCGACTATAGCGGCAAAGCCAGCCGTGAATATCCATACTAGCGGGAGACCCAGCCAGTGGGCAATAAGCACCGCGGCTGACCCTTTGGCTATGTCAGCGACGAGGACAGCTAAACCAGAGAGTAGCCCTATTTCCCGTATCGCGTTTAGAGCACCCATGTTGCCGCCGCCCACCTGCCGGATATCAACCCCCTTTTTCCGGCGGCTGGCGATGTAGGCAAAGGGGATAGAACCCAGCAGATAGCCAGTAATCGTTGCTATTATCACATTGAGTACCATTTGTTGACTCTCGTACCAGCTTTCTATCAGGGTGGTGAACCCGTGAGAGTTAGTATACCCCTTTTAGCCTTCAGTGTAAAAAGCGAGCCCGACGGTTCCCGTGCCGCAGGCGTAGCCCATTAGCGGACTGAACTCAGTCAGCCACAACTCGGCACAGTTGAATTCAGTGGCGACTCTTTCCTTTAGCTTCTCACCCTCATCTGGAGCATAAGCATGCATTATGGCAACGTGAACCACTTTTGCCCCGACTTTGTTTCTCATCATCTGCAATACGCGCTCTATGCCGCGCTGCCTGCTTCTCACGGCACCGGTGAAATGCACCATTCCGGAGACGGTAAAAATTGGTCTGATATTAAGGATAGAGCCTATCTTGGACGCTATCTTGGGTATACGTCCGGAGCGGTAAACATGGCGGATGGTATCCAGGAGGACAATCACATCTACCTTTTCTCTCATCTCCTCGGCGGCAGCAACCACCTCAGCCAGGCCTTTTCCTTCCGCTGCCGCCCGGGCCGCAGCTAGGGCAACAAACCCTTCCGCCGGGGTAGCCATCCAGGAGTCAACCACCTCTATGGAAGTATCGGGCAATTCGGTTTTGGCGAGCTCTTTGGCTTCCAGGGCAGCATTATAGACCGTGCTGAGTTTAACCGAGACGGTGACACAGGCGATATTTCCGGCTAATTTGCTCGCATTGCGGAAAACTTTAAGGCACTCTTCAGGCGAGGCAGAGGATGTCCGGAAAGACTCCGGGTCTTTCAGGAATAGTTCATACGCTTCAGACGGGGTTACGTCTATCCAGTCCTTATAGAGCTTACCCCCGGCGTAAAAGTTGAGCGGGATAATTTCAATACCATACTGTCTGACTAGTTCTTTAGTGAGACAAGCGATGCTATCAGTAATAACGGCTACTTTTTGCATTGGGGACCTTCTCTACGTCACCATTCAGGCTGGCGGTCAATAAGCTGTGCCCAGGCTGCTTTTGAGCCTTCTCCCAATATTTCTTATCCGTCGTTCCAGCAGGGCAGGGATTACGAAGAGTCCTCCCATCGTCAGAATCAAAACCAGAAAAGCGGGTAAGCTGATTCTACCGTTAGTATAGTAGGCAACCATAGTTAGTGTTAAAGAGCCTGATATAAATAGTGTCGCCATCCTCAACCAGCGCTGTCGCAAACGAATGAAGGTAGCTATTGCCAGGGCTAAGGCAATAAAGCTCAGGCCAATCCAGGGAGCAAAGTCGTAAACACGCTGCAGGCTGTACTCGCTGAATCTGGCTTGCGGCTCTACGGCTAGAACCCAGCCGGCGATGATTGGTATGGGCAGCAACATCAGAGAACTAAACAGCCAGTCTTTTCTCACCGTTCTATCTATAATGTAATATAGCCACCATAGAGCCAGTGGCAGGTAGAAGGGTATGGCTACCCATGTCCAGCCTTCAGGTAAGTGGGGTAAAAGGAGACCAACCACGGCTACCGGTAGTAAGGAGTAACCCAGCCACGGGAAGACCCAGTCTGGTTTGCCGTGCCACCAGCCATAGATTGCCGTACCGAAGATTAACACGAGCACAAATGATAACCAGCCAATATGGTGCCACCAGTTGAGAGCAAACAACAGGCCGAAAAGCAGGTGCGGTAGTGAAGCTAATAGCGCTTGCTGCCAGTTGCCTTGGCTATGGGCTTCATATATCTGCCGGGCGATGACTCTGGCAGAGCCCAGCAGCCCTAGGCAGGTCTTGGTGGCTTCCTCTTCGGAGAGTCCGGCTTCCTTCAGTTCCTGAAGCTTATCTTCAATATGCGTTTCCAGCTCATTGATAACTTCTTTCTCTTCAGGGAAGTCAAGCCTTAGGTTATTTCTGATATCTTCGAGGTAGTGACTCAATGCCGTTAGCATTTCTCTTTCCTCTTAGAAATTTGCCGGTTTGATAATCAGTTTCACCGCATTCAGAAAGTCCTGCCAGTGAAGTCTCTCGGCGGCTAGCTTGGAGCGACCTTTAGCCGTGATATGGTAATATCGTCTTGGCCGGCCATTAGATAGCAGATGCCACCTGCCCAGGATTAAGTCTGCCTTTTCCAAACGATGCAGAGCCGGGTAGAGGGTTCCTTCCTTAAATTTGAAATAGCCCTGGCTCCTTTTTTCCAGCTCTTTGATAACCTGATAGCCGTACATTGGTTGTTGGTCGAGTAAGCAGAGAAGCAAAGAATCGGAGCTGCCTTTTAACAAATCACGTCTCGCTGCCACTTATATCACCTCGCTTGCACAATACCTAGAACCTCTAGGTAAAGTATAACACCAGGTTATTGGTGTTGCAACCAGATTTAAAGGGAAGACAAGAAGATTAGAAAATTGTGGTATTGATGGTGTAAAAGCGAGGTAGTTGCGGCTAATCTGAAGCTCTTGGTAAACTTAATTCAGTCGCGGGGAAGGGTTAACTCCGCCAGTTCGTTTAATGTTTCTTCCATCTTTTTCAGCTCTTCTCCCCAGCTGGCCCAGTCCCCTTTCTGGAGGTACTCCTGTGCTTTGGTATAATGTTCCTGGGCCTGTTTCACCAGTTCAGCTATCTCGGTGGGCATCTCCGGGGTGGTTGGGGGGGTAGCTACCGGTAACTCCTCAGCTGATAAGCCGGCATAGATAGCATTCAGACTTTCCGCCAGGGTCTGTTCCATGACAATCTGGTCGCCGCTGGCCACGACGACTCTCTTTAATTCCGGCAGTTGTCCCCTCTCAGCCTTGAGATAAACGGGTTCAACGTAGAGAATCGATTGTTCAATGGGGATTACCAGTAAGTTACCGCGGATAACCTGAGAGCCTTTCTGACCCCACAGGGTGAGCTGGCTGGAGATGGTGGGGTCCTGGTCAATGCGCGCCTCAATTTGTCTTGGTCCATAAATTAGCTTGTCCTTGGGGAAATTATAGGCGATAAGCTTGCCGTACTTGTCACCGTCGCTGCGAGCTGCTAGCCAGGTAATCATATTGTCTTTCTGGGTGGGGGTAAAGGGAAGCATAAGCACAAATTCCTCCTGTTTCTCACCCGGCAGTCTCATTATCACGTAGTAAGGCTCCACATTTCGTTCGGCATCGGCGTAAGTCTCAACCGGTATCGTCCATAAGTCCTCTTTGTTGTAAAAGACCCTGGGGTCTTGCATGTGATAGGTCTGATATACTGATACCTGTATTTTAAAGAGGTCTACCGGGTAGCGCAGGTGCTCCCGAAGCGATTGTGGCATTTTCTCTATTGGCGTAAATAGGGCCGGAAAGATAGCGGCGTAGGTATTGGCTACGGCATCTTCAGGGTCGATTAAATAGAAGGTAATTGAGCCGTCATAAGCATCGGTGACCACTTTAACACTGTTGCGGACGTAATTTACTCCTTCTGAAGTGGGTAGAGAGTAAGGATAACGGGCAGAGACGGTATAGGCATCCTGTATCCAGAATAGTTTGCCACCATCAATGACAATATACGGGTCACTGTCCAGCTTGAGGAAGGGAGCAATATGTTGCACCCGTTGCTGGATGTTACGGCGATAGAGCAGCTGGCTCTCTGGCGTCAACTCACCACTAATCAGGATATTTATATCGCCGAGTTCCCAGGCAAAAGTCAACTTGCGAATGAAGGAGTTTAACTTTATCCCGCCCGCAGCTTCATATCTGGTGTAGACATTGGTATCTCCCTTGGGATAATCAAATTCGGCGACTCTGGTACCGACAATGACATAATTGTCTGTTTTCTCTCCAAAATAGATTTCAGGTTGCTCTATCTCAATTCTGCCTATAGGTGGCACATCCTTGACCCACAGATTGGGTAGACCCTGTTCAGTGACTTCATTGGTTGGGCTTAAGGTAACGCCATAGCCGTGGGTGAACTGAAGGCGCCGGTTAACCCAGGTCTGGGCTTGAGAAGTAAGCTTTTCGGGGGAAAGCTCTCGTGCTCCAAGTAATACCTGGCGATAGTCATCGTTAATCTGGTAACGGTCAACATCAATATCGGTAAAATCATAGTACAGCCTTATTGATTGTATCTGGTTATAGGTATCCTTAAGAGGGCGGTAATCCCATAACCGGATGTTGTTAATCGTGGCACTATTTTGAGCAATATCCTGTTCGCTGGGAGCCAGCTCCACCGGGATAGCCCTTTCCTCTATCTGGTCAAGTCCGAAAGCAAGCCGGGTGAACTGGATGTTATTCTTAATATAGGGTGTTTCTTTGGCTAGCTCACTAGGTTCTACCTGAAATCTCTGCACTATTGCCGGGTAGATACTGCCGAAGATAATGGCTAAGGTAAGCCATAATGCTATGGGCATAAATAGCCAGCGCTTCCCGCGGCGAAAAATACCAACTAATAATAGCAGGGCCGATATTATAGCAATGGCAATGAGAATCCGCCAGGCCAGCCACTGGGCATGGACATCGGTGTAGCCGGCACCGAAGATTACACCCCGCTCGGAGTAGAGGAGGTCAAAAATTTTCAGGCGGTAACTCCAGGCGATGAGAAAGAAGATGGCAGTACCCAGCACTGAAAGGTGGACTTTGATGGCAGTGGTAAAAGCAGCCCGGCGAAAACCGATATTGAGGCCATAAATGGTACCGGTGAAAATCAGGATGATGACCACAGCCCATATGAGCCAACCCTGGGCGAAGTTGTAGAGGGGGAGGTTAAAAATATAAAAAGCTACATCTCTACCCAGAAGGGGCTCGGTGATGCCGAAATTTGTGGCATTGGTGAAACGTAATACCATTTCCCAATGGCCGGAAGTGACCAGTCCGAAGATAAGACTGAGAAAAATAGCTGAGATTAATATGCCGATATCAAAGGCACGGCGCACTAATACCACTCCTTGTCCGATGAGAACGTTATCTTCGCTGGTTGGGGATAGCCTCCGTGCCAGGAATAGATTGGACAGGAGTAATGCCAGGAAGATTAAAGCGCCAGCAAAGAAAAGCCATAACCTTGTGGTCAGTATGGTGGCGTAGATGCTGCTAAAACCCAGACTATCAAACCAGAGCCATTCAGTATAAATGCCTTTACCGATGGCGGCCATGATGAACAGCAGTATCAGGACACCAATGGCAGTGAGCCACTTTTGGGTAGCACTACGTTTCCGAGTACGTTTTGGTGGCTTGGGTGGGGCAGAACTTTCCTTTCCCCAAATCTTGTCTAGGTCACTAAAATAACTCATACTACAACAACTTCCAGAAACTGGTTAATTGCTCAAAATCAATCATGCCGCTTTCAGCTATGTTTTCTACTTCAATGCCCGCTTCAACAGCGACGGCTACCGGGTTTAGTCCACCGAGCAGTACCATGCCAACCCGGTTCAGGCCAATGGCAATTTGACAGACTGGCTCGCTGGTATTGCCAAGAGCATAGACCCCGTTGATGCCAGTCTCTTTTAGCGAGTTGATGACCTCTTGAGCAGTTGACCGGGACGGCGCCGGTATTTCGCGGAAATTGGCTAGTATTTTACCGTTGCCGGTGCTGACTGCTTCGCTGACGCTGGTCATCTTGGCGCGGATGTACTGCTCCGATGGGTCGAGAGAGGTGCCGGCATAGTTGATTATAGCTACAAAGCGCCTTGGTTTTGAGTCTCTGACTTCAAGCACCCCGCCAAACTTGGATTCAGTAGGGATACCTGCCTTTAGCAGTACACCATTTATGACCACGCTGCACACTGTGGCCAGGCCGATTTTATTTTTTGGGACAACCACCGAACCGAGTTTTTCTCCCTCAGGCGCGGTAGTAACAAGGTCGCTGACACATATGCCGGCTTTGAAGGCATCAGCCATTGCCACCAGTGCTTTTTCAAAATTGTCTTTAGCAATGATTGAGGTGTTTATCGGAATCTGGCCAGTGCGCGTTTTGGGGTCAAAGGTAGTGTGAAAGGACAGTAACTCGAGTTGCTCGCGTACGAAACCAACCTGTTCCGGGGCGAGCGCTATCTTGAGTTCCTCAAGCCCTTTTTCGGTGAGCATTCTGCCATCGTGACCCATTGGCTGAGTATAACCCCGCTCGTCAGTTATTCTCAGGTGGTATCTTACGGCTCTTTCACTTAAGAAAATACCATGGTGCTCTAGTTCTCGGGCGATGGTAATTGACCCTAGCGGCTCGGTTGATTCACTCAAGACCTTAAGAATGGCTATTACCTTTCTTTCTGTCTCGAAGCTAGTAATCTGCGCCATTTGAACTCCTTATTGTCGTGTAGCCTGCTGTTATTATAACACTTGTGGCTAAAAAGCTAAATGGTGCCGATAATCTACCACTCTTTGAAGCGATTGGTGATGGGTAACCTGCCGGATATGGTCACCTGCGTTCGGCTTACAAAATCGGCAGGTATCGGTTAAGTTCATACTCGGTTACCTGAGTCTGGTACTGATCCCACTCTATCTTCTTGTTCTGGATAAATGCTGAGAAAACGTGCTCACCAAGAGCCTTTCGCACCAGCTCACTTTTCTCGGTTAGCAGTATAGCTTCCAAAAGGCTGGCAGGCAAGGTGTCTATGCCTCTTTTCTGCCTTTCATCGGCAGACATTTCGTAGACATTTTCTTCTATTGGTTCAGGCACCTTATATTCCTTTTCGATACCTTCCAGTCCGGCGGCCAGCATTACGCTGAAAGCCAGGTAAGGATTGCAGGCAGGGTCAGGAGACCTGAATTCAATCCGGGTCGCCTTTTCCCTTCCGGGCCGGTACTCCGGGACTCGGACTAAGTCGGAGCGGTTCCGCCGTGCCCAGGAGAGATACACCGGCGCCTCGTAGCCGGGAACCAGACGTTTGTAGGAGTTAATCCACTGATTGGTAACAGCGGTAAGTTCAGGAGCATGTTTGAGCAGGCCGGCTATATAGTACCTGGCTATCTGGGAGAGATGATATTCGTCATCCTTTTCGAAGAAAGCGTTGCGCTCTCCCTTGAACAGTGACTGGTGTACGTGCATACCGCTGCCGTTTATACCGAAAACCGGTTTGGGCATAAAAGTAGCATAGACGCCATACTTCAAGGCTACCTCTTTGACCACCAGGCGGTATGTCATCACGCTGTCGGCCATGGTCAGGGCGTCGGTATACCTCATGTCTATCTCGTGCTGGCTGGTAGCAACCTCGTGGTGGGAATATTCAACGCCAATACCTAGTTCCTCCAGTGCCAGCACTGTTTCCTTCCTCATATCGGTGGCGGCATCCCGCGGAGTCAGGTCGAAGTAGCCTCCCTGGTCTAGCGGCTCGGTTCCCTTAGAGT
>CAZWYS010000045.1:0-13786 GCA_964638295.1 uncultured Dehalococcoidaceae bacterium
GGGAGAAGGTGATTAGGTAAACTAACTAGTAACTTTGCATGCGGACAGCAATTTCTTTCTTTCTTTTCTCCTCCTGCTGTTGTAACATTTCAACAAGCACCAAGCTCGCAAAATCACGGACTTGCTGTCTTCTTCTAATCAGAACATCAATAGGAAGTTTCTCTTTACCTTCGTGGAAACCCTCATTCCTAATTTCATACCAATCAGAAATCATATCATCTAGAAAACTCCATCCATCTCCCTTATAACCACTGTCATTGATAAACCTTTTAACTCGTTCCTTTTTGTTTTTTCTCTTCAGTCCCTTGGAATCAATATAAGTCCCAGCGATTATTTCTATACTTACCCAGTAAAGTCCCATTTCTAGGACTGAAGGAGCAATATTACAGCTCATTTGCGCTTGTGTAAACCAATAAATGGATGGGACGAAACCGCTTTTATCCAACCAGCTTGGATTTTTCTCAAGAAAGGTTAGCGCTTCGGATACAAAATTCCCTAGTTTACTGATTGACACTATATCCCACCTTCCACCTGTAATTTCGTTCGTTATTAAACCTAGGGAAATCGTATATTTATCTCCTAAACGCTTTTCAACAGCTAAAGTTGAATAGTGTCTCCCACAAGCAATAGACAATAATGATAGAATATCATTAATATTAAATTCATACTCCCATAGTATTGACGGTTTGACATTCTGAGGTGTTTTGTTTTCAGCTATTACGGAAATCTTTGATATTGCATATAGTAATTCTTGGTTTCTGTGCAGGTGTCCCGATACATTTCCCAAGTAACCGTAGCTATTTTTACGGTCAAAATCCGAACCACGTATCAATTCCCATTCGTTGAATTTACCACTTTCTCGTTGAACATCCTGCAACATTTCAAAATGTATGTCCCCAAAATAGTATCTGATAAAATCTTCGCTCATTTAGCCACCTCCCTTAAAACCAAAGTTTGACGCTACCAGCCCGATTCCATATACTTAAATTATACCATTGGAGGGGTGTCCGAGTGGCCTATGGTGACGGTCTTGAAAACCGTTGTCGTCGCAAGACGACCGTGGGTTCGAATCCCACCCCCTCCGCCACTTAATAATCATGGAGACCTATCCCCCTGACCCCCTTCCCTTGGGATTTGGTTAAGGGAAGGGGGTAAAGATAAAAGAAGGGCTGGCGCCCCTCTTAAACACCCGCCAGTTCAGAGGAGAAGGGGAAGGTTTTAAAAAGAAAGGCTGGCGCTCTTCTTAAATGCTCCCATAGTATTAACCAAGAGCAAGGAAAATTAAAAAGCCATGACACCAGAACCCCTGCTGAAAGCGCTCACCGGTGCCGGAGTCGGCTCCCGAAGGAAGATAGCCGATGCCATAAAGCAGGAGAGAGTGGCAGTAAATGGTGAGGTAGTTACCGGCTTCAACTATCCGGTGAATACGGAAGCAGACCATATCACACTGGACGGAAAGCCAGTTGACCTCAAACCGAAACAGGTCGTCACCTTGATGCTGCACAAGCCAGCAGGTATTATCTCAACCGTCAGCGACGAGAGGGGGCGCCAGACAGTTACCGACCTTTTACCCGAAAAATACCGCCAACTACGACTGTATCCGGTGGGGCGGCTGGACAAAGACAGCACCGGGCTTCTGCTCTTGACCAATGACGGTGAATTGACCTATCGGCTGACCCACCCCAGATACGAACATGAAAAGGAATACCTGGTTCATATCAGGGGCAAGCTCAAGCCAGAGGAAAAACAAAGACTGAAAAAGGGGGTCAGGCTTGAAGATGGAATGACCCACCCGGCAAAAGTGAGGGAAGTAGCATCTTCACCACCCTTTAACTACAGCATCATCATACACGAAGGCAGAAAACGGCAGGTACGCCGCATGTTTGAAAGCCTGGGGCATCGCGTTTTAGCCCTAAAGCGGATTAGAATGGGTAATCTCAATCTGGGTAATCTGCCCGAGGGAAAGACCCGCCCGCTCAGTGCGCGGGAAGTCCGCTCGCTGCTCAATCAGGCTTGACGGAGACCTTGTTCAGCATGGCAAAGCCCATTGGATTCAGGTTATAGTCGCTAACGTAGGGCTTAACCAGAATGTAATTCTTCCCGAACCACAGAGGTATGCAGGCAGCATCATCCACCAGCTTTTGCTCCACCGCCTGATATAAGGGCAAGCTCAGGTCATAATCCAGTTCCATACCCGCCCTCTCCAGCAGGGCATCCACCTCGGGATTGCTGTATTCACCGGCGTTATTATCTTCACCAGTCTGAAAAAGTAGTTCCAGGAAATTTTGGGGGTGGGGGTAATCAGCCACCCAGCCCATGTAATACATCTCGTCCTTCTCTTCTTTGCTGTGATAGAGAAACCGCTGCGGCTCCAGCTGCCTGACCTCCACCTCTACCCCTAAATTATTTCGCCACTCCTGAACAAGTGCTTCCAGTCCCTGGGAGATTAACCCACCCCAGCCCATAGTGGTGATGGTAATCGGTGGCAGATTATCAACACCGCCATATTTTGATTTAGCAATCAGCTCCTTTGCTTTACTGACATCAAAATCCAGTCCAGATAAGTCTTCATTAAAACCGGGCATACCCGGCGGCAAGATGCCATCAGCCCGCTCCATCATATCCCTGAATACCAGGGAAACCAGTTTATCTTTATCAATTGCCTGACTGAAAGCACGGCGGAGGTTAACATCATCAAATGGCGGCCTGGTATGATTGAAACCGATATAGCTGAAGCTTAGCTCCGGCACTATTTCCAATTCCTGATAAAAGGGTCCGGTTTTATCAGTAACCTTATCGATGTAAAGAAGATTGACATCGGTGACATCAATTTCGCCGGTCTCATACATGTTCATTGGCACACCGCCCCACAGTTGAAAGACAACTGAACCAACCTCGGCTTTCTCTCCATAGTAAAGCTCATTCTTCTCAAGAACCAGTAAATTTTCCTTCTGCCACTCCTTGAGCTTGAACGGGCCGGTGCCATTCGGCTGCCGCCACCACTCACTACCTGATTCCACATTGGCCCTATCAACGACAAAAGCAGTGGGGTAGGTCAGCTTGGATAAGAAATAAGATTTTGGAGCATCTATCGTTACCTGGAGAGTATAATCGTCAATGACCCTGACGCCGCTAATTTCAGTAGCCGCACCGGTCAGCACGTCTTCCACGCCAACAATATCCCCCAGGTAGGTAGCCGCCGTCAGCGAGCCGGTGGCAGGGCTGCAGGCGCGTTCCCAGGAAAACTGAAAGTCCGCAGCCTTAACCTCACGGCCATCCTGGAATTTGACGTCCTGCCGTAGATAGAAAGTATATATCCTGCCATCATTACTGACCTCCCATTTTCGGGCGATATCCGGCGCCGGCTCCAGGTTATCATCAAGGCGAACCAGGCCACCAAACATTTGCAGTATGTACTCGTGGGAAAGCATCTCGCCAGAAACCGCCGGGTCAAGCGTTATCGGGTCAATGCCGTATAAATCAAGCTCCGCTCCCTGCCCGAGCTGGCAGCCACCAAGAAGCAAGCTGCATAGCAATAATACCGAAAGAAATATGTAAGTAAATCTTTTCATATCCTAAAGCGTATCCCGCTCATAAGTTAGCCTTAACTGCTTCGCAGAACTCGGTGGTGGAAGCCGTCCCCCCCTGGTCACGGGTCAGGTGCTTTCCTTCTTTATAAACCTGATACACCGCTTCTTCTAGTCGCTGAGCCTCTTTCTCAAATTCAAGGTATTCCAGCATCAGGCAAACCGATAGGAGCACTGCCGTAGGATTGATAATGTTCAGGCCAACATACTTGGGAGCGGTACCATGAACCGGTCCGAAGTAGGCATAATCCTTTCCAATTAAGGCGCCAGGAACGATACCCAAGCCACCAATAAGTGCCCCGGCCTCATCACCCAGAATGTCACCATGCTCATTACACATTACAATTACGTCAAACTGTTGTGGATTTTTGACGAGCTGCTGGGCGCAATTATCAACAAAGAGCTGATCAAAAGTAAGCTCAGGGTATTGACTTACTGTCTCTTCAGCTATCCGCCGGAATAACTCATCCGATTGGGTCAACACGTTGTATTTGCTGGACACGGTTACCTTCCCCTGACCGCCTCTGGCTTTCCTCTTTAAAGCCAGTTGACAGGCTATCTGGCAGAGGTCTCTGGTCACCTCCTCGGTCGTGACCTTAACCGCAAATTTACCTTTAGCGGTGGTATCCAGGTCTGCTTCGAGCATGCTATTCCTCAGATGCAAAGGAGCCAGCTGGGCAATATCCCCCTCCCAACCTGGATACAGGCCCTCAATGTTTTCACGGACGATAACGAAATCAATGCCCTCGGGGTTTTTGAGCGGACTCCTCAACCCTGGTCTATATTTTGTGGGGCGCAGGTTAGCAAAACACTTCTTGCCCCATCTCAAATACCCATGCACACCAACGACACTCGTAGTTGAACCAAAGATAGTGCAATCAGCTTCGTCTATCGCTTGCTTCGCCGACTGAGGGAAGACCTCGCCATATTTTGCCAGCGCTTCATCATTGGTCAAGGTCCAGAGGAACTCGATGTCCAAGCCCATCCCCTCCAAGATTTGTACCGCTGGCACCACAACTTCCGGGCAAGCACCATCGCCTTTTACCACGCAGACTTTTCTGGTCATATTAGCCCTCCTGTACAATATTTAATTCCTAATCTTCACTTCAAACTACAGTTGTATAGTGTAACACATACCTTCCTTTCTTGCACACCCATCACAAATATACATGAGCAGGCAGAAGGTATTATAATCTAGCTTGGAAATGAGGTGAGCTGCTATGAATCATGGTTTTCCGGCATCGGTGCAGAGAAGGCTGTTTAGAATCCGCAGGGAATTCCGCAGACTTTGGAAGAATTACCTTTACCAGAGTTTTCTGGCGATGGTAGTCGTATTTATCGTGCTTTTACTGCTTAATATGGAGCACGCGGTGGTGATAGCTTCAATCGGCGCCACCGCCTTTATTGTTTTCACCATGCCCAGAAACATCACGGCAGCACCGAGGAGAGTTATTGGCGGCCATCTCATTGGTCTTTTTTCAGGGTCATTGTGCGCTTTGATTCCGCACTCTTCAATTCTCCCCTCAACTGTCGTCTACGCGCTGGCGGTTGGCATTTCCATCTTCTTAATGGTGACTCTGGATGCGGAACATCCTCCCGCCAGCGGGACTGCCCTGGGGATTGCCATCACCGGCTTTTCCCCTAGCGCCGCGATTGCCGTCCTAACCAGCACCATAATGCTATCTCTGGCACACCGTTTTTCCAAGAGATTCTTGAAAGACCTGACGTAGTTAAAAGCCTGCTTGTTTAAAGCTCAAGTAACCTGGTATACCCATATCTGATGAAATACGTCAGGCTCTTTAAGTAACAGCGGAGTCTTCTCACTTGCGTCCACAAGCTTCCACTTACTTTCGGACTCCAGAGCTGTCTGCTTCTCCTTAAATCCCCTGCTATCATATACATCAGTGCGCAAAGTGAAAAAGATGTGTCCGCCTGACCTAGTAATACGAATCAGTTCATCAAAGGAACCGGGTGGCGCATGTCCCACGGTAAGCACACCGGTGCTGACCACGGCATCAAAGGAGTCGGTGGCAAAATCCAGTGGCTCCCCCATGACCATCCGGTGAAATTCACGGTAAACATTCTTCTTGCGCGCTTCTTCAAGCATAGCCTGAGAGAAGTCCATTGCCACCAAATTGTTATAGCCCAGCCTAGCCAAAAACTCGCCCATCAAGCCAGTACCCGCACCGGCATCCAGAATCCTGGTGTCCCTGGGGACATATCTGATGAAAAACTCGGCGGTACGCTGAGGGCCACGCCATTGAAAATCTCGCTCAAGCTCGACATCGTAGCCTTTAGCCCACTGAGCGTAGCGCTCAGCCAATTCTTCGTTGTTCCGTGAAGCAAAAAGCCACTCAATTTTATTTTTCTCCTCCATGATTACCTCTTTAGAAAGATTATTTGCCAAATATAGTAACCGCACGATTCATGTTGGCGATTACATCAACGCCAAACGGGCAGCGCTCCATGCACTCACCACATTCAGCACAATCAGAGGCCTTCACTGCTAAGGCTCCATATTCTGAAATGATACTTTCGTTAAGTCCATACCTGGCAGTATCCGTTAGCCGCATCGTTGTACCGATATCAACACCAACCGGACATGGCAAACAATGGTTACAGTACATACAGTTACCTAACAATTCCCACAGTTTATTCACATTGATGGAGCTGTAATCTTTTTCTTCATCTGTAGCCTCCAGAAAAGCCAGTGCGGCTTTCATTTCGGTAACATTTTTACACCCTGGTACTACCGTGCAGACCGCCGGCTGGGAAAGGGCATAATTGATACACTGAACTGGTGTTAGAATTATGGAACTGGGATTCTCTCTAAAAAGCACCCCGGAAGCATAAGGTTTCATAGCCACGATTGCCACGTCTTTGATAGCACAGGTATGATACAATGTTTCTCGCCCGGTCAGAGACTTGTTATCGGTGACCGATAATTGTTCCCATAAGGCTTTCTTGAAAGAGCTTACCACGTTCATATCCCCCGGCAAAGTGTCTGAGGCAGGATTTACCGGAAACATGAGCACGTCAATGTACCCGCTATTTACTACCTTCAACGCCATCGGTACGTTATGACTACTCGCCCCAATAAAACGAGCCTTACCTTCTTCTTTTAGTTTGAGCGCTGATTCCAGAAGACCCCCTGAAGCAAAAAACGCTTCATAATCGGCAGGTTTATCAACGAAATGCAACATAAGTACGTCAACATAATCCGTCTTCAACCTGGTTAACAGGTCTTCGAAAAAGCTGAGGCACTCTTTTTTACCTCTAAAACGACAATGCTGCCCATCCTGCAATATCAACCCCAGATGACCAGCAACCATAACCTTGTGTCTTCTATTTTTCAAAGCAATTCCAAAATTATCACGAACGCCGGGAGAAGGCATAAACAAATCGATATAATTCACTCCATTTGCTATCGCCTCATCAACCACCGAAGTAACCGTATCCCCTGGGGCATACTCGAGATATTCACCCCCCAACCCAACGATACCTACGTCAACACCCGTTTTTCCCAGTTTTCTATATTGCATCACTGGACTACCTTTCTATAATTAAATCACTCTTAAATCTATAATTTGGTCACGAACTGGTCTACAGCCGCTAAAAATCTTTCTGGCGCTTCTAAATGGGTCCAGTGGCTTTTAGCCGGTATAGTCTCTAGAGTAACCCGGGGAATATGCTTTGCCATGAAACGAGAGCACGCTGCCACCGGGGTATCCCCATCACTCAGCACCACTAGCGTTGCTACCGGCAACTTTTCCAGTTCTGGCTCCAATTCAAAGATGCTGGGGCGTTTGTTTTGAATGCCCCGGACAGTATAGGCTATCGCCCTGGGTGAGTTAGCAAGCACCGTCTCACGAATCTGCCTGCCCATTTGCGAGTCAGAAAAGGCACCAGCCCAGGCTGACACTTTCCTCATCTCCTCCAGGAATGCGTTCATTCCCTGCTGCTCGGCCAGGCCCGCCAGTCCGGCCCAATATTCACGCCACCACTCCGGGTCCGAGGAGCCAGACCCTATGCCCACCGGGATACAGCCGAGACATCGCTCTGGATACTGCAGGGCAAAGTTGAGGGCTACATTAGCTCCCATGGAATGACCGCCGACTATGGCTTGAGTTACCTCCAAAGCATCCATCACACCCCGCATGTCCTGTACCATGATGCCCTGAGAGTAGGCTTCCGGCCAGGCTGGAATCTCGGAGCGTCCGTGACCTCGGGCATCATAGGCAATAACACGAAAGCGGTCTTGGAAGAAGTCCATTACTCCCTCCCAACCCCGCCAGGTTCCAGCCAAACCATGCGCCCATATCATCGCCGGCCCGGCACCTTTCTCCTCATAATATATACGTATGCCATTCGCCAAAATATCTGGCACTATATACCTCCTTCTCCATATCTTGAGTATTATACCACCCTGTTTTGGTATTGTTCCAAGTCGGTTTAATGCCGCATAAAATGAGCCGAGTTGACAAAAATGATATAATATCTTGACTTCGAGCTCCAGAATTCTATTTGGCTGGATGAAACGTCAATATAGTAAATCAAAGAAGCAGAGGTTATGGCAATTCCCGAAATAGAATCTATTAAACGTCTGCAAGGTAAATAAAGGAGGCAATATGGAGAAAAAACTTGCTGGTAAAGTACAGACGGTGCTGGGACTAATTGATGGCGATGAATTAGGTTTTACGCTACCGCATGAACACCTTCTCCTTGATTTAACCGTCCGCTTCAAACTTTTGGACGAGAGCGTGAGTGCCAGGACGATGGCACAAAAACCGGTCTCTCCAGACATGATTGGCTGGCTTCGCTTTCATCTCTTTGAGAATAGAGACAACCTGATGCTTGATAATGAAGAACTGGCAACTAAAGAGGTTTACCGCTTTAAGCTCGCCGGGGGTAAAAGCGTTGTTGATATGACCAACTGGGGAATAGGACGTGACCCTCATGCCCTAACCCGCATTTCCCGTACTACCGGACTAAATATAGTCATGGGAACCGGGTATTACACAATGGACTCTGGCTGTGCGGAAGCGCTCAAAATGAAGAGTGAGGACGAAATCTATTATGATATTGTTAAAGACGTGACGGAAGGCGCCGACGGCATTTGCCCCGGCATAATCGGTGAGATTGGCGCTGACTCCTGGCCTCTGGACAATATTGAAATAAAATCGCTGCGTGCCTCAGCCCGGGTGCAACGAGACACTGGCGCCTCAATTAACATTCATCCCGGGCGCCTGGAAGAGTCGCCGCTACAGATTTTGAATATATTAGATAAGGCAGGCGCTGACCTCAGCCGGGTGGCCATGAGCCATCTGGACCGCACCGCTTATTCCTTTGAGTCCATGCTGGAAATGGCCAAGACCGGTTGCTATCTTGAATTTGATTGCTTCTCCATGGAAGGTTACTATCCCAAGCGCTACGGCGTTTTTGATATTCCCAATGATGCCATGCGAGTGAATTATATTATCCGGCTAATTGACCAAGGCTACCTGAACCAGATACTCATCTCCACGGACATGTCAGTGAAAGCCAAGTTGTTTGCCTATGGAGGTCCCGGCTATGCCCATATTCCTGATAATGTCATCCCCTGGATGCATGCCAGGGGTATGTCGGAAGAAATCATCAATACCATCACCGTGGAGAATCCGAAGCGGATGCTGACATTTGCCTCTCCCGCATAAGCAATAATGAAGCCGAGCGCTTCAATTAGTCTCTTGCTAATCTCTTCGTCAGAGATATGGAGAGGCATGCTTGAACTTTAAACCGAACCTATCGGTCATTTCCTGTCTGACCTCGCGGTAAAGCTCAATATATTCCTTATTGGGTTTTCCAGTTGCCACATCGTAACATTCTTGATATTTCTGACCGATAGGTGGATTGCGCAATTGGTCCTCATACTTCTCCAGCAGTGTCCTCACTATCCCGCTTGCCTCCTTGCGGTTCATACCGACGACAGCATGCGCTACCTCAGTGGCAAAGAGAGGGTCCATAGGACTGGTATAATCAAGAGCCGTGCCTCTAGCCGACGCACCAACCTCAACAGAACCACCCGACACCACGGAGCTAATAACCCAGGCACTATGCTCGTACAAAAGCATCTTGGTCATTGGTCCAGCCGCTGAATAGCCGACATTAACTACCGGCAAAGTGCTGTTGCGGGTAACTGCTTGATTGGCCAGGCTCCGTGCCCAAATCGTGTCCCGGGTGGAAGTGACTCCTAAATCAAAATGGACCGGGAACGGATGTTGAACTGCCCCGCGCAGGACAAGCAAGTCCACCGGATTATAGGCAGCGGTAACCACCGCCACACCCGCCGGCCCACCAGCCAGACCACCTAAGATGACTCCGTTCTCAGCGAAGATTAAACTCCCGGCAGCAAGTGAATAGGCTACCTTGTTCAGCGAATCAAAATCAACCTTCATCTCATGGACAGTCCCTATCTCCAAGGCATCAGTCTTACGAAATCCAAAATGGTGGGCAGCAATATGCTCTTGAGACCGCGCTGCAGTGGTAACTCCATTAACGATAGGCATCCCCGGGCGTCCGGCCCGACGCATGCCCTCGCGAGTCAGCAATACCGCCCGGATGGCACCTTCAATCCCCAGAGGACTGCCGCCGACAATCGGTTGACCATCCACAGTTACCAGGCAAGGCATCGTTATTGAATTACCAAGCGGGTTCTCAGCATTGCCTTTGACCAGGCTAACGTAATACCACTCGCTGGACAAGGGTGAAGAAGTGGGGCCAACCGAGCACCAGGGTAGTGTCTCATCTTCAGGATAACGACGCGGCATTGCCTTGGCATCCTTCCCTTCACCAAACACAAAACCACGCGGGCCGCTCTCAAGGGCTCCCTCTACTTCATCTCCAGTGAATAGAATCCGCCGCTCGGTATCAAGACAATAAACCCCCGTCTCACACAGAAACTCCATTCCTGCCGCCCATACCCGGTCGGCCAGGTCATCATCTGCCGGGATCGGATTTTGCGGGTCATACTTAATGCCATACTTCTCAACCACCTTGCGCAAATTGGGCACAAAGATTTCAAGCTCAAAATCTCGCTCCGTACAGATTGGCCCAGCAAATGCCCTTTCCACGACCGTCTCAAAACTTATCATTAGCTAACCTTCCCCGTATTATGCGATACCAGCTTTAATGCCAGCGCCGCAGCATCTCCAGCGGTTCTTCCGTAACCATCAGCACCAATACTGTCTGCCCATTCCTGGTTAGCAGAGCCGCCGCCGACCAGGAAACGATATTTGTCACGCACACCGCGTGCCTCAAGATGTTCAATAATGCTTTTCTGCTGCGGCAGGGTGGTACTCATTAAAGCTGAAGCAGCAATAATGTCAGCATTAACTTCTTCTGCCTTGGTAACAAAGGCGGAAGCGGCCACATCAACGCCAAGGTCAAAGACATCAAAGCCCTGCATTTTTAGCATAGTCGCCACGATGTTCTTACCTATAGAATGGACATCGCCTTTAACCGTCCCTATGACCACATGACCCACCTTCGTAAGTTCGGCCCCGGTTTCCAAGAGTTTGGGTTCCAAAATTTTCATCGCATGTTCCCACGCTTCCGCCGCCAACATCATCTCAGGCAAGTAAAGCTCATATCGGGCAAATTTCTCTCCAACCTGCTTCATGCCTGGAGACATCCCCTTCTCTATAATATCGGAGGGGCGGACTCCTTCTTTTAGTGCGTCTTCCACAGCCACCGACAGCTCATTCTTATCCCCAGCGATAATTGCCCCAATTAACCGCTCATAATTAGATTCACTTGACATTTACCCTGCCTTTCGTCCATCCGTCTTATCAATGCGCTAGCATCCAAGTCAATAAAACTATTGCCTGACCCTTCTAAAACGAGCCTTCCCTTTTCAGACTAAGGTATTTCTTACCACCAATGATGACGTGGTCCAGAACATCTATGCCCATAATCTCTCCGACTTCAGTCAGTCTCTTGGTCAATCTTATGTCATCTTCCGAAGCTTCGGGGTCGCCTGAGGGATGGTTATGGACAAAGATAACCGAGGCAGCACTGGCTGATATCGCCTCTTTAAATACCTCTCTCGGGTGAACAATACTGCTATCCAGACTGCCAATGGAAATTTCAGCCACCCTGATTAGTTGATTTCGGGTATCCAGCAAAAGCGCTAAAAAATATTCTTTCTTTTTCCCCTTAAGCCTGCCTTGCACCAAACCAACAACTTCTTCCGGGGTCTTGACCAGTGGTTTGTCGTCATCACCAAAATAACTCTCCAGCCGATTGGTTAGCTCAAAAGCGGCTTTGAGTTGAGATGCCTTGGCAACACCAATTCCCTTTATCTGCGCCAGTTCCTCCAGTGAGGCGCCGGTAATTCCTTTTAAACTGCCAAACTGACTCAGCAGTCGCTGAGCAGTTACCATCACTGACTCCCCGGCAATACCTCGCCCCAAAATGAGTGCCAGAATCTCCTGCGCCGATAGAGCTTCCGCGCCAAATTTTTGCAACCTTTCTCTCGGTCGCTCTGAAATAGGTAAATCATGAATGGTAAATGACTTTTTTGGCTTTCCTATCTCCACCATTGCACCTTAACTGATGGACATCACTTCAAGATATAACTGCTCCATAAACTATCCAGCCCATCCATATCAAAGCCGTAAACCTTCTGCAGGGCCTCGTCATAGCCGCTACCTTTCCGCAAAGTATTCAATAGCTCAAGCATATTACTCTGCCCGTAGTTGCTAATCAGAAACTTAACCAGGCTATAACTCTGGGCATAAGCGAGCAGAGATTCCTCAGCGTAAGCGGAAAAGGGACTGGATAGACTACGCACAGAGATAAGACTATTTTCGTCTATCGCCTTATTGAGTGAACTGACAAACACCGGTTGCGGCGGTCCCTCAGAATACACAGCCAGGCCTTCATCAAGCCAGGTAGGCAGGTCATTGTAGGGATTGAAGACCATCTGATGGACAACTAAATGGGTCAGCTCATGCGCCATTGCCCGCTTTCCCCAGTCAAGTTTACCGAGAGGTATCCCGATAGCGATAGTGCCAAATCGGGTAAAGGCGACCCCTCCCGTCCATTCCTGAGGGAAAATCATGGCGCCCAGCAAATCCTGAGCGTCAGCGTAGATATATACCCTGACCGGTCTCTCAAGCTTAGCGCCGGTATCCTCCGCCAGACGAACCAGCACTTGCTGAGCAACACTCATTAGCTCCTGAGCAAAGGACTCATCTCCCTCATACCAATATAGAGTTACCATGCCTTCGTTTATGTTCTGCCAGGAATAACGAGCATCATCAACCTGGATTGTGGCTAACCGGGTCTCAATCCCAGCCCCTTCAGCGTCTTCAACCGTCCACCAATAATCTACATTGCTTCCCGGGGGTAATCCACCAGTTTTCCTCATATCCCAGCTCCATTCCACATCCACCGTAGTTGATGGCATAAATTCAATGTAGACCTCGCTGGTTACCTGAGCATGGCTTATCCGGTCAACAGTATAGTGAAGACGAATATCAGTAATGTTGACATTACTCTCAGTTGATAAGTAGAAAGTAATTTTTAGAGGAAAATCTACTTCAACCGAGCTATCCAGTATGGCTGGCCCGTTACCAGCTTGAACCGAAACAGGCACAAGCAAACCCAGAAAAAGGCAAACGATGGCAACTAATAAGCTGATTTTCCTAATCATTCTTCTCTACCCACACCAGACCGTAGATAGGCAGTTATAAAACCATCAAGTTCGCCATCTAACACGGCATCAGTATTGCTGGTTTCATAATCAGTCCGGTGGTCTTTTACCATTTTATAAGGATGGAGAACATAGCTTCTAATCTGGTTACCCCATCCGGCGTCTATGCGCTTTCCTTTAAGTCTAGCTTTTTCCTCGGCGCGTTCTGCCAGCTCCAACTCCAGCAGACGAGCCTGAAGTATCCTGAGGGCGATTTCTTTATTGCGATACTGAGAACGTTCGCTCTGGCAGGTAACTACCAGCCCGCTTGGCAGGTGGGTCAATCTTACGGCGCTGCTTGTCTTCTGCATGTGCTGTCCCCCCGGCCCACTGGACCGAAACGTCTCTACCTTTAAATCATCAGGACCTATTCTGACATCAATATCAGCTTTGGCTTCCGGCATAACCTCCACCAAGGCAAAGGAAGTATGCCGGGCATGGTCAGCATCAAAGGGGGAAAGGCGAA
>CAZWYS010000046.1:0-9984 GCA_964638295.1 uncultured Dehalococcoidaceae bacterium
CATAGAGATTCCAAAATGCTTCGCGTATCAGTTGCTCAACATTTCTGTAATCTTTTTTCTTTTCGTTTCTGATGATTAGATTGGTATTAGACATCACCAAAAGTATAACCCTTTATCAAATTCCTGTACAGAAAAAACTAATATCTACGTGCAGGTTCAAACCCTGCATCACTATTGGACGCGGACCACTAGTCCATATTTTGATGTACTAATGGAAAGGCAGACATCCCGACATTTTTTCAAAGGTAACATTGTCATAAAAAGTAAAACAGTATTCTCGAAGGCATTAGGTCAAAAAGACAGGTTAAATTCAATCTTAAAAGTTCTTTCTATTGTACAACTTGCTCTACCAAGAAGATTAAGAGACACGGTGATAGAAGCCGTGTCTTTCTTATTTAATTATGTTATATTAGACCGTAGATTAGACTATTGGATTGGAGAGTCAGGTGAGAAAAGACAGACTGATTGTGGGGATTCTCTGCATCGCTTTTGCCGTATGGACCTTCTTATCAGGTACAACTGGTAGCACTGTAGCACCAGCAATAGCTATTGCAGTACTTGGTATAATTACGATTGGGATCTCCAGAAAGAGATAGAGTGCTCCCCATCACTCTTCCTCTTTGAATCCAGCCCCCGTGTTACCATGAATATGTTACCATGTTTGCCCAGATTGTGTTGACGTATTATAATTTGATTTGATTTCAGGTATGTCACCCGCGTTCAAGTACTAAAAATAAGCTGGGAGGTGTCTAATGACACGAAAAGTTGGCATGGTGCATTCGGTGGCTTCACTCGTTCCCCTGTTCAATGAACTGGCGGCAGAGCTCCTACCGGGCGTGGAGGTTATCCATCTGGTGGACGAGGGCCTGCTGAAAGACGTTCTGGCCAGCGGTAAGTTGACCCCGAGTATGGCCCGACGCTTTGGACTGTTAGCCTCCTTCGCCGAGGAGTCCGGCGCCGAGATAGTGATGCTTACCTGCTCTTCCCTGGCGCCCCTGGTTGATGAAGCCAAGGACATGGTCAAGGTACCGCTGCTGAAAGTAGACGAAGCCATGGCTGATGATTCAGTAAAGCTCGGTGAACATATCGGGGTTATAGCTACCGCTTATACTACTCTGAAACCCACCTCAGACTTAATCAAAACGCGAGCGGTACTAAAAGGCAAGAAGATTAAGGTAGAGACGATGCTTTGCGAAGGGGCTTTCGACGCCCTCCGCCGTGGAGACATGGAGACCCATGACCGCACGGTGAAGAACAAACTCAACGAACTAATGGAGCGGGCAGATATTATAGTGCTGGCTCAGGCCTCAATCGCCAGAGTCGTAGCCCAAATTCCCGAGAATGAACGCAAGGTACCGATACTGTCCAGCCCTCGTCTCGGGGTGCAGCGTCTCAAAGAGAGGCTGGAGAGCCCTGGCAAGTAGGGCAGGAAACCTGTCCGCCAACGGGAACTTCTTCAAATTCATAAAGTAGCCTGACCGCACATCCTTATGCCATATTCAACCGGCTAGCGGTACAATTCCTTTAACCGGCGAACAAACTGCCGGTCTCGCTCTTTAATAATTGCCTCCACCTCTCCCGGTGAATATTCATAGAATCCTTTGCCCGTTTTAGCACCGAACTCGCCCTTTTCCGCTTTTTCCTTCAACAGTTTACTGGCTCCAGTGTCGGAGTTTATCTCTCCAGCCAACCAACCCTCCACGGCATACGTTACATCCAGTCCGGCCAAATCTCTTATCCGTAAAGGACCAAGGGTGGCCATGCGAAAGCCCAGACTGGCTACAACCAGCAAATCAATATCCTCGGCACTGGCGGTGCCGGACTCCACCAGTGCATAGACTTCCCGGTTCATGGCGGTCTGGAGCCGGTTCAAGAGGAATCCCGGGACTTCTTTGCGGCAGGTTATCGGTATTTTCTTGATTTTCTTTAATAATGCAATGGCTACGGCATACGTCTCTTCAGCGGTTTTTTTACCGGAGACGACTTCCACAACCGGAATGATGTGCGGAGGATTGACCCAGTGGGTTATTACAGCTCTTTCCGGTCTTGCCATCAGGGCGGCAATCTCAGTCATGGGAAAGGAGGAAGTATTGCTTGCCAGAATAGCATCAGCCGAACAGTACTGCTCCATCTCCTGAAACAATTTCTGTTTCTTTTCCAGCTGCTCCACGATTGCCTCAGTAACAAAATCAGCATTATGGACGGTCGACATTAAATCATTGAATACGGATACCCTGTCCAATGTCTGCTCCAGGTCGCGCTTGGTGAACAGTCCTTCGTCGACAAAAGTGGTTAAATTAGAGCGAATCCTGTCCTTGGCCGATGCCAGGGCAGATGCGGAGGCATCAGTCAGATTTACCTCAAACCCTTCCTGCGCATACGCCTGAGCGATACCATGTCCCATAAGGCCTGCGCCAACCACCGCTACTTTTTTAATTTGATCCACTTTCATGTCTTGACCTCCAAAGATATTATTTCTTTCTGCTCCAATGATTTTTGAAATTCTTGTTTTAACTGGGGAACAAGCACCAGCCCCTTAAAATTCAGGGGAATTCTGGCAAACCGGACAAAGTCGGGACGAAAACCTTTTGGAACCCTCTCACAAGCCCTGGCAATAAAATCAGCCTCCAATTCTGGCTGCCTATCCGCCACCTCTTCACCGAGCTCAATGGTAACACAACAACTGTCTTCGTGTTCGCTTTCCACACGCAAACCTATTACCGCCAACCTGAATTGCCCGGTTCTTAGCTGAAAATCTTCTACCAGCACCTTTGATAGCTCGGCGGCAATCTGGTCATAAGCATAATTGGCGCCACCGCGAATAAGCAGCGAAGAATCTCTGGACACCCAGTAATAATCCAGCTGCCCATCCTTCTCATTCCGCAAGGCGAAGACAATGTCTCTAAGACCGGTGTACCAGCCCTCCTGGAAAACAGTTTTGGTAGCTTCAACATCACCTACATAGTGGCTCATAATGTTGGAGCCCTGGGTGACAAGGTAACCAAGCTCGCCAACCTCGCAAGGCCGAAAGTAATCTTTACTTTCAGGGTCAAGCGACCTGACTGCCTTAACCCTGGTGACCGGGTAATGTTCACGACCGATGTAATAACCAACGGTTTTTTCACCTTTATACTGATGCGACCAGCCGGCTTTAAATGCCTTAATGAGTTCATTTTCCGGCATCTTCCACGGGGTAGCCATTACCTGCAAACAGGTCTCGGTTGAGCCAAAACGGACAACCGGCAGGTGGTTACTAAACCTGGTAATGCGCTTTACGGTGGTTGGACCGACAGGCGCCGAACCTATCATCATACCGGTCTGACTGAGCGCTTCTTTTATCTCGCTCTTCTTCACCGGTAATTGTTTTCGGATAGAGAGCTCTTCCAGGAAATCAATGTGCCGGGAAACCATGGGGGCGATGAGCAGGTCACGCTTGCTACGGGCTACTTCTACGAGTACCTTCCAGTAGAGCGTTGAATAACGCTGTACCAGGTGTAATTTCATACCAGCGCGCCGCAGGCTCCAGTCCGAGAACGCCGACGAGTTGGCATGGTGCAAAGGATTAACCAGCACCAAGTCCACTGGCGCCGTTTTGGACAAGCCGAAGTATTGCTCGTAAGTAAGCCTGTTGGCTAAATAATTACTATGGGATAAGCTAGCTCCCCTGGGTTCGCCAGTAGTGCCCGAGGTGAAAATAATCATTTTTTCGTCGTCATAATCCACCCTGGCGTAAGCCCGAGCGCCAATCGGTTGACATGCTTCAACATCTTCGACCTCAAGAAAAGATTTAGCCTCCAATCGGGGCTTCATCTCTTCTATCCGGCGGGAAAATTCCTTATCATAAAGCAGAGACCTGGCATCAGTTACCGTTGCCTTACGAATGATACGGTCGTTATCATCCGCCTGCCAATTAATGGTCACCGGAACACAGCCCACCAGAACGGCGGCAAGTCTGAATACTAAATCGTACAAGCTATTATGGGAAAAACAATGAACCACACGGTCGCCCTTGGATACACCGTGCTCAATGAGATACGCCGCCCCCGAACAAGCCAAGTCCCAGAACTCCCCCCTGGTCAGGCTACGCCTGTTTATACGCCCGGCATCAAAAGCGTAATATACCAGGAAAGGCTGCGCCCGGTCTTCAAAGGCTGCTCGATACTCGTCTGTGGGGGAGGGAAAAGAGCGCAAGGAAGTGACCGGAGCCCCCGTACTCAAGCTATATAGAGCCTTCTCATACTCACTCATAAGCCATTACTCCATAGCGGTCAACCAGGCTACGGCTGAACCATTATACCTTAACGGTGAGAAGGCCCGCAATGACACATGCCGTCACAAAGCACAGGGCATATAACCGTTCAAATTGCGGAAGGGACAGTATAATTCCCCATGCGAATGATTTCAGTTTTGGGGAACATCTCTTAACGACAATAAAAGCAAATCAGGGGTAGAACTCGTTTAACCGAAGGGTGGTGACAGGTCCAGAAAAGTTAAGACGATGTTGTTGAAAACAGCCGCCATGGTTACCACAACATAGGGCACCAGAAAAAACACCAAGGCTGTCCTTCCAAAATTCCTGAACCCGACTCTGCGGTGCAGGTGCCGGATAGATACCGCTATCAGCAGGAGGATACTTGCCGAAAGCATGTCAACCAAAAATAACCCGGCAAAGCCTCCCATTTCAAGAGCCCAGCTTGCCAGGGGACCGCTTTCGTACACATACCGGTTCATGCTAAGCTCCAGGACAGCGTAGGTACTGACATAGTCAAGCAGAGCCAGCAGGCAAACAAAGGCGAGAAGTTTTGACTCCGCCCAGGGCCATAAAGACCTGGACACGGCTTCACAGTACTGCTCGCAGGGTCTATCTTTCCCCAAGTCTCCGCCAGCAACGACCCTCGCACGTTCCATTAACCAGTGCATACGTATCTACCTGCTTTCCAGTCTGTCCAACCCTGTGTCTCTCAAGATGGACGGCAAACGTTCTGTTGACCAGGGCAAAAAATTTCCAGACTAATCCACCATCTTCAAGTAGAGTAATTTCGCTCTAGATTGGTTTACGATAGCCAGCGGCACCAATCAACAGGTCGGTAGCTGGTTTACGCCAGCGACCAGTTGAAAAAGAATAACCGGGCTGAAGCGGACTTATGTTATCCCTGCCAGTATAAAACATGTAAGACGGCTTTTGTCGTGCGGATAATCGGGCGGCAGGGTCAAGCCTGGCTTTCATGCCGGAAGACAAGACCTCAAGATAAATTTTCATCACCACTTCCGTATACCTCCTCCACGAGCATAATAACAATGTGAAGACGGATATACATCCATCTTTAGTAACTTTTTGAAATAGTACTTTGGTCTAATATCAATAAGAGAATTACTGGAGGAGATAGACTTGAAAACACAGGTCTTGCCTAGAATTAGTGCCCGATTAGAGAAGTTATGTTAATTACCAGTTCGTAGTGATATAATAAGAAGTAAGAATTAAGAAGTAAGCATAAGGTAAGGATACCAATTTACCGTGTATTGCTATAAGTTTAAAAGTGGAAGAGTGAGAGAGAAAAAGCATGACGCTGCGTTATAAGACACGGGTTATTATAGGCGGGATGTTTCTGGGCTTGATTGTAATCCTGTATTTCCTATCGGAGAGCATCCTGCTCGTTGACAGAGGGGGGATGGCTGGAAATGGCTTCGGGCAAGAAGCGGCGATTTCTCTGCTTATCCTGATTATAGTTGGCGTGGGGCTGATGTTTGGCGCAGTGACTTTATTTCTCCTAGAGAAGCAAGTTTTATCACGGCTTTCCCGTCTGATTAGCAATATAAGGAGCATCGGGACGCGCGGCGACCTCTCGGCGCGGGTATCAATACCCGGGGTTGATGAATTAGCGACACTGGCGAGCGCGATCAACGGCATGCTGGCAGCCCTGGAGCAGTCCAAGGATGAACTGCAAGAACTCTACCAAAACGAGAAGGGTCTAAGGCAGGAACTAGAAGATGAAATCAACAAAAGAGTTGAATTTACCCGGGCATTAGTGCACGAACTGAAAACCCCGCTTACCCCGGTTCTGGCTTCGAGCGAGCTGCTAACACAGCAGCTTAAAGATAAGCCTTTAAGAGGCTTGGCCCAGAACATTAATCAGGGCGCTTCCAATTTAAATCAGAGAATTGATGAACTGCTTGACCTGGCCAGGGGGGAAGTAGGCTTGCTCCACCTGAATTCCGAACCAGTAGATGCCGGGCAACTGCTCAAAGAGATAGTGAACAGCGTGAGACCGGTCGCTTCACGGAACAGTCAAAAATTGACGGTGGAGCTACCGCCTTCTTTGCCGACAATACATGCCGATGCCGAGCGTTTCCAGCAGATAGTGCTGAATTTAATGAGTAATGCCTTCAAATTCACGCCATCTGGAGGGGAAATTACCTTGCGCGCCAAGAAAGACGGTGTTAATCTGATAGTGGAAGTCCAGGACACGGGATGCGGAATAAGCAAGGAAGAACAGAAAGAACTATTTGAACCCTATCATAGAATGGTCAATGACCGGCAGCGCCTCAGTGGACTGGGCCTGGGGCTGAGTCTGGCAAAGAAACTGGTGGAATTGCACGGAGGCACGATAGGGGTAAAAAGTCGGAAAGGTAAAGGCAGCAAGTTCTGCTTTTCCATACCATTAGAAGCTGCCAACTAAAGTGAAGTAAACGGGACAGCGTAAAGGTTATGAAAGTTCTTATTATCGAGGATGACCCGACAATCGTAGAAGCTATCTCTTTAGCCCTTCAGGTAAGCTGGCCTGAAGTAAAATCAGTTGCCACTCATCTCGGAGAAAAAGGGATAGAGCTATCCGAGAGCGAGAGCCCTGACGTTATTATCCTTGACCTGGGTTTACCTGATATCAGCGGCTTTGAGGTACTGAAGCAGGTTCGGCTTTTTTCCCCGGTGCCCATTATTATTCTGTCGGTGCGGTCAGAAGAGGCTGATATCGTCAAGGGGCTGGAGTGGGGTGCCGATGATTACGTAGTCAAGCCTTTCCGACAGCTGGAGCTTCTATCACGAATAAAGCTGGTGACACGGAGACGAGGTCCTTCAGTTGAAGAGGCCCCTCTGGTTTGCGGTAAGCTACGTTTTGACCCTTCGTCCTGGCAGTTATTCTGGGGCGAAAAGGAAATAAACCTCACTCATACTGAAGGCGCTATCCTCCATCACCTGATGAAGAATATGGGGCGGGTAGTAACCTACTCCAACCTTGCCGAGGCAGTCTGGGGTATAGACTACCCGGATGCCGTCGATAGTCTCAGAGTCTATATCTGGCGCCTGCGGACAAAGATTGAGAAGAACCCGGGTGACCCAAAGATTATCTTAACCAAGCCGAGCATAGGGTACCTGTTAACCAAGCAGGATTGACTCTTAAGCTGCACAGGTCAGAATCAATAGATTGAATGCTAAATCCACCAATAGAAGCACCGATAATCACCGGCGGCAACAGCACTTAATTGAAGCTGCTCATCTTGATAACCTCACTCAATCAGAATTGTAATTTTTTGTAACACATCTGTAATGTTTTTTTAATATTCCCAAAGGTATTTTAATCACTCTGTAACTCCTATGGTATATTACTAAGAGTAGTACTATAGTCATAGGAAAAATTGGTAACCGGCTAAGATAGTATGATACTATCAAAATTACGGGATTGTAGAGATAAGGGTACAAATATTACAAGCTTCTTACCCGGTACTACCGGGGTGTTGTAAATAAGGTAATTGCAATCAGGGGAATGAATATTCTGCCTAGAGCAGTGGCATATGTTGATGGGGGAATAAAGGGTGGTAAGAACGACCACAACAGATGAAAAAGGGTTTACTTTAATTGAGTTGCTCATCGTGGTGGCTATTCTTGGTGTGCTGGCGGCAGTGGTCATTCCCAACGTCGGGCGGTTTATCGGGCGGGGTGAAGCAGAGGCAGCGGCAACCGAACTGAGCAACATTCAAACAGCAGTAACTTCTATGATGGTTGATAACCAGTTGAGCTCACTGCCGAATCCGGTGCTGGAAGCCAATGCGACCAGTGATATGAGTCTTTTCCCCGATACTTCAGTCTGCGGAGTTGCCAAAATAACTGACCCAGATGGAGGTACCTTTGTCCCGCTTCTGGATAAAAACGGGTATATACTTTACCAGCATGACATCACTGGTGACGGGACCCAGAACAATCTGGTCAACTATGTCGCCACGAAGGACACCAAGGGCACCTACTACGTTAATTCAAACGGAACCGTGGAGCAAAAGACCACCGGTTACGAATAATATTTAATAATGTTTGAGGTAATACCTTAGCAAGGAAGGTAAAAACGATGAAAAGACTATTTTTTATCTCTTTAGCGATTATTGTGTCGATGCTGCTGCCTTTCAGCACGGCGAGTGCAGATACCGATGATGCAAAGCTGCTCGCCAGTGATGGCACTGCCGGTGACACGTTTGGCGTTTCCGTAGCCACCAGCGGAGATATCGTGGTAGTTGGTGCCTCTGCAGCGGATATTGGCAGTAACCAAGACGCCGGTGCGGTCTACGTCTTCGAGCAAAGCGGGGATAACTGGACCGAGCAGGCCAAGCTATTGCCGAGTGACAGCGCCAGTTCTCAACGTTTTGGAGTGTCCCTGGCCATCAGCGGAAACACTCTAGCGATTGGTGCGTATACGGATTCCCAGAAAGCCTCAATGGGTGGTGCGGTCTACATTTTTGAGCGCAGCGGGGATAGCTGGGTGGAAAAGCAAAAGCTGATGGCCAGTGATGGCACCGCAGCGCAACTCTTCGGATACTCGGTGGGTATCAGTGGGAACAGGATGGTAGTTGGAGCGGCCGGAGACAGCACCATGGGTAGCTTTGCCGGCGCAGCCTATGTCTTTGAACTCAGTGGGGATAGCTGGGCGGAAAAGCAAAAGCTGACCGCCAGCGATGGCGCGGCAAGTGACTGGTTCGGCTGTTCCGCAGGCATCAGTGGAGATACGGTGGTAATTGGCGCTCTTAATGACGACTCATACGCCGGCTCAGCCTACGTGTTTGAGCGGGGCAGTGATAACTGGACAGAAAAGCAAAAGCTGACGGCCAGCGATGCGGCTAAAAACTATTTCTTTGGAGATAGCACCGCCATCTCTGAGGACACAATAGTGATTGGGTCCAAAGGGAACGCTACGATTGATGGTAATGCCGGCGCAGCCTATGTGTTTGCGCGAGAGAGTGATAGCTGGGCGGAGAAGCAAAAGCTACTCGCCAGTGATGGCGCTGAAAGTGACTCTTTCGGATACTCCGTGGCTATCAGTGAGAGTGCCCTGGTGATTGGGGCCGTGGGGGATAGTGATAACGGCAAAAATTCCGGTTCAGCCTATATCTTTGAGCTTGATACGGAAGGCAAGGAGTGGGCTCAACTAGCCAAGTTGCTTGCCGGTGATGGCGCCACAGACGATTATTTCGGGTGGTCTGTAGGTACTGAGGAGAACACGGTGGTCGCTGGAGCGCTGTACAACGATGAGAATGGTGTCGATGCCGGTGCCGCCTACGTGTACCCGGTAAAACTAAATCGCGTACTGGATATAACCATCAATGGGCAAGGTAGTGTTTCCCGTGACCCAAACCTGGGCGTTTATCCTGATGGCACCGTCGTTACGCTTACGGCCGAGGCTAATACAGGCTGGGCCTTTGAAAGCTGGGGCGGTGAACTTTCCGGTACCAAAAATCCGGAAACCATCACCATGGACGCTGATAAATCGGTTACCGCTAACTTCGCGATTATAACTTATATAATTACGGCTACGGCGGGTAATAATGGGGCTATCATCCCGGAGGGCGAGGTGGAAGTAGGATATGGTAGCAACCAGGCTTTTGCCATCAGCGCAGACGAGGGCTATAGCATTGACGACGTGGCAGTGGATGACGAATCAGTCGGCGCCGTGTCTGAATACACGTTTGAAAATGTCACCGCCAACCATACCATAGAAGCCTCTT
>CAZWYS010000046.1:10084-13110 GCA_964638295.1 uncultured Dehalococcoidaceae bacterium
TATCACGGCTACGGCTGGCGAGGGCGGGACTATTGACCCTGAAGGTGAGGTGGCAGTGGGGCACGGCGGCAGCCAGACTTTTGCCATCAGCGCAGACGACGGCTATAGCATTGACGACGTGGCAGTGGATGACGAATCAGTCGGCGCGGTGAGCGAGTATGTCTTCACCAACGTGGTTACCAACCATACTATCGTCGCTTCTTTTGCCGTTGAGTCTGCTCCCGGTGCCTACACGATTAAGAGCGGGACGATAGAAAAGCTGGAAGGAGCCAAGGCTGGCGATAAAATAACCGATAGAAGTATTGATAGAATCATAAAGCTGATCGAGTCAAGCCTGAACGAAGCGCTGTGGGCCGGTGAATCGCAACTGGACGCCAGACTGGGCAGAAAAGTTTTCTCCAGGGAAGCGGCGGCAGCAACCGGCTTGCAGATACAGGTCAGGGTATCCGAGAAGAGGATAAACGCTTTAGAGAAAATCATCGCCTGGAAAGAGAAGAAGGGACGAGACACGAGCCGAGAACAGGCCAAGCTGGCGGCAATCAATACCGCCCTGCCCGTATTTGAAGAGGCGCTGAATGACCTGGCTGAGGCAGACAGGCTGCTTGCCCAGGAAGCAGTCAGCCAAGCCGAGAGCACGCCAGTACAGAACCCGAGGTTCCAGAGAATGGTTGAACTTCAGATAAACAGGGCAAACAAGGAACTGAGCGAGGCAGAGCAGAAATTGCAGCAGGGTAGAGAAGCTACGGCAATCATTTACTATGGGAAAGCCTGGAGTCACGCTCAGCAGGCAATTAAATACGCTAATAGAGCCTGAAACGCCGGAATTTTAGTGAAGGTATAGCTCAGAGATGCCTTTGCCGGCTGACAAGCCGACGGGAAACAAAGCGGCTTTTTAATCTCTCACACCGAGAACGATGCTAAAATCGCTTTTCTGGTCGGCGGTCTGTACGATACTGGTAAGCGTAATGCTGGAAAATCTTTCGCTGGCATCCAATATTCTCAAGTATAACAAGACCTCTTCTTCATTTGTTGCCTGTCCTCTTACCGTCAAGGTGGTACTGGTATGACTGATACTGGTCAGGCTCAACCCTTCGAGTAAGCTGCTCACGATTACGTCCAAATTGCCATTCATTTCACTGCTCTGCTTTTCCAGAGTTGCCACAACAGTGGTGAAACTACTACCCAAGGTCTGGACCTCATCAATCCTGCCCTCAAGCTCAGCGATGCCGCTGACCAATTCCTGACGCTGGGCTAATTTCTGCTGCAACAGCTGGCGGGTGGGGTCCAGCTGACTCCGGGTTACCTTGATGTCAGCGGAGGTATTCTGGATCAACAGCGCCAGGAGCAGGAGCAGGCCGATGGCAATGACGGTAGCAGGTATCACCATGATTCTGTTCAAGGAAATGGGCTCAGGCTGGTAAGCAGTGGGCAAAACATTCAAACTGTCCACCAGAAGCCCGGAACCATTTGAGGGTGCTAATTTCTTGAGAACCAAGCCCATGTTTACCATGTATCGGTTCGGGTCAAGCCCGTCACGGCTCTCCAGAGGCGATGCCAGGGGTAGAACCGGGCGATTGAGCTTTTCCGATAGGGCCTGGCATTGCTCGGCTTCGTTAGCCAGTTCTCCAGAAACATATACGGGTAAAATAGGCTCAAGGGGTATTTCCGGATTACTGGCATTATAAAATTCAATGGTGCGGTTGAGTTCATCTCTAATCATGGGTAGCTTCTGCTGGCAGGACATTGCCTCGTCAGGGAAATGAACCGTGCGGATAGGCTGGGGAATGCCATCGGCCATGATAACGATGTCAAATTCAGTTGGCTGAACATCAATAATGATAGCCATCGTGTCCTTTACCAGCCTGGCCAAGAGCATTGGTTTCAGGTCCATCAGTTCCGACTTAAGCCCGGCCAGTCGCAATGTCCGGAAAAGGAGGTCGGCGGCTTTACGCGGCACTGCCACCAGGAAGACCTGTTTTTTACCTTCAGGGGCGGGGAGGGACTGCCAGGAAAGGTAAAGCTGCTCCGGAACTACCGGCAGCAACCTTTTTGCCTCCCGCCTGACCGCTTCTCCCAACATCTCTTTCGGTAGCTGGGGTATGATAATGGGGCGGGTAAGACAATTCAGTCCGCTCACACCCAAAATGACCTTTTTTGAATTTATCTTCCTGAGTTTGAAGAGCTGCTTGATTTTAGCGGCAACCTCGGCTTGCTTCAGGACAACCGCATTCTTGACCAGACCCGGCTCCAGCGCTAATTCATCCCATTTTCTAATCCGTTTACCGCTGGTTACCAGCAGCCGGAGGCTGGTATCATCGATATATAAAGAAACAATTTTCTTAGCCATAGCTAGCCGCTCTGATACCTATAAATCATCATCCTGATACTGGCTGACGGTTTTTTACTGCCGGCAGCATCCGGGATATCTATATCAACTGACTTAATCACACCGGTGGAAAGGTTAACATTGAGATGGGTAATAAAAGCAACGAGGTCGTTTACGTCACCCTCAATCGTAGCCGTAAGCGGGAGCGACTGACAGGGCAAGCCTTCCAATACCACATTGGTCACACCCGATGAGTTAATCTCGGTAACATTAACACTATTAGCTTCCGCAGTGCTAAACAAGATATCACTGATAGTAATGCTTTCCACGGGCTGGACGAGCTTTTCCCTGACGACTTCATATTCGGCTACGGTCTGCTCCAAGCGCTGTTTGAGTTCGCTTTGACGATTAACAAGCGGCTCAAATTCTATCAAACTCAGCCTAGAATTAGCCGAGACAAGCTCTTCTCGCAGTTGTTTTTGTATGTCAGCCTGCTTGGAATAAACCATCCACAGAGCAACCGTGGCGATAATGAAGAAACCGACGATGATAAACAGATAACTTTTCTTACCCAGCTTCACGAGTGATAAAGTCTCCTTTCCCTAACTCCCGTATTTATAGGAAATAATTCCGCAACTATTGGGCGTTAACCCGCCGTATTCGCTGCGAAAAGATAGAATGATATAGATAAAGTTCCAGC
>CAZWYS010000047.1:0-12913 GCA_964638295.1 uncultured Dehalococcoidaceae bacterium
CGGTATACCTCATGTCTATTTCATGCTGGCTGGCAGCAACCTCGTGGTGGGAATATTCAACGCCAATACCCAACTCCTCCAGTGCCAGCACTGTTTCCTTCCTCATATCGGTGGCTGCATCACGCGGAGTCAGGTCGAAGTAGCCTCCCTGGTCTAGCGGCTCGGTTCCCTTAGAGTCTCGGAAATAGAAATATTCCAGCTCCGGCCCCACATAGAAAGTGTAACCCATATCGGCAGCTATTTTCAGATTTCTCTTCAGGACATACCTGGGGTCACCTTCAAAAGGCTCACCGCCAGGTCTCAGGATATCGCAGAACATTCGGGCTACCGCACGGTGTTCCCGGGGTTGCCAGGGAAGCAGCCGGAAGGTGTTAGGGTCAGGCAGAGCCACCATATCGCTTTCATCGATGCGGGCGAATCCTTCTATTGATGAACCATCAAAACCCATTCCTTCTTCTAGCGCTCCTTCCAGCTCCTCCACAGTGATGGCAAAACTCTTGAGCATACCCAGGATATCGGTAAACCACAGCCTGATAAACTTAACATCGTGCTCCTTAGCCATTTTAAGGACTTGTTCTTTGGATTCAGCTTTTCTTGTCACTGCCATTAGTCTCTCCTGGTTCTTGAAGTCAGTACTAACGTAATTATACCATAAATCGTGGGTAAAGTCGGCGGCCTCATAGCTTTAGCCTCCTTCTCTTAATGAGCCTAAATCTTACCGTAGGGTCGCCGTGAAAGCGGAAAATAATAGGCTAAATTGCCGCCTTGACAATAATACCTGGTCATCCTTAAATAATATAAGGAAGAAATTATTAGTTGGTTGTTTTGAAAAAGAGCCGATATGATAAATGGGCGAAGTAAAATGAACCGGGTCACGAGAACGATTTTAACTGTTCTGGCTTTGCTGCTCCCATCTGTGCTGGTAATCTCTGCCGTATCCTGCGGAGAGAAGGATGAGACAGGCGAAAAGATCGGCGTGGTCGTGACCATACTACCGCAAGCTGAATTTATGGGAAGCATTGGTGGGGAAAAAGTAGATTTAACCGTAATGGTGCCGCCAGGAGCGAGTCCACATACCTATGAACCCTCTCCCTCGCAGATGACAGCGCTTGCTGAGGCGGAAATGTATGCCAGGGTAGGCTCGGGTGTAGAGTTTGAGCTGGTCTGGATGGACAAATTGATAGCCACCAATAAGGACATGCTGGTCATTGACTGTTCCAGGGGGGTAGAGTTGCAGGAGATGCTCGGGACACACGAAGACAAACATGGAATGGTGGACCCTCATATCTGGATGTCGCCATTGAATGCCCAAATAATGGTGCGTAATATTAGTGATGGGCTGATTCAGGTTGACCCGGACAACAGGACTTATTACGAACAAAACCGGGATGCCTATCTCCAGAAATTAGCCGAGCTTGACCAGGATATCAGGGGTGGCTTATCTGGGATTGCCAGCCGGAGATTCATGGTCTATCATCCTGCTTTCGGTTATTTTGCTGACGAGTACAATCTTACCATGATACCCATTGAAGAAGAGGGGAAAGAGCCAACGGCAGCGGGTCTGACCAATTTGATAGAACAGGCTAAAGAGCATGATATAAAGGTCATTTTTGCCGAGCCTCAGTTTAACCCGCAGAGCGCCGAGGTCATTGCCGAGGCAATCGGGGGCAGGCTGGTGTTCATCGACCCTCTGGCCGGTAACTATATTGAGAATCTGCGTGTTCTTTTGGGCGAGCTGGTTCAAACAATGGAATAGTTTCAATCGCTAATCCGGCCTATCATATTAATAATCCGTTGATTCCACATGGTTTCAGTGATATTATTACGCTAGTGATAAAACCCCGAACACGTAGTATGACCTTTTAAGGAGGAAACGTGGATTTTACACTGAGCGAAGAACACAAGATGTTGCAAACGACGGTTAGGGATTTTGCTACTGATAAACTGGCTCCCGTTGCTGACGAATTGGACCGCAAGCAAGAATTTGCCCGGGATAACTTCAAAATGATGGCCGAGATGGGGCTATTTGGCCTGAGTATTCCGGTTGAGTATGGTGGCAGTGGTGGTGATGAACTCTCTATCGCCATTGCTATGGAAGAGATTGCCCGGGCTTGTGCCTCAACGGCGGATATTCTGGATGCTCATCTGTGTTTGTGCGCCGCCCCGATCTACCGTTTTGGTACCGAGGAGCAAAAACAAAAGTTTATCCCTCCACTGGTAAAAGGCGAGAAGGTAGGGGCCCATGCCGTAACCGAAGCCGAGGCAGGCAGTGACGTCAGTAATGTGCAGATGACTGCGGTGCGTGATGGCGATTACTATATCCTCAATGGCACCAAGATATTTATCACCAACGGTGATGTCTGTGATACGGTGCTGGTCTTTGCTAATGTACCGGAACTGGGGAACCGGGGTATGACCGCATTTATCGTTGAAGAGGGAACTCCGGGTTATAGCAAGGGGAAGAAATATGATAAGGTGGGCATGCGCGCCGCCACTAATGCTGACCAAATACTTGAAGACTGTCGTGTGCCGGTAGCCAATCGTATCGGTGAGGAAGGCAGGGGTATGCGTATATTTCTGGAGATAATTGACCACGGGCGGATAGGAATTGCGGCGCAGGCTTTAGGCATCACCAAAGCGGTTCTGGATAGAGCCGTTGACTATGCCAGGCAACGACAGCAGTTTGGGGCGTTTATCGCTTCGTATCAAGCTATTGGCTGGCGGCTGGCAGACATATATACCGAGCTGGAAGCTGCCAGGTTACTCACTTACCAGGCGGCTTGCCTGGCGGATAGCGGGCAGCCATTCCGTACGCAGGCAGCCATGGCCAAACTTTGTGCCACCGAGCTGGCAATGAAGACAGCGACGCTGGGCATTCAGGTCTTCGGTGGCTATGGGTACATGATGGACTCACCGATGCAGCGTTACTTCCGTGATGCGAAACTGACCGAAATATATGAGGGGACTTCAGAGGTACAGCGCATGGTAATCTCTGGGGCTCTATTTCGCTAAGCCTGGCGGGGTGTAGAAATGGAACAGGGCAAAACAATCGACCAGGTTAATCTGGGAGAAAAGGCCAGCTTGGCCAAGAAAATTACCGAGTCGGACGTTCTTCGCTTTGCTGAGGTAACTGGCGATAAAAACCCGGTACACATTGACGAGGAATATGCAAGCCAGACGAGGTTCAAGGAACGGATTGCGCACGGCATGCTTACCGCCAGTCTTATCTCGGCGGTGATTGGCAATCGCCTTCCCGGTCCGGGAAATATCTATGTATCGCAAAGCCTGGAATTTAAGGCGCCGGTTAAACTCGGCGACGTAATAGAAGCTGAAGTAGAAATAATAGAAAAGATACCGGAAAGGAATCGCCTCCGCCTGAGAACAGTATGCCGCAATCAGGACGGGGTGGTGGTCATTGATGGTGAGGCAGTAGTTTTGCCGCGGCGGTAAGATAACAACTGCCAGTTTGGGAAATACGGATTCTGTCCGAAAGTGGAGGAGTTTGCGGTGAGCAAAGAATATCTAATGGGTAACGAGGCGATGGGAAGAGGCGCCGTTGAGTCAGGAGTAAAGGTTGTTACCGGGTATCCCGGCACTCCGGCGTCTGAAGTTCTGGAGTACGTTTCAAATTATCCAGACATTAAAGCGGAGTGGTGCATCAATGAAAAAGTGGCTCTGGAAATAGCCACGGGGGCTTCTCTCTGTCATACTCGCGTTATGGCGGTCATGAAGCACAATGGAACGAATGTGGCTTTAGATTTCCTGATGCATCTCAATTACACCGGTGTTCGCGGTGGGCTGGTGCTTATCTCCGGAGATGACCCTGGAGGAATCTCTTCGCAAAATGAGGAAGATAGCCGCATCATCACTCACCTTGATGCCCATCTGCCGGTGTTTGACCCGTGGTGTCCCCAGGAAGCTAAAGACATGGTGAAAACGGCCTTTGGGCTCTCGGAAAAAACCGAGCTGTGCTTTGTCGTGCGACCGGTCATGCGTGTCTGCCATGCCCGCAGTCAGGTTAACCTGGAAGAGGTAGCCGCTATCGGTAAAGAACCCTTCTTTGAAGATAACCGCTCCCGTTTCATTATGAGTGCGGTGAGAGAGCCGGAAGCTGGTGGCGTCCTGCGGCCGGTTATCAGGCACAAATGGCTCAATCAAAAGCAGCCCGAACTGGCTAAAATTATGGAAGACAGTCCCTTTAATCATGTAGAGGAAGGTGAAGGAAACATCGGTCTGGTTGCCTGCGGTATCGGCTATGCTTTTGTCAAGGAAGCGGAAAGGATACTGGGTAAGAAGTTCCCCGTTCTCAAACTGGGAACTTTACCCCTCCCCAGAGACAAGGTGCTTGAATTCGCTGGCAGGATGGATAAACTGGTAGTCTACGAAGACAGCGAAGCGGTTGTTGAGGGTATGCTGAAGCAGTTATTGTATGACGAGGGTATCAAAGTAGGAGTAGTCGGACGAAGTGGCTTTCTTCCCATGGAAGGGGAATTATCAACCCCGGTGGTGCTTAAATCGCTGGCAGCACTTTACCCGGAACTTGAAAAATTGATACCGGAAACAGCGACTATTGATATGAAAATTCCGATACGGACTAGGACTCAGTGCGTTGGTTGCCAGTACCGGGGTTTGCTGCATGCCCTGAAGCTGATGGCTCGTAAGACTCACGGTATTGTCGCCGGTGATATTGGCTGCTATGACGCTGGTTCTTTTCCTCCCCTGGAGCTGCAATCAACTATCTACTGCATGGGTTCGTCCATTCCGATGGCAACCGGCATCGCCTACAGTGGTACCAAACAGCCGGTTTTCGCCATAATCGGTGATTCAACCCTATTTCACAACGGAGTTCTCGGGCTGTTTAATGCCATACATAACGGAGTAAATATGGTGGCAATTATCTGTGATAACCGGACGACAGCGATGACCGGCTTTCAGCCTCATCCGGGAAGTGATACCGATGTGCGCGGCGAGCCGGCAGTAGCCATTGACATTACTAGGCTGGTCACTGCGGCTGGTGCCACCAGTGCTCAGGTGGTTAACCCTTATAATATAGCCGAAGTAACCGGGGCGCTGGAGAAAGCCGTCCGGGAGAAGGGTGTTTCGGTCATCGTTGCCTCGATGCCGTGTTACCTGCTGGCAAAGCGAACGGGCGAAATCGGCTTTACCCCGCGAAAGGTCACCTTGAATGCTGACCTCTGCAATGGTTGCAAGATCTGCGTTACCTACTTCGGGTGCCCGGCAATACACTTCAGTGGGGGTAAGGCCACCATTGACCAGGCTACCTGCGTGCAGTGCGGAATGTGCGTGGATGTTTGTAAGAGAGGAGCGATAACATGGACTTAAATATACTGATTGCCGGTGTCGGCGGGCAGGGTAACCTGTTTGCCTCAAGTATCCTGGCGGAATATTTCCTCAACAAGGGATACCAGGTTCTGGCCGTGGAAACTATCGGTGCCGCTCAGCGGGGAGGTTCGGTGGTATCGCACCTGAGAGTGAGTGATGACGGGATATACTCGCCGCTGATTCCCGCCGGCAAGCTGGATATACTGCTGGGCTTTGAGATTTTGGAGATGCTGAGGAACTTCCCGTTGCTCAGCGCTGACGGCACTTACCTGCTCAACGATTATAAAGAGCCAACGGTGCTGTGTAATATGGAGCTGGATACCTACCCATCGGACGAAAGCGTCCGAAAAGCCCTTCAGAAGTCAGGTAAGAAGGGTTACACCATCAAAGCCACCGAATGCGCCAGGGAGATTGGCGGCAGTCTGCTGACCAATGTGGTCATGGTGGGTGCTTTGTGCCAGTTATCACCGCTTCTCGATGGTCAGGAGATTAAACAGGTTCTGGCTAAAAAATCACCGGCGAAGGTAAAGGAGCTGAATCTGAAGGCGTTTGAGGCGGGCGGTTCACTGGTTTCGGAAGCGATGCGGCAATCGTAAGGATATAATCGTTGCCAGCCGGACTGTTTTCCGTGAATCTATGCGCCCGCAAGGAAATTCTAACCTTTTCTTGTTTCCAGCGTTATAGTATAGTGAAGTATGATAAAGGGGGGGATTAGAATGAAAAGAAAAGTAACAGCAGCGTTATTACTGGTCATGTTATTGGTAGCGTCGATTTCCTGTGCGGCGCCTGCCGGGGCACCGGCTCCGTCACCAGCGCCAGTGCCTGCCCCAGCACCGGCACCGGGAGCGAGTCCAGCTCCGCTTGTGGGGTCGCCACCGACTTCGGAAGCGGCTGAATCGATGCTGAAACCAGCACCCACACCAGCCCCATTCCCCGCGCCAACACCGGTGGAGCAAGACGGCGAGTATCCTGAAACCGAGCGCATGATTGTGCGCACCGGGAATATGCAGCTTGTCGTGGAGGATGTCCGTGTTACCATAGACAAAATCGCCGAGCTTTCGGAGACTCTGGAAGGGTACGTGGTCTATTCCAGAAGCTGGAAGGAAGGAGAAAGACTTATTGGCGCCGCGGCTATCCGGGTGCCTGCGGAACAGTTCTATTATGCGACCAATATCATGCGGGCGATGGCGGTGGAGGTGCTTTCGGAGAGCACTTCAAGCACGGATGTAACCGAGGAGTATGTTGACCTGAGCGCCAAGCTGCGCAACCTTGAAGCCACTGAGACACAGTTGCTTGAGCTGATAAAGAAAGCGGTCAAAGTGGAGGAGATCCTTGATGTGCAACGTGAACTCTCCCGTGTGCAGGGAGAAATCGAGCAAATAAAAGGACGCATGCAGTACCTGGAGCGGACCTCGTCAATGTCACTCATTGAGGTATCTCTGGAGCAGTTCAAACTTGAAGTCAGGTTCAGCGCCAGTATGTCAACGGCGAAGGAAGGCGAGAGAGTCCGCTTTGATACCGATGTTGCCGGTGGCATTGCCCCGTACAGCTTTGAGTGGGACTTTGGCGATGGCGATACGAGCACTGAAGACCGCCCCAGGCATGCCTACCGGTCTCCCGGTACGTATACCGTCACCCTTACCGTTACTGATGACCGGGGGAACACGGATACCGAAGAAAGGAAGGAATACATCACCGTTATCCCCGGCTGGAGTGCCGGCAGCATCGCCAGCGGTGCCTGGAATGGACTGATTGCCTTTGGTCGGGTGCTTGCCAATATACTCATCTGGCTCGGTATTTTCAGTCCGGTCTGGATAGTTATTGGTGTTATACTGTATTTCTCCTGGTGGCGCCGGAGGAAGCAAAAGAGGGAGAAATAAGGAAGCGTGAGCATTAACCAGTTTTCTCTGGACGGCAAAGTAGCCGTGGTAACCGGAGGCAGTAGAGGTATCGGTCGTGCCATTGCCCTGGCTTTTGCCGATGCCGGAGCCGATGTCGCCATAAGCGGTCGCAAACTTCCGGCGTTAGAGGAAGCGGCTGAAGAAATCAGAAAAAAAGGCAGAAAAACTCTGGCAATAGCCAGCCATATTGCCAGACTGGAGGATTCCCAGGCCCTGGTGGAAAAAATAAAAGGTGAGTGGGGGAGGATTGATATTCTGGTGAACAATGCTGGCACCAATCCTTACTATGGTCCTCTCTTGGATGCCGAGGAATGGGCTTGGGATGTGACCATGAACGTCAACCTTAAAGGTCCGTTTTTATTAAGCCAGATGGTCGCCCGGGTAATGAAAGAACAGGGGAGCGGGGGCAGCATAGTTAATATCGCCTCAATTGCCGGCATAATTCCCAGCGAGCTGAATATTTACAGTGTCACCAAAGCTGGCTTGATAATGCTGACCAGGGTGATGGCTAAAGAGTGGGGACAGTACAAAATCAGGGTTAATGCCATCGCTCCCGGAGTTACCAGGACCCGGTTGAGTGAAGCTTTGTGGAAGGAACCGGCCAAAGGTGATGCCGCGGCGAAAAGCAAAGCTCTGGGCTATATCGGACTGCCAGAAGACATTGCCGGAACGGCGCTTTACCTGGCATCTGACGCCTCAAGCTATGTTACCGGGGAAACAATTCTTGTTGACGGTGGAGAGAGCATCGGGCCGGCACCTGTTTATGATGTTTGATTTGGCGCTGTTTGGTGAGGTCAACCTGGTGACTTCAGTTTCTTGATTACCGAGGCGCTAATATCCTTTTCGGCGACGGGCACGGTATCAACCGTCTCGGCAGCTACCACGATGCTCCGTTTGGCCCTGGCTCTGTTTTCCTCTTTGTTGCCGCAGGCTCTGGGGCATCCGCAGAGAATAACAATGACATCGATATTGTCGCTATCCGGCGAGACAAGTATTAAGTTGTTTTCTTTTCTAATCGCCTCTTTCAACTCATTGCCGACTTTAGCCAGGTCAATGAGTGGGTTGCAGGAGCCGCAGTATTTGAGCGATACCCTTACCTTGGAATCTAGCACACTAACAGTGGTTGCTCCCCGATATTGGCTAATTTCTGGGCCAGTCTTTTCTTGTGCTCCCAGTTTGAGCGTCGCATAATCATTATTTTTTGTGCCTGCGGTGAACCGGCGCCATGCATTGATTCTACCAGGGCGGTGCCGCAGGTCATGCCCTCAATTAATCTTAAGAGACGCATTCTGGTTTCGGTGGGAACATCAGCCACCGCCTTTACGTATTTCTCCACGTACTTGCCAACTTGGGTGTTCTTCCAGTCTGTCTCCGAGGGCATGGTCGCTAACATGCCGCCGGCAATATCCTGGGCTAGTCTGGCTATCTCGTATATGTTGCGGGTGACATTTAGTTTGGTAACGTTGGCGAGAAGCGGGTCAGCCATGAAGTTGCCTGCCGGCAGGGCATAGCCCTGGCAGGAGCAGGCAATGGAGCAGCAGTAAAGGGTCTCGGCTAGATGAACCATCTCAACCAGCTTATCTCTGATGTGGGCGGCTTTGGCAGTACCCTGGACCTCAGCGAGTGCGTAAGCAGCTCCGGTTAAGGCATCGGAAAGGCCGACCTTGCAACCACCGTAGTTCTGCCGATGGGCAGTGGCAAAACGCTCGACAAGTTCAAAGACGAAGTCGTATTCTCCGCACATGAAGACGTGTTCCCAGGGGATGAACACATCTTCAAACACCACCAGTGCTTCACCGCCGACGATACCGTATTCCGGGTTGCCCTGGTCAATGAGACAGCCGCTGCACTTTCGTTCATCATTTGTCTGGCGACCGAACACGTGAATTAAACCGGGAGCATCTACCGGCACATAGAAGCAGACCGCGAAGTCGGCATCGGCTTCCTTCATTGAGGTGGTTGGCATTACTATGTGGCCGAGAGCATTAACGGCGCCGGTAATATGAACTTTAGCTCCTCTAACCACGATACCATCCCGCTTTTTTTCGACAACATGCACATACTGGTCAGGGTCAGCCTGGGCACTGGGAGACAGACTTCGGTCACCTTTGGGGTCAGTCATTGCGCCTGAAACGAACAAATCCTTGGCTTGTACCTCCTTGAGAAAGCTGACAAACCTCTGATGGTAGTCAGTACCGTTCTTCTGGTCCATGTCGTAGCTTACTGAGTAGATGGCATTCAAAGCATCGTGACCAACGCAGCGGGCAAAGCAACTTCCTGCCTGTTGCCCTAAGGCGCGCAGTGCTTTTACCTTCTTTACCAGGTCATCGCTGCTATGGTGAACGTGGGTAAAAAGGTTAATCTTCTCTCCGGTCAGGTGCGACTTGGTGGTCAGTAGCTCTTCAAACTCAGGTGCCCAGGCCATTTCGTAGGTTAACGCCACGGCATTAATGTGGGGGATGACGGCGGGGTGGTCAACCACGCTTTCAATTTTCTCCCCCATGTAGTAGATTTCAGGCTTGACTCTCCGTAAACTATCCCGATACTCGTCACCACGTATCATACCCATATTCACAACCTCTCTACTGTTGTTTCCAGATAAGAACTAAATTACGAATCAAATTTAATTATTTTGAATTATTCATAGTAGCCGCGCCCGAGGGCAAAGGCGATAGCTCCCAGAAGTAAAATTGCCGAGAGCACAAACCAGAAGTTCCAGGTAAATTGAGGCATGACCAGTGGAATTACTTCGGTGGCAGTAACGATGCCCATAACCGCACAGAGTCCCCCGATAGCACCAATAATAGCAGCTGTTATACCCATAATCTAACCTCCTTTTCTACTATGGTTGTAATTATTATATAATTAAAAAAGCAAAAAGTTAAGCTGTTGTGGTTTTTAACTTGGAATAAAGAGTCATGGCGAGTCTGGAACAGGAAATCGGCAGTTTACTCAGGGAGAAAGAATTGACTCTGGGAGTGGTGGAATCAGCCACCGGAGGACTAATTTCTCACTGGCTAACTAATGTCCCGGGTAGTTCTGATTACTACAAAGGGTCGGTTACTGCCTACAGTAATGAAACAAAGGTTAAAGTGGTCGGGGTGGAAAAAGATACCATTAACCGGTATGGTGCGGTGAGCTATCAGGTGGCAGAGGAGATGGCTGAGGGGGGCCGTAAGCTATTGGGGGTGGATGTATGTATCGCTGATACCGGTATTGCCGGGCCAGGTGGAGCTACCCCTGAAAAGCCGGTGGGATTGTTCTATATCGGATTATCGCATCAGGGTAGAACTCACCGCCAGAAGCACAATTTCCACGGGAATCGTGAGCATAACAAACGAAGCGCTGCCGAAACTGCCTTAGGCTGGTTAAAAGAATATTTAACGAATTTGTGATTTCAGGGCTAATATTCAAAGCAGTTTCTATCACCCTTTAGTCAGCTAAAGCTACATAATCCTCTAGTTTCTGATAAGCTGAATTAAGCAATTCCTTCATATTTTCATCAGTAATATGAAGTTTATTTTTAAATTCTTCAGAAGGGATTGTAGAAATTAGAACGGATTTAAGAAATATCCTTCGTAAAAATTCTCTGGCATCCTCACTAGTAATGGTAGCAATTAGAGGTATTGTTTTTGTAAGTGTTTCAACCGTACTTTCAGCCTTTATGAACTTTTCTAATTCTTCCATCTTTTCCGTGTCTATTGAACTGTCTTCTTCCTTAGCCTTGCGTACAGTATCCATAAACCGTCTCCCCTCTAAATTAGTTCCAAGTTCTACTAAAGCGTCCCTTATTGGCGCAACTATGCTGTCTCTATACTTCCTTCTGGCTTCTCTTATTTCACGCTCCCTTTCGAGCTTTTGCTTTTCGGTCTCTCTTCTGGCGTGTAAGAAATCTCTAAGGAAATAGCCTCCGTAAATTACTATCCCAGTAGCTAGTATGGTGGCAACTGTATTCCATATACTTTCCATCTTTAACCTCCGCTATAGTGCCCTTACTAAGAGTATACAACTTAGTCATTTACATAAGAAACGGGAAGTTTAAGAGGGGCTTTAGCCCCTCTTCTATTCTCTCTCCCTTCCCCCTGGGTAGGCAGAGAAAACTGGGGAAATCAGGTGGGTGTTGACAAGAAATCAGCCGTGGTATATAACGGGAACAGAGAGAACATTGATGGTAAGCTAAGTATGTAGGCACAAGGTAAAACGCAAGGTATAATTAACAAGAGGTACTAGTTATGGTCAGTTTTATCATTCCTATAATTATCGTTATCGGCGTTCTAATGTGGGTGCTTCGGCCCGGAAAGAGCCCAACCAACCTTCGTAGACTTGCTATACTGGCTACAGTAATTCCACCAGTTGTGGTAGCCATAGCTGCTGTTGTTTTTCAGCTGCTGCACAATGCAGCCGGAAAGGTGGAGGTATCGGATATATCAAACATCGGTTTTATTGTCGGCCTCGGCCTAATCGGTGCAGCGATTTTGGCATCAGTTGGTTTTACTTTTACGCGTAAAGGCGAAGTAGCGAAGGGAATAGGTTTTGGTATTTGTATCGCCGTTATTATATCTCTCATGGAGTTTGGTTTGTTGGAATGGCTAGGTGGAGTATAGAAACTGCGTTAAGCGTAGAATAGCCATAGCAAGACTACAAAAGGACAGCAACTATCAGAGATGGAATATCATACCGGGTAATCTTATTACCTTTTCTTGGCTGGGCACTCAGAAACCATATTGAACTTTTTAAGGCCCGACTTAGTCCAACATTACGCGAACTGCTTAAGAAGTCAGAGTCTTTGTAGCCCCATCCACAGACATTATATCAACATCAACCTCTAATTAAACAACTACTTATTATTCGGGTTTTAACTTCTTGAGCTTTTGTGCCCAAGTTGTTATTACATGGTTATTACTATCTTTCAAAGTAACTGACCCATCCCACCTTATGAATGTGACAACACCTTGTATTTCTGATTCGAAAATTTCGCCGTTTGTCATCGTAAATGTTCGCCGTTCAATGACAGTATCTCCCACTGTTAATTGCTGGGATTTTACTGCTGCCGAATTTGCTTCATAATTCAACCATTGTATCTTTTGCCTAATCTTAGCCCAAGCAACCCTACGTGAATCATGAGATATATCAATTCCAATCTTTGAAGATATTTCCTTTTGCTTATCAGTCGGTTCGAGAATTAGTGTGTCCCCTATCGCCTCTGCGACGGCGTCCTCAATCTTTGCAGCAACTGTGAGGAATGAGTCGTCCTCTTCTAAATGAATACCTAGTTTACCTACCACTTGAAGCTGAGATTCAGTTGGCTTAGTCTCAATCCAGAGCAGCTTAGGTGAATTCTTATAAACAGTTGTTTTAACTGTAAGCATAGTTCACAAATTAGAAAGAGGTTAATTTTATTACCTTATATGGCTGCCGAGCCAGGATTCGAACCTGGGCTAGAGGATTCAAAGTCCCCCGTGCTACCGCTACACAACTCGGCATTCTATTGGCGGATTAAGGTCGGCTTCTTCTTCTGGTGCCGAAGGTCGGACTCGAACCGACATGGAAGTTACCCTCCAACAGTTTTTGAGACTGCCGCGTCTGCCATTCCGCCACTTCGGCTCTAATGGCTCATGGTGCCGAGGCCCAGAATCGAACTGGGGACACGCGGATTTTCAGTCCGCTGC
>CAZWYS010000048.1:0-12798 GCA_964638295.1 uncultured Dehalococcoidaceae bacterium
CAATGAAAAGCTAGAGAGCTGAGGAGAGAAATTTATATAATAGTTATCGGTGGTGGCAGGGTGGGCTATTATCTGGTTAGAGCATTGCTGGACGAGGGGCACGAGGTACTTCTTGTCGAAAAAAATGCTGCCCTCTGTGAGACGATAAGTGAAGAAATGGGTAGCATTTGTATCCGTGGCGATGGTTGTGAGGCAGCTACCCTGGACGAGGTCGGCACGGGTCGAGCTGATATGCTGGTGGCCGTAACCGGAGATGATGAAGATAACCTGGTCGCTTGCCAAGTAGCCAAGCATAAATTTAATGTGCCCCGCACCATAGCCCGCATCAGAAATCCCCGAAACGAAATCCTTTTCAAAAAATTGGGAATAGACGTTACCGTAAGCACTACTGATATTATCCTTGAAGCCATTGAGAAAGAGGTGCCCACGCACCCGCTGACGCACTTATTAACCCGCAGTGATAGGGGCCTTGAGATTGTAGAAGTAAGAATTCCACCGATGGCAACCACCATCGGTAAATTAGTAAAAGAGATTTCACTACCAGAAGGAAGCAAGCTGGCTCTAGTTATTCCTAAAGACCGCAATCCCCGTATGCCCACCCCCAGTACTGTCCTTCGCGAAGGAGACCAAATAATAGCTCTGACCACTCTTGAATTGGAAGGAGCGCTACGGGCTGCCTTGACCGGTATTTAAGAATATAGCTCCGTCGTCAAGGGAAGCCATCGCCAATTGGCCGGCTATGGGAAAACAACAGGCAAGGATAAACCTGCTGTTCACTTTATTTTAAATAGTATTAATACTAGGAGATCTCTGTGGCCAAGCTCAGTAAATACTGGACACTGCTCATTATCTTCTTAGTAGCTGTTATTGTGATTAGTGGCCTCGTAATCTGGGCGAAATACCACCAAAGCCAACCGATAGAAATCTCTATTTACTCTAGCCAAGAAATGCAAGCTGGCGAGATTTATGTTGGTGGCGATGTTAATAACCCCGGCTTTTATCCATCAAAATCCGGGGATACCGTAGATAATATTATTCGGGCGGCTGGCGGGACTACCACCGATGCCGATTTTAACGGGCTCAAACTTTACATTCCGAAGGTAGGAGAAGAGGAAACACCACAAAAAGTTAACATCAATCGGGCAGAAGTCTGGCTACTGCAAGCCTTACCCGGGATTGGTGAAGTTAGGGCTCAAGCCATCATAGACTATCGTCAGCAAAACGGACGTTTTAATAACACCAATGAATTAACTAAAGTTGAAGGTATCGGCACCACTACCCTTGAGAAAATCAAGCACTTGATTACGGTAGCCGACTAACATTCAGAATGGAGGCTCGTGCCACTTATTTGTCTCAGTTGTGCTTGGGTGGCGGGTATCTTTCTGGGAACAGAATTTAAGTTACCTATAATCCTTATCCTCATTGGACTTATCCCTCTCCCCCTACTTTTATTCCTCCGTCAGCACTACAAGCTGATAGTCTTAACGAGCCTTGGCCTCATTACCTTCTTTGGCGCTACCGTCTACTCATATTCAAGTCAGCAAGTAACTACCGAAAGTGACCTCCAGTTCTACAATGACAGAGAAATCACTGAAATCAGAGGGATGGTGTCGAAAGACCCGGAGCTTAGAGATAAAAGTGCCCGTCTTTACCTATCAGCCGAAGAAATAAAAACAGGTGAAGAGTGGCAAGCGGTCAAAGGAACCGCTTTAATATATCTTCCCAGATACTCTTCATACGAGTATGGCGATATGCTCCACATAACTGGTGATCTGGAGACACCTTCCCAATTTGAAGACTTCGACTATGAAGCCTATCTTGCTCACCAAGGCATCTATTCCGTCATGTTCTATCCCGAAGTAGAAATAGAAGCGAGGGGGAATGGTCTCAAGCCACTGGAATGGATTTATTCACTAAGAAGTGAACTAGCTAAAACCCTGTCCATGGCTTTGCCCGAGCCACAGGCATCACTGGCCCAGGGCATTATCCTGGGTATTCGTGGTAATATTCCGCTATCAGTTAAAACCGACTTCACCCACACCGGCACTGCCCACCTCCTAGCCATCTCCGGCCTTCACCTCAGCATTATCGCTGGCATCCTGCTTAGCATCGGCATCTGGCTCTTTGGTCGGAGGCACTATCTCTACGTCTGGCTGGCACTGGGCACAATCTGGCTTTATGCCCTGCTTACCGGCATGCACTCGCCAGTGGTTCGGGGGGCCATTATGGCCAGCCTGTTCCTCATCGCCGAGCTTCTGGGCAGACAACGCAGCGCCATCACTGCCCTAACCTTCGCGGCAGCGATAATGGTCGGCATCAGCCCCTGTATCCTTGGTGACGCCGCTTTCCAGTTAAGCTTCCTGGCCATGGCCGGCTTGATTTTTCTCTTTCCTCTCTTCCAGATGTTGGGGAGGAAGGTGGTCAAAAGCATTCTGGGTGAAGATGGGGCAATGGTATCATCAGCCAATCTTGCCGGCGATTGCTTCAGCGCTACATTGGCAGCAATCATCGCCGTCTGGCCGGTGATAGCCTATTACTTTGGCATCATTTCTTTCGTTGGGCCGCTGGCTACCTTTCTAGCCTTACCGGCACTGCCGGGCATTGTCATTACTGGAGCTTTAACCGGCGCCCTGGGACTGATTTTTCTACCTGCTGCCCAGATTCTGGGCTGGCTAAGCTGGCTCTTCCTGTCATATCTGCTCTTAGTGGTTAATACTCTGGCGGCATCGTCCATATCATTCATTGAAGTAGGTTCGGTTGACACTACCTTGTTATGGATTTATTACTCGGTTCTTGCCGCCGTTGTCTTTTTCAGTCGAAAGAAGTTGATTAGCCCAATGACCAAGACTGCCACCGGGCTAAAGTCAGGGATAAGTAAATCCTTCAACCTCGTTTCCAGACTACCCAAGAAATGGGTTATCCCACCGCTACTGCTGGTAGCCATACTGACCTCGCTCACTGCCGCTACCATGCCTGATGATAATCTTCACATCAGCTTTCTTGACATTGGTCAAGGTGATGCCATCCTGATTCAGCAGGGCAATCATCAGGTTCTGGTTGACGGCGGTCCCAGCCCACAGGCGATAAGCTTGGCATTGGGCAAGCAAATGCTCTTTTGGGACCGAACTATTGATTTAGTGGTCTTAACCCATCCCGACTCTGACCACCTCGCCGGTCTGATAGAAGTTTTACAACGCTTCCAAGTAAACCAGGTGCTCTACCCCGATTTGAACGACGAGTCGCTACTATATATGGAGTGGTCGAAACTTGTTGAGGGGAACAATATTAAACGCAATATAGCCCAGGCTGGCCAGCAGATTAAGTTAAGCCGCGGAGCAGTCATAAAAGTGCTCCACCCTCAAGCGACTTACCTAACTGGCACCGAGTCGGATACAGACAATAATGGCGTGGTATTACGTCTAGACATAAAAAAAGTAAGCTTTTTGCTCACTGCCGACATCATGCAGGAGGCAGAATGGGAACTTACCCAGCAGCGGGCGGAGTTAACCAGCACCGTGCTAAAAGTTGCCCATCATGGTTCCAATACCTCCACCACCCCCGAGTTTTTGGCAGTGGTTGACCCGCAGCTAGCAGTTATCTCCGTGGGTGCTGATAACAGATTCGGCCACCCCGGCGACGAGGTCCTAGAAAGGCTGGAGAAAAAACTGGGGGTAGAAAATATTTACCGCACTGACCAGCATGGCACGATAGAATTTATCACTGATGGGGAGAGGCTGTGGGTGGAGGTGGAGAGGTGAAGTCACACTGGCACGATTAAGTCAAATAGGCTATAATGGGGACTGAACTTTCAGGAGCAAGCGCTAAATGAAAGCTTTTTTCCGTGAGATTGTCGTAACCACCATATTAGCTCTGCTAATCTTCCTAGCGATAAAAGTCACCATCGGTAGTTTCATTGTCGTCGGTGTTAGTATGGAGCCCAGCTTTCATGATGGGCAACGACTACTGGTTAGTAAAGTGGTTTACCGCATTCAGGAACCGAAAAGGGGCGATGTCATTGTCTTTCAACCCGTAGATAGTAAACAGGGAGACTACATCAAACGTATCATCGCTCTGTCCGGCGATACTGTTGAGATAAAAAGAGGAGCGGTATATATTAACGGTTCAAGGCTAAATGAACCTTACATTAAGAAACCTCCCAACTATACCACCAAGCAACAAAAAGTTCCTGAAAATAGCTACTTTGTGCTGGGTGATAACCGTAATAACAGTAACGATTCCCACAACGGCTGGGTAGTGCCACGCCAGAAAATAGTCGGCAAAGGCTGGCTATCAATCTGGCCACCGGCGATATGGGGACCTGTTCCCGAGTACTCCTTAGCGGAGCAATTAACCAGCTCGATAAACAGCTACCTGGCTGAAAGTCCTTTAATATATATAATAAGGTAGCTTAGTAAATATTCGAGAGGGTAAGGTTGACAAGCAATACCGAGGAAATCTTTCAGAAATCGGGGGCGCTACTTAAAGGCCACTTCTTGCTTACCTCAGGGTTACATTCTCCTGTCTACTGGGAAAAGTTCCGCGTCTTACAATTTCCCAACTATACGGTGCAGCTCTGCCAGATGATTGCGGAACATTTTCGAAAGCAAAACATCCAGGTCGTTGCCGGACCAACTACGGGCGGTATTATCCTTGCTTTTGAAGTCGCCAGGCAGTTGGGCGTGCGCGGCATCTTCGCCGAAAAAGAAGGCGAAGAAAGAAGCTTCCGGCGGGGCTTCACCATCAACCCCGGGGAGCGGGTCCTCATCGTTGATGATATCCTGACCACCGGCGGCTCCATACGCGAGATCATAGTCGCCGCAGAAAAGCTGGGGGGCAAGATAATCGGCATCGGCGTACTGGTAGACCGCTCCGCCCAGAAGCAGGAGTTCGGCGTGCCCCTCTTTAGCTGCCACCACGCCACAACTCAGACCTATAAACCAGAGGAATGCCCGCTCTGCGCCGCCAAAGTCCCACTGGTCAAACCGGGTAGCAGTCAGCAGCCAGCAGGCTAAGATGATAATTTGGCGGGAAACAATTCCCAGCTAGTTAGCTTTGAATTGTTTTTCTGGTTATGTAAAGTTAATGGACATGGTGGATAAGGTCGCCTGACCAAAACCCGATTGAAACCCGGGAGGTTTGTGATGGAAATTGCCGCCTTGATTGCTATCGTTGTGATTGCTGCCATTCTGGGGTTCTTCCTGGTCTACTATTCCACCCGGCTGAAATTCGAGAGAAAATTCAGGGAGTGGCAAGAGACGGAAGTGCTGAGGTGGCAGGAAGAGAAAGAGAAGGCAAGGCGAGAATCAGTCATGCAGAGCCGGGCGGTACTGGGCGGCAAATTCACCGAGCAGATGGCACCCTACCTCCCCGAGTTTAACTACGACCCCACCGAAGCCCGCTTTATCGGCAGTCCGATAGACTTAATCATCTTTCCCGGTCTGGCCAAGGGCGAGCCTGAGGAAATCGTCATCATGGAGATAAAAACGAGCAAGACCGGACAGCTTACCCCGCAGGAGAGGAAAATCCGCCAGCTAATCGAGGACGGCATGGTGAGATGGGAACTGCTCCAGAAGCCTCAAGAAGAGACATAATGGCACTGAGGGATTTTGGAGCTTGCTTAAGAGGGGAATTAGCGGAGTTTACCACGCTTTGAGTGAGAATTACTTACCAGACTATATCAATGAGTATGATTTTAGATATAATCGCCGAAAAGACGAAAAGCCTATGTTTGAGACGATTTTGAATCAAATTGAGAAGCGGGTTTTGACTTATCTAGGCACTGACTAGCTTTTTTAGGGCATTGTAAAAGCCTTGTCTTGTTGTAATTCTACTTTCTTTTTCTTTTACCTTCTTTTTTCTCTAACACCCATTTAAATGGCACTTCAATTATACAGTAAGCATTATCTCGTAATTCTGCAAATTGACCCTGATGAGTACTGGTGCGCGCCATTACTCTAGTACTCTCAATACGGCGAGCACTAACCGCAATTTTATCTCCCCGCAGCGCATCGCCTTTATTTACGTGCTCCGGCATCTACTTCTATTTGCCCGCTTTCTTCTAGTTCGTTGCAAATCTCAACAACCGTTTTAAGGTCTAGCTTTAGTTCCTTGACAATATCAGAATAATAAAGCGTGCGCCCGCTCCTAAAAAGTTGCCTTATCTCTTCTTTCGCCTCTTCTCTGGCTAATTCTCTCAACACAATTACTTTCTCCCTATTTTCAAGCTCCAGCAACTTCTGCTTAATCTGTTCCAATTCCTCTCTAAAAGAAAAGTAAGTTATTGCATCCATCGAAAGTAATGGGCTAAGGAATGTAGTTCTTGGAAGCCTAGTGGCAAGTTCTGGTTTATCATCTAGAAGTTTAGCCATTGTTAAATCCAACAACACAACAGAATACAACACAATTGTATACATATGTCTGTCTTGTCTGTCAAGTAGTAAATATACATATATTCTGGGTTATATACTTGATGCAAGGTGCGGGAGTGGTAGAATAGAGGTATGCGCTACCTTAAGAAAATTTGGGAATGGGTGTCTCATGGGGACACAGTTTGGGGAATACTGAATATGGTATTCCCAATGTTAGGTGGTACTGGCGGTGGCATCTTTGCCTTCCTCAGTTCTCTACCCCCTGTAGTCGTTTTCTTTTGCGTATTGAGTGGGATTGCACTTGGGTTATTCATAAGTAATGAAATATCAGCCAGACGGATTAAAAAGCGTCTTCCCAATCAAGGGTTAATTTCTGAACACGGTCAAGAATTGACCCAAGAGCATATCGCTGAATGCCTTTCCTTTATTCAACAGTTGCGAGTGACCCAAGACCGATTGGTAAAAAATGTCCACTTTAACATTCCCGAATCGGTAGCTCATTTCTTCACAAAATTTTGTGAAGAGCCTGATGTACGCAATATTGTTCAACCAGACAATATGGCAACCATATCAGTCCGTTTAATAACTGAGCGTTTTCATGACTTAACCTTTCAATCTCTGGAGCATCAAGAGCGAGGCAAAAAACTGACGGCATCAACAATCACTGACGATAATATTAGATATGAATGTAACAAAATAAGCCAAGCTGTGCGTGAATACAGGCGTATGGTGGACGAATGGATGAAATTCAAGGAAGCCCTTGCTGTAAAAGAGGTACCTAGATTTTGGGAGAAGGCACCATGGTCTGTGAATATTCATGAAAAATTAGCAGATGATTACGATGAACTTATGGCGCTGGTAAAAAACTTGCACAATACAACTCCAAGAGAGTTCCAGAGTTTGCTACCTAAAGACGACCAACTTGCAAAATTTCAGAGGTACCTCTTTGGGGATAGTCAAAGAATGGTAAGTTCCTTATAGGGAAGGTTATCAGATTTGATTAGCTTTAACAGCGTATCAAGAAATAGAAAAGGATTGTTGCGATTGTTAAAATGCCACTCTAACTCGTCTGGGTAGGAATCAAGATGTTTGGTAGAGATTTTATGTTTGACAGCATAATGCTACATGATAAGTTTTGTTACTACGCTGGTAAAAAACAAAATCAGATTTGCTTACAGCATCACTGCCCTGATACCACTAGCCCCGGCCGAACTCCCGCCGCAACTGCCCCGCGCTTAGGTGAATAATGGTCGGCCGGCCGTGGGGGCAGGTGTGGGGGGTCACTGCCTGCTCCAGTTGACGCACCAGCTCCCGCATCTCGTCGTCGCTTAACGTCTGTCCCGCCCTGACCGCACCAGCATGGCAGGCGATAGAAATGGCTACCTTTTCCTGCCAGTCGCTCCTGTCCTCCCCGGAATCCAGCAACTCCCTCAACACTCCTGACCAGTCGGTATTACTTAACAAATGGGGCACCGCCCGGACGAGATAGGTCCGATTACCAAAAGGCTCGATGGAGAAACCAAATGCCGCCAGATCTTTATGGTGCGACTGTAAAACTGCCTCCTGCTTCGGGGTAACCTCAAAGGTCGCCGGCTCAAGCAAACCCTGAACCTCGACCTGCTGTCGCGCCTTCTGCTGCCTGATTTTCTCAAACATAATGCGCTCGTGGGCAGCATGCTGGTCAATGAGATAGAGTCCGTCAGGGCCCTCGGCAACGATATAACTGTTCATAACCTGTCCCAGCACCCGCAGCGCCGGTAAAGATGCCGTCAGAGCCTGAGGTACTTCCGCCTGAGGAGAGACAGGTCGACCGGCAACCGGGGCGGATGGCCACCATGCCTGCCCTCGCCCGGCCGGAGATAGATAGTCGGTGGCGACTTCCTCAATGCTGGGTACCGGCATCTGTGCCACCAGGGCCTGCCGGACCGCTTTCTGGACGGCAACAAAAACCCGACGCTCATCCTGAAATTTCACTTCGCTCTTGGTGGGATGAATATTAACGTCGACCACCGACGGTGGCAACGAGATATTGAGCACGGCTACCGGATGTTTCCCCACCGGCAGCAGCCCGTGGTAAGCCTCCTCCACCGCCCAGGCCAGGAAGCGACTGTTCACCCAGCGGCGGTTGATGAAAAAGCTGAGGTAGCCCCGCCCGGAACGGCTCACCGCCGGCGAGCCCACCATACCGGTTACCCGCTGGGTGTCTGCCCCGCCTGACCAGTCGCTCTCTTTAATTTCCAGCATGTTTCGGGCTATCTCCACACCGTAAACCTCAATAACACTATCCATGAGCCGACCACGCCCCGCCGTCCGCAACGCCTTTCGACCTTCAACGAACAAAGCAAAGCTGACCCCGGGGAAGGCAAGGGCGTACTGACTGACGACATTGGCGACATGGCTGTTTTCAGTAGCCGGCGACTTGAGAAATTTCAATCGGGCGGGCACCTTGCGAAACAGGTTCCGCACGGTAACCGTCGCTCCCTGCGGTCGTGCCTGGCTTTTACGGCTGGCGATAACACCGTCGTCCACGCTGAGATAAGCGCCCACCGCCTCACCCTTAGCACAGGTAACGACATCGACCTGGGCGACGGCGGCAATGCTGGGCAGCGCCTCACCACGGAAGCCAAGGCTGCCAATCGTCTGCAAGTCCCCCAGACTGCCTATCTTGCTGGTGGCATAGCGCTCAAAAGCAAGCTCAACCTCTCCCGGGGGAATGCCAGCGCCGTTATCCACGACCCTAATCAGGCTCACGCCACCACCCCTCACCTCAACCGCAATCTGGCTCGAGCCGGCATCCAGCGCATTCTCCACCAGCTCCTTCACCACCGACGCCGGCCGCTCCACCACCTCACCGGCGGCAATCTGGGAGACCACGTTTTTATCCAGAACTCTGATGGGCATAAGATGCTATCCTGAATATAATTTACACGGTTTCGTGTATAATGTCAAGTAGTTTATTTAGAGTTTAACCTTTTGTTTTAACTCAGTCAAAGTATTTTTATCTACCTCACCCCCTGCTTCCCCCTCTCCTATCAAGGAGAGGGGGAAGAAAAAGAAAGAGGGGCTGGCGCCCCTCTTGAACACCCCGCACTTTAAGAGCTTCACCTTCTTCTACTCTAGGGGAAGGATAGGGTTAAAACTGCGAGATAAGTCGAAGATGATGCCGGGCGGGAGGGCGGGATAAAGCAACGTTGAGGAGCAGGGCTAGGGGAAAATCGGTAGTGTATCATCTGAAATTAACAATTATTGACAACACTTAAATAACATTTTATCATGTCTTTGGAGATAGGGAGAGAAGATGAGATTATTAGGGGGAAAATTACAGTTTGGCCTTCCGAGAGTTGAGGGACTTAGTCAGTATATTGGTGACCTTTTTTGCCAAAGTGGAAAGGTCGCTTCTTGGGGGGTTGCACCAAAATTTATGACAGGTACTAATTTCCCTTATATTCTTGCAGAAAAAGCAGGTGAAATACTTTTATCAGAGCAGTTTGAAAGTCTTGAGCATGCTCTTTTGGTTGCCTTATCTTTCGGCTATCCTTATATTATCATACTTGGGGATGAAGAAAAATTAGGAGGAAGGGAAGCATTCTGTCGGATAATCCAAAATGCTTGGGTAAACAGAAAGAAATGCGCCGTTTATAATTTATTCTCCAGTAATGAAGAATTTCTCTCCTTCTGCAATGATTCGACTAAACAATTAGATAATACATCAAATATACCAAATCTCTCAGCTTGGACTGTAGTGATGAAGAAGAAGGAGAATAGTATTTAAAGCCTATTATGTTGGCTGCTTCAGGGGGTGCAACATAGACATTGAAGAACTAAGCAAGAAAATCGACAAATATCACAAGGAAGATAGGAAAAGGTCAAAGAAGGAAAGATATGAAAATCTGAGCTTCATATCATTGGGATGGGGTCTAGCGATAATCAGTATCGCTGTTACTAATGTGCATATTGTAGACATGATTGTATTTGCATTAGCAGCGATATTTTTCTTAGTCTTTGGTATCAGAGCATATAGAAAATCGATAGACATTAAAATTGAATAATACTATAAACTTTCTGACCTTCCTAATTTGAAAACGCTCTCTACACCTTTTCCAGCGGGGCAAAGCTCAGCAGGAGCTTCTTTATCCCGGCACCGTCAAAAGCCACCACCACCTCGGCGTCATCCTTCACCGCCCTAACGCTGACCACCACGCCGTCGCCAAACTGTTCATGCCGGACATGGTCGCCGGCATTCAATTCGGCGAGGGGCGGTCCGGGGGCGGGAGCCTTGTTCCAGGAGTACATCGCCGTGGCGAGCTGGCTGTCCTCCCCCTGCCACAGCTCGCCCCCTGAAATGAGGTGGGGGGGAATATCCTGCAAAAAGCGCGACGGCATACTTACCCCGCTGGTGCCCCGGAAACTGCGGCGAAACGCCCGCACCAGATATACTTTCTTCTTGGCTCTGGTAACACCGACGTAGCAAAGTCGACGCTCCTCCTCCATCTGGTCAGGGTCGTCAAACGACCGGATATGGGGCAGGATGCCATCTTCCATGCCGACAATGAACACCACCGGGAATTCCAGTCCCTTGGCCTGATGCAGGGTAATCAAGGTTACGGCATCAATGCTTTCATTCAGCCCGTCGACATCAGCCACCAGCGTCACCCCTTCCAGAAAGGCAGCCAGACCTTCGAGAGGCTTTACATCACCATACTCCCGGGCGACGGTGCGCAGCTCGAGGACGTTTTCCCAGCGCTCCTCGCCATCCGGACCACTGAATAAATACTCCCGGTAACCGGTGTTGGCGATAACCAGGTCGAATAAGTCAACCAAGTTCAGTTCCCGACGGCGTTTAATAAACCCCTCCATCATGCGGGCAAAGCCAGTTAAGGCTCTGGTAGTGCGAGAGTTAAACGGAGGGCTAAGCTGAGTTTCACCCTCTTTCTGCCCAGCCAACATTTGCAGCGCCCGGTATTCCGAGATACCTCTGGACTGCGCCCACTCAGAAAGCTCGCTCAGGCTGCGCTGGCCGATGCCCCGCTGGGGAACGTTGATGATGCGCCGCAGACTGACACTGTCGTAAGGGTTCTGGATGACCCGGAGATAGGCGATAATGTCCTTGACCTCACGTCGCTCGTAGAAACGGGTGCCGGCGACCAGTCTATAAGACACGCCATAGCGAATAAAAGCCTCCTCAAGGACTCTCGACTGGGCATTGGTGCGGTACATTATGGCGCAGTCGCCCCGCTTAAACTCTCCCCCACCTGCCAGTTGCTCCACCTCATTGACGACGAACTGGGCTTCCTCCTGCTCGGTATAGGTCTCAACAACTTCCGGCAGGACTCCGGTCTCATTATCCGTCCACAAGCCTTTGGGCTTGCGCCTCTGGTTGGCAGAGATAATATGGCTGGCTGCCTCCAGAATCATCTTGGTCGAGCGGTAGTTTTGCTCCAGCAAGATTACCTTCGCTTCCGGGTAGTCTTTCTCAAAGTTAAGGATATTGCGCAGGTCGGCAAATCGCCAGGCGTAAATCGACTGGTCAGGGTCGCCAACAACACAGATATTGCGGTACTTCCCGGCGAGCTGCTTCATCAGCTCGTACTGCACCACATTAGTATCCTGAAACTCGTCCACCTGGAGGTGCAGGTAGCGCGCCTGATATCGCGATAAGATATCAGGGTTCTGCCGGAATAAGTGCACCGCTTTCAGTAATAAATCGTCGAAATCCAGCGCATTGCTTTCCGTCAGCAATTGCTGATAGCGCTCATAGACCCGCTGCACTATCTCGTCGAAGTAGCTCCGGCTATGCTGAAGGTAGTCGGCTGGCGTCAGCAGCCGGCTCTTGGCGGCGGTAATCCCCGATTGTATTGCCCGGGGGGCGTACTGCTTGGGGTCGAGGCCGACCGCCTGAAGGCTGCGCTTGATGAGACTTATCTGGTCGTCATCGTCGTAAATGACAAAGCCGGAGTTAACGCCGATGGCTTTGCCATCCCGGCGCAGGATGCGAGCGCAAATGGCGTGGAAGGTGCCGATGGTTAAATCCCCTGCCGAACCGCTGACCAGCCGGTGAAGTCGCTCCGCCATTTCCCGGGCCGCCTTGTTGGTAAAGGTAACCGCCATGATGCGGCGGGGGCTGACCCCGCAAACTTTGATGAGATAAGCAATCCGATGAGTGATTACCCTGGTCTTGCCGCTGCCCGGTCCAGCCAGAATCAGTACCGGCCCGCTGATGGTCTCGACAGCCTCTCGCTGCGCCGGATTGAGCTCGGCCAAAATATCCATCAGCTAAATTATAACATTATCAGCCAGAACAATTCAGATAGAAGGTTTTATTTGCATCTGGTTGATTAAACTGTCATTGCGAGGAGAGTAGTGACGAAGCAATCCCAAACGATTTGTATCATCAGGCACGAGATTGCTTCGCCTTCGGCTCGCAATGACA
>CAZWYS010000049.1:0-12144 GCA_964638295.1 uncultured Dehalococcoidaceae bacterium
TAATTTGAGTGTCTTTGGCTGCCTTCTAAGCAGCGGGTCGTGAGTTCGAGTCTCACCAGGGACTCCATAAAGCTGGGTAACCCGCTGCCTCAGGTGGAGAAATAAATTCGTGTAGTGTCCCAGCAGGTGTGGATTTAGATGGCCTTTCTATCTCTGATGACTTTCTTGAGCGCTGCTGAAGCCGCACCCCTTAAGAAACCTTCATCGCTACTAAGGCCAATAAATTGGAATCCCTGGGCGATACGCTCATTGACTGCCTCGGGACCGCCAACGAAGAGACCTCCCGGAACATGGTGCCTCTTTCCTGCCGCCAGGACTTTGTTTACCGCCTCTATGTGTCTGGGGTCGGTCTGGTCAAGTCCCGGTTTTAGTCCCATTGAGATAGCTAAATCAGCTGGTCCAATAAAGAAGCCATCAACACCTTCTACGGAGAGGATTTCATCAACGCGGTTGACCGCATCAATATGCTCTATTTGCACGATGACGGCTATTCCCTCATTGGCGTGTTCAAAATAGGCAACACCACCATAGAGTCGGGCCCTGGGTCCGCCATAGCTTCTGACACCGACTGGGGGATATCTGGAGGCCTTCACTGCCTGAATTGCCTCTTCCCGTGGTAAAGCACGCTTGAGATGATGTTATGTCTGCGGCAGAGCTGCGCAGGGCGGCTTTCGCCGCTCATTAGCTCTTCCACCACCCGGCGCTTGAACTCTAAGCTGAAACTTCTTTGATTCCTCATGGCAAGGTCCTTTCTCCTTCCGATTATACTCTGACTCTGCCAGACCTTCCTAATCCTCCTAACCCATTGTGTCCAGTATCAGGGGTTCACTCCAAATGTTACCGGAGCCTCTGGAATTACTCACGTTTACTAAGCTGTTTTAATTACACCTTCAGCAATCATCGCGTCAAGGGAATCACTAAAAGCGTCTATTGTCTGGTCAATGTCCTCTTTGGTATGCACTGCCGAAAGGACGAAGAATCTTCCTCCCATGGTAGCCACGCCGCGCTGAAGCAGGTGCAGGCAGAGATGGGCCTTTATGGCAACTGCTTTCGGATCGATAATCTTGGCAATGTCTCTGGTAGGTGGCTTGGTATAGTCAGAAGGTTCATAGTCAATCGGGCCGAGGTAGAGGTGGATTATAGTCCGGCCGTAAAGATGCCCATTGATATTCCGCTTTTCTAGAACTTCGTTTCCCTTTTCTCTGAGGTAGGCACCAAATTCGTTAGCCTTTTTTTGTGGTTCACCGTTCAGATACAGCTTGCAGGCGGTAGTGCCGGCGGAACACAAGAGCGGGTTAGCATTCCAGGTGCCAGTATGTCTTATGTATCGTTCCAGCGATGTCTTTGGATTGAGAGTTTCCAAAATATCAGTCCGGCCGGCTACAGCACCAACCGGAAGTCCGCCACCGACGCACTTGCCGAGAGTAGTTAAGTCAGGTTTCACCCCAACTACTTCCTGCCAGCCTCCCCGGGAATCCCTGAAACCGGTGACTACCTCATCAATAACCCAAACCGTACCGTACTTTTTAGTTAGAGCAGGTAGGGCACGAATGAAATCAGTATCCCAGGGAATCTGGCCGTCCATGTGGGCACCGCCCCCTTCAGTAAAGATGACGGCGTATTCGTTCTTGGCCAGTTCTTCTTCTACCTTACTAAGGTCGTTCATGGATATGAAGGTGACTTCCGGCATGACAACGCCGGCTGAGCCGGCAGGCGCTACTTCACCCGCCCAGCCGTGGAAATTCTCTACAAACCTGAGCACTTTCTTTTTCCCGGTAAAGGCTCGAGCCAGTCTTATTGCCATCAAGTTGGCTTCCTGACCGCAGGCGCAGAATTCTATTTTCTCCGCCACCGGCATCATACTTTTTATTAGTTCTGCCCATGCCACTTCCTGCTCGTGGTTTTCACCGTATTGAACTCCCTTGACCATCTGTTCCTGTACTGCCTGAACCACTGCCGGGTGGCTGTGGCCCAGTATCAGGGCACCGTGTCCCATCACGTAATCAATGTATTCGTTACCATCTACATCCCACTTTCGTGAACCCCTGGCGTGAGTAATGTAAGGCCGGAAAGGTACCAGAAGACGCGTGACATGGGTAGCACCATTAGCGGCAAAGGCGTTCACTGCCTGTTCGTGAAGTTTCCGAGAACCGGGATGAGTTCTCTTGTACTCCTCAATTATATCTGTGGTCACTGTTTGTCCTCCTTGTAAAAACTTGACTGTGTTTCCATCCAGGCAATCAACCTCTGGCGGAAACTATCGGCAATAGCCTCACGTACTGTCCGTGGCCCAGCGCAGTCGCCAACCAAGTAAGTTTCGGCTAGCTTTCCTTTAACCTCATCGTAAAGTTTATTATCCGGAATAGCCCCCGCCGCTAGAACTATGGTATCAGCTTCAATAGTTCTTCTTTCGCCTTCTTGGGTGGTGACGACAAGACCGGAAGGAGATACTTCATCGTATGTAACTCCCGGGAGCAAGGTTACTCCCTTCTCGGCAAGCCTATTCAGAAAGAAGCTTCTGCGACTAGATCCTACCGCCAGTGCCATTTCCGGGCCTCTCCTTGCTACGATTACTTTTTTCCCCTGTTCGGCTAAATACTCTGCCGTCTCACAGCCTACCAGTTCTCCTCCGATTATTACAACCTTATTCCCTACTTCTGCTTTACCTTCCAGGACATCTCCTGCCTGGACGCCGTGAGCTTTGTCCAGACCCGGAATACGCGGTAGCAAAGGTTTAACTCCTGTAGCCAGGACCACCACATCAGGCTTAAACTCCTCGACGGCACTGGCAGTGGCCTCTTTGCCCAACTGGATATTAACATTAAGTTTCTTTAGCTGGCTTTGCAGGTACCTGACCAAGAGAGCGATTCTTTCTTTATGAGGTGGGATTCCACTTGCCCAGTTATGCTCAGGGCTGCGACGGGAGGAGCACCAGTTCCCTCTGATTTCTCCTGGCAGAGCACGCCCTCCCTATAGCTATGCATTAATGGGGTTGTAAAGGATATCCTAACACCTCATAAATGAATTGTCAACGCCTGAACACAGATTCCAGCCACCTTTAGAATATCCTGTCTTCTAATTGACGTATTTGGAGAAGGCAAAGCTAGCAATCACGAGCGGAGGTACACAGTTTGAAACGCATACATCATGATGACGCTTCCTTCTCCACGGGACCACCCAGCTATTTATTTTTAGCACGCTCTAACTTAAATGGCTATACAAAAGGGCAGATTGTGTACTTCCAACCTCAAAGGCACCGTAGCTCAGGTTGATTACCATTTGCTGACAGGATATAATATGCTTCAGAAATGGGGCAAGCAGTGGGTCGTGGGTTCGAGTCCCTGCGAGGTAACTTTCAGTGAGGGTAATTGATGCTATCGCCGAGATAGTCAAGCGTGAGGGAGTGGAATTTCTGAGCTGTTATCCTTCTTCTCCTATCATAGATGCTATGGCCGCAGCCGGGATAAAGCCAATTGTTTGCCGGCAGGAACGAGTTGGGGTGGGCATTGCAGACGGGTACAGTCGCATTTCCAATGGACGGCGCATTGGCGTGTTCACCATGCAATTTGGGCCCGGGTCCGAAAATGCCTTCTCGGGGGTAGCTACGGCCTACTCTGATTCAGTACCCGTTCTTTTGCTGCCTATGGGCCATCCCAGTGACCGGGCTGGAATAAAACCCTACTTCAGCTCAGTGCGCAGCTATGATGCGGTGACCAAGTGGGTAGAGCGGGTCAGTGTTGCTGAGCAGGTACCCGAAATAATGAGGCGTGCCTTTTCCCTTTTGAGGATGGGTAAACCGGGTCCGGTCATGCTGGAGGTACCCGCCGACATAGTGGATAAAGAAGTGGAGAAACTGGATTACCAGCCGGTCAAGGCTACGCGTGCCGCCGGTAATCCCGGGGACATAGCTGAGGCAGCACGGGTGCTGGTGGAGGCGCGCAATCCTCTAATTCACGCTGGTCACGGAGTGCTCTACGCTGAGGCATGGGACGAATTGCTGGAGCTGGCCGAACTCTTGCAGGTGCCAGTAATGACCACCCTGATGGGCAAGAGCGCTTTCCCGGAAAATCATCCTCTATCGCTGGGCACCGGCGCCCGCACCGTGACCAAACCATTGCACCACTTTCTGGCTAAAGCAGATGTGGTATTCGGTATTGGTTGCAGCTTCGCACGCCACTACATGTCAACCGATATACCTCCCGGGAAGGTCATCATTCATGCTACCAATGAAGCGGGAGACATCAACAAATATTATCCGGTGGATTATCCCGTTATCGGTGATGCCAAGTTAGTATTACGTCAATTCATTGAAGCGGTCAGGGACCGCCTGGGCAAACAGCACAGGCAAGATAACAGCACCGTAGCTGCTGAGATAAAGAGGCTGAAAGAGGGATGGCTGGCAGAGTGGATGCCCAAGTTAACGTCAGATGAGGTGCCCCTGAACCCATACCGGGTTATCTGGGAATTAATGCATACCATAGACCCGAAACAAGCCATCGTTACCCATGATGCCGGCAGCCCGCGTGACCAACTGGTACCCTTCTACCCGGCAATAAGCCCTCGCAGTTACATCGGGTGGGGCAAATCGCACGCCCTAGGAACCGGACTGGGGCTTACCATCGGTGCCAAGCTGGCGCAACCGGATAAGCTGACCATCAACTTCATGGGAGATGCTGCCTTCGGCATGGTGGGACTGGACTTTGAGACGGCAGCACGAAACAAGATACCCATCATAACCGTAGTGTTGAACAACTCAACTATGGCCATCGAGGCTCCAGATGAGCCGCTGGCGCAGGAACTCTATCGGTCCCTCGACCTTAGCGGCAACTATGCGGATATGGGGCGTGCCATGGGCGGTTACGCGGAACGAATTGAGAAACCTGATGAAATCAAACCTGCGTTCCAGCGGGCTCGCAGAGTAACCGAAGAGGAAAAACGCCCGGTACTGCTGGAATTTATTACCTGCGAGGAAATCTCTTATTCCTTGATGTAGCTTCCCCGATAGACTACGATACAGGGTTTATCTTTATGTAAACTACCCTCAAAAGTCCCTGGTAGACTTCTGACGCAGCACTTTAGCTTCCAGGTCAAGGAGAGCCTGCTTTTTGTCCAGTCCACCCCCATAACCAACCAGCTTACCATTGGCCCCTATAACCCGATGGCATGGTACGATGACGGCAACGGGATTGGCTCCATTAGCGCGTCCCACTGCCCGACTGGCAGCAGGACGACCCAGCGCACTGGCTATCTGGCCATACGAGCGAGTCTCTCCGTAAGGGATTTCCTGCAAAAGTTTCCATACCCGGAGCTGAAAATCCGTACCCCTGAGGTCCAGCGGTACACTGAACTGACGCAAATTCCCGGTAAAATATTCGTTCAGCTCGGCAACGACCTTATGGTTATAGTCAGCATCTTCCTGTATCCGTATGCCGTCCCTCTTCCATCGGGCAAGGCGAGCTTCAGCACGTGACTCTGTTTTCACGCAGACAACCCCACGCTGAGAGCTAACCAAGATATATTTCCCTAACGGACTATCGTAGCGGGTAAGGAAGAATGTCTCCGGCATGTCAGGCCTCCTGTTTTATGGACCAAATAATTTTAGCAAAAACATGCCCGCTTGAGCAGACCGCGAAAATCTCATTTGAGACTCTCAATTAAGTCTTTACGGCTGGTCATTGCCGCCGCTGTTTCCAGAAAATCTTTCAATGAGGCGCTCTGAGTCCTCAGTTGCTTTAATTCCGTTCCAATCGGGCTTATAGAAGTCGGGCGGTCAGCATAGGCTCCATGAAAGGCGAAATAAGCCTGGTTCAGTTTTCGAATATAGTAGCCTTTGGTGGCCAGATATTGCCGCTTTTCTTCCATAAACTTTTCCGCCTGTTCGATTTCTCCGCGAGCTAGATAGCTATCAACCATCCTTCTTATGTTTCGCATTTCCCGATTAAAGTCAAATCCAGAAACTGCCCCCTGAGCCTGATCAGCCTTGGCTTCGCGCTCTGAATAGTAATTTTCCGAGACAATGGCGCCGATTTCTTTACTGACCATACCAGCCACAGTTTCATTCATCGTGGCAATTTCATAATTACGGGCGATACCGATTAAATCCAGAAAGTAGCGAAACCCCAGCGGTTTAAAGAAAAGATACTGGTGCAACCACTCCTCAGTGGCGGCATCAATAATAAAGCGTAAACTAGCCTCGTTGGTAACAAAAGTGGGGTAAGTTCCCCCAAAGCCACCGAGTTCCAGTACCAGCGAAGAGACACCCAGTTTGTCAACATCAGCTTCGATATTCTCCATCTCCTCCGGGCTAATACCCTGGCGAAGGACGATTTCTCGCATGCTTTCTATTTTGTCCCGGGGGGAAACCACCAGTAAATTGGGGGGCTTTGCCAGCTTGAAGTTCACCGGGGGGAAGCCAAATTTTAACCCGATGTACCTGGCTAGCGGATTGAAAATGCTCTGCTGGTTCAGAATCTCCCGTATCTGTATCTCAAGCGCCTGCTCAGCCACAGCCTCCAAAGCCGTTTTTTGCTGTTGCAACCCGGTTAATTCAGCCTCAAGCGAAGTCAGGTCGCCCTGTTTATTTCCGGCTTTGACTGCCTCTATTTCTGACTTCAGGTTTTTTATCCGGTCAATACCGGAAAAATACTCGTCAACTTTGCTGATTTCATCACCAGTTTTTTTATCCTTGCTCCCAATTATCTGCCTGGCATCATTGCAAAGAGTGCTAACTTCCCACCTGGCGATACTGAAGTGGTACGGCTTTGCGATTGAACTGAGGCGAGTATCAAAACCCCGGACGGGAGCACAGCCTATACCAGACCAACAAAATAATACCAAACTTACCACCGCAATCAGCGCTATTTTTAACTTTAACATGGTTCCACGGAAGTTTTAAGGGCGAAGAAACCAGGCCTCAGAGAGGTCTCTGGCTTCAATTATTGGAAGTTTCACCGATATTTCCGTTTAAAAATGGCGAAAAATCTGTCCTCATACTCGGCAAATAAGTTCCAGCGGTCAAGCTCACTTTTTAGCTGGTAAGGGTCATATTCTCCCCTGGTAACTTTGCTAAAGAGCTCTTCAATTCTCACTCTGGCATCAACTGGAACACCACCGGAATCCACATCCAAAAGTCCTCTGGCTCCCATTTGCGTTAAATTATCGTGGAGGGAACTTCTGGTCAGCTCATAGATAAACTTCAACAAAGAGACGTCCCAGAGTTCATCCTCACCTTTAATGATAGATGCCAATGGGTCGCCACGCTTGTCAATTTCAGTATTTAGTTTATCCACTACTTCCCGCCAATGACCCGAGACGATATTAAGCCCTTTCGGTTCGTTCTTATAAGTATAAAAGAGCCCGGGAGCACCAGAACCGTGTGTTTTAACCAGGGCATCAAGGTATCTACTGGCTTCCAGGCTGAACCCTTCAAGCTTGGAAAGATAATAAGGGGTCACAATCCTCGGTCTTGCGGCAATTACCCTGCCCTCTCTCACCACAGTCTCGTTAGCGTTTCTGGTCAACTCGGTATAGGCAGGTTCAGTAACGAGATAGTAGTAGACATTGGTGGTGCCAAAGGTAGAAAGGCTCTGCTTGGGCAGCCTTAATATCTCGGTATGCCTGACTGCGTATTCAATCCTGTCGTCATTCGTATCCATCAGTCTTCCTTAAGATATGGCGGATAGCTCCTGTTTATATTCGTCCAAGAGTTGAGTATATTGTAAATCCAGCTGAGTTTGTAATTTGCGCCATTCCTCCTGGAACTGCGGCTGGCTTTCCACTTCTATTCTGACATTGGCAAATGTCCCCAACTGCTGCTTCACCGCCTGCTGTATTCTCTCTTCAAATTCAGCTTTTAGTGATTCATAGGCTTGCTTTCGCTGCTGCTCTCCCTGCTCAATGTAGTGGTCAAAAACGCGCCTCATCCGGCTGAATACATTTTCCACACTGACTTTGTCGTTTTTCAGGGTTTTCAGGCCATCCATAGCCTTTCTATTATTCCTTCTGGCCATGTCATTGTTAGGCAGGTTAATGTTTCTAGCTAAAATGTCCCCGGCACCTTCGGCTACATACTTCCTGGCACTTTCTTCATAGCGGCCTAAATCTACCAGCAAGTTCATGTTTTGCTTGAGGTATCTGGCCGCCAGCTTTTCTCCTTCGGGGACATACTTCCATTTTAAGCGCTCTTCTTCGGTCGCCTCACCCAGCTTCTCCACTTTTTCCCGAGCTATTTCCCAGGCACTTTTGATTTCACCCATCTCTAACTTTCCAACGATTACTTTAATGGCCAGGCCATCTTGCCAAATGTTCCTTTCTTTCATTATACTAGATGCTTGTAAAAGCTTAAAGCTCAATGAATAACCTATAATGAAGGCAAAGCTTCAGTTGAAAGCAAAGACAGGAGGGAGTTAGCATGCACCAGAACTGGAAGTTTCATCATGTAGCGGTGGCCGTTAGGGACATGAACAAAGCCATCGCGTTTTACCAATCCCTGGGTATAGGGCCATTCCCGACTTTTATCGGACCGGAAGGACCAATAACCTTAACTGGAAAGACAGCGTATGGTAAGCCGACTGACTATGAAATAGACCTCCGCCATGCCGAGGGGGGCATGGGAGACCTGGTCTTTGAGATGATAGAGCCGCTTGAGGGCGATACCCCGGTCAAGGAGTTTCTGGAGAAAAAAGGAGAGGGCATTCATCACCTGGGTTTCTTCGTGGATGACCTTGAAAAAGAGACCGCGGAAATGGCTGAAAAAGGGTTTACCATCACCCAGACCGGGGAAACCCCCACCGTTAAATGGGCCTACTTTGACACTGATAAAGTCGGCGGCGCCATTATTGAACTCATGCAGAAGACATCAAAATAAGCAACAGAAGAGTGAAACGGGGTAATTTTAGCTCTTTGCCTTCCCGGCAATTAAGTCGCCCATTTCCTTCGTCCCTACTTTGGTTTTGCCTTCGTCCATGATGTCATAAGTGCGATAGCCTTCCTGCAGCACCTCATCAACTGCCGCCTCAACCGCCTTTGCTTCATTGACCAGGCCAAAGGAATAGCGCAGCATCATGGCGGCACTAAGAATAGTGGCGATGGGGTTGGCCATGTTCAAACCAGCACGGCGGGGGGCACTGCCATGAATAGGCTCGTACAGACCAATTGTTTTGACTCCTTCTCTTGGTACTCCTGCCAAGCTGGCTGAGGGCAGCATTCCCAGGGAGCCAGCCAGCATTGACGCCTCGTCAGTAAGAATGTCACCAAAAGTATTTTCGGTGACCAGAACATCAAAGTACCTTGGATTTTGAATCAGCCGCATGGCACAGGAATCTACCAGCATGTGCTCCAGTTCAACATCAGGATAGTCCCTGGCTACTTCCTCCGCCACCTGTCGCCACAGACGAGAAGCTTCAAGGACGTTGGCTTTATCCACTGAAACCAGCTTCTTCTGCCGGGTCTTCGCCAGCTCAAAGCCAACCCTGACAATGCGCTCAATTTCCTGTTCTGAGTAAGACATGGTATCGGTAGTCCGCCGACCTTTTGACGTCTGCCACTGTCTTTTGGGCCGACCGAAGTAGAGACCTCCGGTAAGCTCACGGACAAAAATAAAATCTACGCCTTCAATAACCTCTGGTTTCAAATTAGTAGAGTCAGCCAGCATGGGATATACTTTTACCGGGCGCAGATTGGCAAATAGCCCCAGCCCTTTCCTTATCGTCAGAAGGCCAATTTCGGGGCGGTCCTTGGCTTTGGGGTCGTCCCACTTGGGACCACCGACAGCACCCAGCAATACCGCATCGCAACTCCGGCACATCTTCAGCACCTCCGGTGGCAGAGATATCCCCCGTTCATCAAGGGCAATCCCGCCAATCAATCCGTAGTGCAAATCAAAATTACATCCAAACTTTCCACCTATTGCCTGCAATACATTGATTGCTTCATCGGTAATCTCAGGGCCAACACCGTCACCGGGTAGCACCGCCAGGCGAAATTGCATTCTAGACCCTCCTGCTCGTTAATCTTTTCATGGTATATTCAATAAGCCCACCAACAGAAATAATCTCCGCCATAAAGTCAGGATAAGAGGTAGCCGTAAAAGTCATGCCGCGGGTCAGGTTCTTTATCTTACCGCCGGCGAGGTCAACTTCCAGAGTATCGCCCAACTCTGTCTTGTCGACTGCTTCTTCACACTCAAGCAGCGGCAAGCCGATATTTATGGCATTGCGGAAGAAGATACGGGCGAAGCTTTTGGCGATTACACAGGAGATACCGGACGCCTTAAGAGCCATGGGGGCATGTTCCCTTGATGAACCGCAGCCGAAGTTAGTATCCGCCATAATTATGTCACCCGGCTGCACTCTCTTTAAGAAATCCTGGTCGATGTCCTCCATACAGTGTTCCGCCAGTTCTGCCGGCTCATAGAGGTTCAGGTAGCGCGCCGGGATAATGACATCGGTATCTATATTGGCACCATACTTATGAACTTTTCCTTTTAACATCAGCTGGTAACCTCCCCAAATTTATCAGTATCCAGATTTTTTGCCGGAGATACTTTCAATATTAATTTTTATGACCAAAATCAAAGGCAACTTTTCAAAATCAAAGTCGGACTCGCCTTCGGAATACTGCTTCATAATCAACCTCAAGCCGTTAGCCTTTTCTTCCTCGTTGTCCAGGATACAGGCTTTACCCACCCCGATAACACTCCTATACTTCGCTGTCCAATCACACGGCTTTCTGGCAATGGCTACCTCCATATCAACATCCATTTCAAAGCAAACCTTACCGTTCTTTCTGATAAGCTCAACTTTTCTGCCTTCTAGAGCGCTGTGGAAGTAAAGCGCCTTTCTCTCGTAGCCAAAGCAAACAGGGACTACATAGGGTTCATCTCCATCCATTAAGCCAAGATGGCACACCTTTGCCCTGCTTATTATCTCTTCAATCTCATCAATATCGGTAATTTCCTTCTCGTTTCTTCGCATGTCTCTTTCTAACCGATAACCTCGTCCGGACTGCTAATCTTGCCGGTTACGGCACTGGCAGCGGCAACCGCCGGATTAGCGAGGTAGACCTCTGATTTGGGAGCGCCCATTCTGCCGACAAAGTTGCGGTTAGTGGTAGAAATACAGCGCTCGCCATCAGCCAGAATTCCCATGTACAGTCCGCAGCACGGGCCACAGGTTGGCGTGCTGACAGCAGCACCGGCTTTGATAAATATGTCCATCAGTCCCTCAGTCAGGGCATCAAGATATACCTGCTGGGAGCCGGGAATAATAATGCAGCGCACTTTGGGTTGCACCTTCTTCCCTTTCAATATATGGGCAGCCACTCGCAAGTCGTCAAGGCGGCCGTTGGTACAGCTGCCGATTACCGCTTGGTCAATCTTTATATCACCTACTTCGCTGACCGGTCTAGCATTGGCCGGTGAGTGAGGCAGGGCAACCTGAGGTTCAATGACCGAGACGTCATACTCAATGACCCTGGCATACTCGGCATCAGCATCCGGTTCATATACGTTATAAGGTCGTCGTGCTCTAGATTTTATGTAAAGCTGCGTTTTATTGTCCACCCGGAAGAGACCGGCTTTGCCTCCAGCCTCAATAGCCATATTAGACATGGTAAATCGTCCGTCCATGGGCAGAGCGTCGATTGCTTCGCCGGTGAATTCCATCGCCGAATACAGCGCACCATCCACGCCGATGTCACCGATAGTATAGAGTATTAAATCCTTACCTCCTACCCACTTGCCCAAGCTGCCGTGGTAAACGAATTTAATCGTCGGCGGCACTTTCATCCAGATATCTCCCGTTGCCATGGCGGCGGCAATATCAGTTGAACCCATACCGGTAGAGAAGGCGCTCAAAGCGCCATAGGTACAGGTGTGTGAATCAGCCCCGATGACCACTTCCCCGGGAAGCACCAAGCCCTGCTCTGGCAAAAGAACATGTTCAATGCCTCCTTTACCCACTTCAAAGTGCAGGGTTCCCTGCTCATAGCTAAATTCCCGCATCAGTTTAGTCATCTGGGCGGAAGCGATGTCCCGATTAGGCGCAAAGTGGTCGGGCACCAGCACTATTTTTTGGGGGTCAAAGACCTTGTTGACGCCGATCCGTCGGAATTCTTTGATGGAAATCGGAGCCGTGATATCATTCG
>CAZWYS010000050.1:0-6074 GCA_964638295.1 uncultured Dehalococcoidaceae bacterium
CGGAAGGTATGGGGACCAAGTTTGCCGGTGAAGTAAAGGGGATTGAGCCAACTGATTATATTGACCGCAAGGATGCGCGCCGTATGGACCGCTTTGCCCAACTGGCGGTAGCTGCCAGCCGTGAAGCAGTGGTAAACGCCAAGCTGGAAATCAATCACAGTAATACTGATGACATTGGCGTGATAATTGGTAGCGGTATTGGCGGGCTGACCACCCTGTTTGAACAAATCAGGATATTATTAGAAAAAGGACCAGACCGGGTAAGTCCATTCCTGGCACCGATGATGATATCTGATATGGCGGCTGCCCAGATATCAATTGCACAGGGAATTAAAGGGCCGAACCTTTGTACCACCTCAGCCTGCTCCAGCGGCTCGGATGCCATAGGTGCTGCCTGCGAACTCATCAGGCATGGCGATGCCCAGGTTATGCTTGCGGGGGGCGCCGAGTCAATAATCAACCCGGTAGGCATCACCGCTTTTAATGCCTTAAAAGCTATCTCAACCAGAAATGACGCACCGCAGTCGGCTTCACGTCCTTTTGACGCCGAGCGTGATGGCTTTGTTATTGGCGAGGGCGCCAGTGTTCTTATCCTGGAAAAGCTTGAGCATGCTCAAAGGCGGGGAGCCAATATCCTGGCGGAAATTATGGCTTATGGTGCCACGGCTGATTCCTACCACGTTACTCAACCCCTTGAAGATGGTGCCGGCGCTGCCAAAGCCATGCAGATAGCGCTGAAAAAAGCGGGCATTAACATCACTGAAGTTGATTATATCAATGCCCATGGTACCTCTACGCCACTAAATGATGTGACGGAGACCCGGGCGATAAAAACCGTTTTCGGTGATGATGCGTACCGGGTGCCGATAAGCTCCACCAAGTCAATGACGGGGCATCTTATCGGGTGCGCCGGAGCTGCCGAGGCAATGGCCTGTGTCATGGCTATCAAGCATGGTATCATACCGCCGACCATCAACCTTACTCATCCGGACCCTGAGTGCGATTTAGATTACGTGCCCAATGTCGCTCGCCAAGTCAAGGTTGCCACTGCCCTCTCCAACTCTTTTGGTTTTGGTGGCCATAATTCAGTATTGATTTTCCGAGAATATTCTGAGGCATAAGCTTGAGCCATTATCGTTGGAATCTGCTGCCGCCAGTTCCCGACGGACATTTGCTTCACCACTCAAGCTTTCCCCCGCTGGTCATACAGCTTCTGTATAACCGCGGCCTCAGCGAGCCACAGCAATGGCAATCCTTTATGACAAGTGACAAGAGCCTTTCCAGCAGCCCCTTCCTGCTTCCCGGTATGCACCAGGCGGTAGCCAGAATTTACCAAGCTTTACTCTCCAGCGAAAACATTGCCATCTATGGAGACTACGATGCCGACGGCATCACTGCCACTGCCCTGCTCGTTCAAGGGCTTTCGGTGCTTGGCGGCAAGGTTATTCCCTACATTCCACACCGCCTGACCGAAGGCTATGGACTGAAAAAAGCGGCTCTGGAGAAACTCCGCCAGCAAGACATCAGCCTGGTTATTACGGTAGATTGCGGCATTACCAGCCTGCCTGAAGTCCAGAAGGCACGAAGAATGGGGCTTGATGTAATCATCACTGACCACCATACCCCTCTGCCCGAAATCCCACCAGCTATCGCCATCATCGACCCCAAGTTACCCGACTCAACCTATCCTTTCACTGAGCTCACCGGTGCCGGGGTGGCTTTTAAGCTGCTTCAGGCTCTATTCCAGGGTCTCGGTCGAGAAGAGTACCCGGATAAGCTAATAGACCTGGTGGCACTGGGCACCGTCGCTGATGTATCACCGCTGCTGGGAGAAAACCGCTACCTGATTAAAGAAGGATTGAAGCTAATCAACACCAGCCCCCGGCTTGGCATCAAAGAAATAATAACCCAAGCGGGGCTGAGTACCGGCAGCCTGGATGCCGAAAGCATATCCTGGATTATAGCCCCACGCTTAAATGCCGCCGGCAGACTGGAACATGCCATGACCAGCTATAAACTGCTGATGACCGACTCGCCAGAGGAAGCGCATAGACTGGCCAGATGGCTGGACCAAAAAAATACGGAACGGCAAAAACTAACCACCGCCTCCGTAGCCAAAGCCAGAGAGCAAATAGCGGCACAGGGAGTTTCATCACTGCTGGTCGCCAGCGATAAGGACTTTCTGGTTGGCATCGTCGGTCTGGTAGCCAGCAGACTAGCAGAGGAATTCTACCGCCCGGCAATAGCTATCAAAACCGGCGAGAAAGTAAGCAGCGGCAGTTGCCGCAGTATTCCCGAGTTCAATATTATCGCCGCCCTGAACCAGTGCCGCCACCTGCTATCCCAGTTTGGCGGGCACTCTCAGGCAGCCGGTTTTACTCTGCCCACCAAGAATTTAGCGCGCCTGCAAGAAACATTGCGGCAGTTAGCCACCGACCAGCTAGCCGGAGCCGACCTGCGTCCCTGCCTGAATATCGACACTGAGGTTACCTTGCCTGACCTTGGTGGAGATACCTTTCAGATAACCCGGCAGCTGGCTCCCTTTGGCCGTGGGAATCCAGTACCCACCTTCCTCAGCCGCCGAGTCGAGGTAATTGATTGCCGAACCATGGGCAATGGCGGCGAGCACCTGAGACTAAAGCTAAAACAGGACGGCACCATGTGGGACGGAGTCGGTTTCAGGCTGGGCAGCTATCTGGCTGAGGCGGTTTCACCGCTTGACCTTGTTTATAATTTAGAAATAGACCGGTGGCGCGGCGAGGAAAGGCTCAGGCTTAATATACTGGACTTCGCACCCACCAACCGGACTTAATCACAAAAAGGAGATGCATACTAAGAGAGGTAGCTGGCGACACGTCTTCTTACATAAAAGCTTGAAAGATAGACTGTAGTAGAAGAATCGCTAGACTTTTTTACCCAGCGGTGAACTGAGGAAAACACGTTTAATAAGTTCTATCAATTGCTCAGGGTTTAGCTTTGACCGAAGGCATCGCCATTATAATAATGGCGCCAATAATACCAAGTCCAGCAAACGCCAGCCATGTGCCCTGATAACTGCCCCAGTGGTCAAAGACCCATCCGGCTACGGGTGGTCCGACCATGTTTCCCACCATCAATATGCCCCACACAAGGCCAATGATGGTGCCGAAGCGACCCCTGCCGAAGTATTCCCTCAGTAAAATCCCGAGCATGCTAACATTACCCCCGTAACCAAAACCAAAAAAGATAAGAAAGGGCACCAGTAACCACAACCATCCGACAGAGGTAAATTCAAAACAAACCAGCCCCAGCGTAAAAAGGGCGAGGGCGACTGCCGACAATCGCCTGTTCTCATACTTATCAGCCAGCCAGCCAAAACCGAAGCGACCCCCAATACTTAACAGCGGGATAGCCGTCGCCACCAGGCCTGACACTGACCTGACCACGCCAAGGCTGCTGAGATAAGGCATCACGTGCGTGGTTACCGCCGGCACCACGATGAACTGGGGCATCAGGCCGAATATGATATGCCAGAAGGCACGGGTCTTCATCGCCTGCCTGGCACCAATACCGTCTTCACTGGCCAGCGGCTTTGCCAGGTTCTCGTCTGATATCACGGTGCTGCTTGCTTCCCCATCGGGTAGATAGCCATACTGTTCCGGCTTGTGCCGCACTGCCAGCGAGAGCGGTAATCCAATCACCAGCATACCCACCGCCAGGATAACCACCGCGTTTCGCCATTCATAAGTCTCAATAAGTCCAACCATCACCGGCACCAGAAAACCACTAAAGCCGTAGCCGCAAATCATGATGCCAGTGGCCAGTCCGACTCTTTTGCGGAACCAGTTGGCGACCGCCGTTACCGTCACCGAGATACCGCAGCTACTAATACCAATCGCCATCAAAACAAAGGACACATAGAACATAGCGAGGGAATCAACACGGCTGAGGATTATCAAGCCGAGACTGGTAAAAATCAGACCTCCAAACATCAGTCTTCTCGGTCCCCAGCGGTCAACAAGTATGCCAACGACGGGGGCAAGGATACCTGCTTCCAAGCCGCGTATTGAAGCACCAAATGAAATATGCGTATAGCTCCAGCCAAACTCATCGGCTATGGGCTCAAAGATGGCCGTAAATCCGTAAAAAACAACCCCGGAAACATAAAGTGCAATAACAAAACAGGCACCAACAATCCACCAGCCGTAGAATATTCTGGGGAACTTTGGATGCAAAATCATATCATTCCACCGCCCTCACCCACCGTGCCCTTAAGATCATCCAGGGGATGGCGATGGCCAAGACTATTATGGCGATTACCTGAGCCTGATGCAGGCCAAAGAGAAAAGGCGTCCCCGGTCGCAAAAAGCCAGCGCCGATGCGCCACAAAGAGTATAGACCGAGATAGATAAGAAACAAGGTACCATCTGGCTTGAAACGCCTTCTTAATTTGAGCAGTACCCCAAAAACGAGCAAGTTCCATACTATTTCATAAAGTTGCGTGGGGTGAATGGCTATCCCAAGAGGGGCAAAACTATCAGGGTGCGTATAGATAACGCCCCAGGGCAGGGAAGTCGGTATGCCATGGCAGCAGCCATTTATGGTGCAGCCGACCCTGCCTACCGCCTGAGCCAGAATGATTCCCGGGGCGACTACATCAGCAAAATAGCCAAAGTTAAACTTGCTAAAGCGGCTATAAACCCAGATACCCAGGGCAGCACCCAGTACCCCACCGTAGGCAGTTAGACCACCACCGCCAATTAACTGTCCCAGATTCTGGCCATAGTATTCCCACATATCAATGACATGAAGCAACCTCGCCAGTATTATCCCTGAAGGAATACCAACCAGTGCCGCGGTAAACACGGTATCATAAGAGATTCCGGCGCCCCTTTTGACTTCCCATGCTGTCCACAGTACGACGGTCAAAATCGCCAGGGCGACCATGATGCCATACCATCTTACCTCTATTGAGCCAATGGTGAACGCTACCGGATTTATGCCTATCGTAATCATCGTTCCTCCTGAAAATCAGGCGCAGAGAGCCTCAACAAAAGTCGCGGCATCAAAGAGAGCCATATCCTCCAACTTTTCGCCAATACCGATAAACTGGATTGGAATTTTTAATTCATCACAGATAGCCAGCACGATGCCGCCCCTGGCAGTACCATCCAGCTTGGCCAGAAAGATTCCGGTTACGCCTACCGCTTCGGTAAAATATTTGGCCTGAGTCAAGCCATTCTGCCCGGTGGTGGCATCAAGCACCAGGATTACCTCATGCGGGGCAGCAGCATCAGATTTAGCCGCCACGCGCTTAACTTTTTTAAGCTCTTCCATAAGGTTATACTTGGTATGCAGTCGCCCGGCAGTATCTATAATTACTTCCTCAATCTGCCGACTGCGTGCCGCCTGCAAAGCATCAAAAACGACCGCCCCCGGGTCAGCTCCAGGCTGATGAGCGATAATACCGGCGCCCACTCTTTCCCCCCAGCGCTTGAGCTGGTCAATAGCAGCGGCCCGAAAAGTATCGGCCGCAACCAAAATAACACTCCTGCCCTCATTCTTCAAGCTGTAAGCAAGCTTGGCAATAGACGTCGTTTTCCCGCCACCATTGACACCTACTACCAGCACAACTCTGGGCAGAGAGAGATTATCAGTTACTTCATGTGGGGGAACGCTCAGGATATTGACCATTTCCGACTGGAGGGCAGTCCGCACCAGCGAGCTGTCATTAATTTTATCTGCTGCCACCCGCTGCTTAACTTTTTCAATAAGCTTCTCCGTAGTGCTAACCCCTACATCGGCGGCAATGAGCAGTTCCTCCAGCTCATCCCATACCTCATCTCCAACCACCGGGCGGTCAAAGAGACGCATCGCCCTGCCAAACCAGCTATCATGGCTCCGCTTTAGAGCTTGTTTGATATCTATCACTGAGCCAGCAGTCCTTCCAGCAGTATTTGGGCGGCTTTTTTATCCAGAGGCTGGTTATTGTTGCCGCACTTGGGCGACTGTATGCAGCTTGGGCAGCCTTCCTGACACGGGCACTCGGCTATCGCCCGTAAAGTAGCTTGCCACAATTCCGTTATCATGTCAAA
>CAZWYS010000050.1:6084-12077 GCA_964638295.1 uncultured Dehalococcoidaceae bacterium
CAATTCCTTAAGTGTCGCCCGCCATTATTGCTCTTTTATATCAAAACCCTTCTCGGTAATGCCATTGCCGCCGGGGTAGGCATCGTAGATAAATATCTGGGCCCGGCCGGTATCGGGGTGGAGGGGAGTAGATACGCCGCCGATATCATTACGGTCGCAGAGGGCAAACAGGGGCAGAATTCCAATCGCAGCATGCTCCACGGCATGCAATCCGCCGGCAAAATCAAGCTGCCATTCAACGAGCTGAGCGATTACCTCGGGCGGCAGGTCAAACCACAAAGCAACCGTCGAAAAACACTGCGGCGGTAAATCAAGCGGCTCTTCTCCAATAACTTCCTCGGTGTATTGCGCCTTCTTCTTGAAACCAACCACGGTATTGGTAACCTCCACGACACCCAGATACACTTTCACTCGCCCAGTGTTCTTATTACGGTTTACCTTCACAATGTGTAAATCTTCAATCTCTTTCGTCTGGGTATAATAATTAGCCCGGGTCGGTTCCGCATAGGCAACGCGGTTAGCCAGGTCAAGCTCGGTGACCAGATAGGCCTCACCCTGATGCAGATAGATGGCTCCGGGGTGTATCTGAAAGAAAGCCACGCTGGCTTCCACCGTTTCCAATAATAAGTCCGTTGAGGTATCAACCACCGTAAAGTTCTGCCCGGTAGTAGAGCGTATACTAACCGCCTGAGCCGGGTAGGCAATCGCCGGCGAAAGATACCACTTCCGATGGCGCTCCCTGAGGATGCCCTGCTCCTCCAGCACCCTTATCTCCTGAGCAAAAGCAGCGCCAAAGATTTTTTCATCATTGCTGTCCAGCGGACATTCCCAGGCAGCACACAGCAGATGAGCCCGCAAGATATAGGGATTGCCCGGATTTACCAGGGCGTTCTCAAAGTTTTTCTGAAAAAAGGAATCAGGGTGACGCATAAAATACTGGTCCAGCGGATTATCCAGAGCCACCAGAAAACTAATAGACTGGTCACGACTCCGACCGCTCCTGCCCGCCTGCTGCCAGGCGCTGGCAACACTCCCCGGGTAGCCAGCCAGTACCGTGGCATCCAGGTCACCAATATCTATGCCCAGCTCCAGAGCAGTGGTCGCCACCACGCCGGTAAGCTGACCGCTGAAAAGCTCGCGCTCTATCTGACGCCGCTCCTCGGGAAGATACCCCGCCCGATAGGGTTTGATTTGTTCCGGGCGGACTCGGCTCATTTCGGCTAATCTCTGCTGCGAGTAAATATAAATAAGCTCGGTCAGACGACGGGTACGAGCAAAGGTTAGCGTGCGGATGTTATTGCTGACTAACTCGGTAAATAAGTTGGTGGCTTCGCTATTAGCACTGCGCCGCACGCTCTTCGCTTTATCCACCACCGGGGGGTTCCAGAAGACAAAGTCCTTGCCCCCGTGAGGTGAGCCGTCATCATCAACCACCTCAAAAGGGAGACCGACCAGTCCTTCGGCGTGTTCACCGGGGTTAGCGATAGTCGCCGAGCAGCAAATGAATAGAGGACTTGAGCCATAAAGATGACAGAGACGGCGCAGGCGGCGCAGCACACCAGCCACATGAGAGCCAAAAACACCACGATAGGCATGGGCTTCGTCAATTACCACATAGCGCAAGTGACGCAAGAGCCTTGACCATGATTGGTGATTGGGTAATATGCCAACGTGGAGCATATCCGGATTGGTGAGTACTATTCGGGCTCGTTTTCTTATCTCAGACCGCTCCGCGCGCGGCGTATCACCATCAAAAGTAGCGAACTCTTCTACCTGAAACAGGTCAGGGACGAATAGCTGATGTAAACCGCGCAACTGGTCCTGAGCCAGAGCTTTGGTGGGAAAGAGATAAAGAGCACGTCCCTGCGATTCAGTTAAAAGCGCCTCCGCCACCGCCAGGTTATAACACAGCGTCTTGCCACTGGCACTTGAAGTTGCCACCATCACATTTTTCCCCTGACGGACCTTATTCACCGCCTCCGCCTGATGAGTATAGAGGGGTAACAAGCCATGCTTGCTGAGACAATCCTGAAGTTCATCAGCCAGAGGCTTATCTAATTCAGCAGGGGCGGCCTGGCGGGGTGGTATATGCTCAATATGGGCAATCTGGTCAGCGTAGGCAGGTTGAGCTTGAAGATGATGAAGAAAGGCCAAAGTGTCCACTATATCCCCTCCACTCAAATGGGTAGAATCTCAATTTCATAATCAAGTATTTCTACCTCAAACCGACTGTTAATCACAAAATCCACCACCTTTGACAGGACCTCGTTAGTGTACCGGTTATTATTACTGACGCAGCAAACTCCGATAGTAGCCAGCTGCCACCGGTCGTGGTTATCAACCTCAGCCACAGAAACATTGAATTTGTTTCCGATGCGGGCAATAATGGATTTCAATATCTGGCGCTTACCTTTAAGCGATGAGTTTTCTGGTAAGCGAAGGCTGATTTTACACACACCTACATTCATGACCAAACTGATTAACTGGGGAGTTAGCGGTTCTGGTTCGCTACTTTTTACCCGGGAAATACCCTAACTCTAATCTATCACCTGCTCAACAGGGTGTCAAACAGACAAAGCCAGTTTATACCCGAAGAGGTTGTTTATTAACCTCACCCCCTTTATCCCCCTCTCCTTAAAAGGAGAGGGGGAAGAGATTTTAGAGAGGGGCTTCGCCCCTCTCTTACCTGCACTCCCCCTTCCCTTAATAAGGGAAGGGGGTCAGGGGGATAGGTTGCTAAATAACCTCCTAAATAGTTGTTGACAAAATAAATAAACACCCTATAATGAGCAGAGTTTAGTCTCATAGATAATAGTTTATCATCCAAAGATAGTCAATCTTGCAAAGGAGGAAATTATGGCGGTAAAGATAGTTACCGATAGCAGCGCTGACCTGCCTGCTGAATTGATTAAGGAACTGGGGATTAGCGTGGTGCCCTTGTATGTGCGGTTTGGGGATGAGGTCTACCGGGAACGGGTGAGCATAACTGATGATGAGTTTTATCAAAAGTTAGTGCATGGTCCTGTCCACCCGGTTACTATTCAGCCCGGCCCGCAGGATTTTGTTGAGGTTTATAAAAAGCTCGTTCGGGAAGCAGACGGAATTGTTTCTATTCACCTCAGCAGTAAACTAAGTGGCACTTATAACTCAGCACTTCAGGCCAAGGAGATGGTAGGGGAGGGGGGATGTCCTATAGAGGTGGTGGACTCAGGCTCAATCACCATGGCTATGGGATTGGTATGCATTGCTGCCGCCGAAGCGGCTAAAGCAGGCAAGGATTTAGAGCAAGTACTTGATGGTGTAAAACAGGATGTTCCCAATGCCCATTTGTTGGCTTTGTTTGATACCCTCAAATACCTGCAGTTGGGTGGGCGCATTGGTAAAGCAAAGGCACTATTAGGCTCAATATTAAATGTGAAACCACTAATAACCCTCAAGGATGGTGAGGTGATGCCGGCTGGTCAAGTTCGCACACGGGCTAAGGTATAGAGCGTCTGATTGATTTTGTTAAGAGTGCTTCAAGTATTGAGGCTGTAGCCGTCGGCTATAGCACCACGCCGGATGAAGCCCAGACCCTTGCCAAGCGTTTGGCTTCTATCTTTACTAAAGAGCCGGTCAAAATAGCCAGGTTAGGCACTACCCTGGGAGTGCATGCCGGCCCGGGGACACTAGTTGTAACCCTGAGGGGAAAGATAGCCGAATAAAGGGTGCTCTTACGGAATGTATGGAAGAGAAAAGCCCTGGTAATATGCCAGCGAGAGAATTTGAGCAGCTGGCTGTGGGTTATGAGTTCCCCTCTGTCAGCTATGAGCTAAGTGAATCGGCTATTTCTAAGTATCTGGAGGCGATAGATGAACAGGGAGGTGGACTTCTCCCGGGTTTTGTCCCGCCTATGTTCATAGCCGCCCGCTCACTGGAGGTATTATCCGGGCTGACTCGCTTATTAGCCGGTGCCATTCATACCTCTCAAGAGCTTGAATTTCTAAAGCTGGTGCCTGTCGGGACTACTATAGAGTGTCACGGCAGAGTAGTGCAGAAGTTACAACGGGGCGGGTTGCGCCTGCTGGTAATTGGACTTAGCACCTTTAATCAGGACAAAGAGCAGATTCTGGCAGGAAAGACCACCTTAGTTTTACCCGGTTAGGAAGTAACATGTCTTCTTTAGGTAAGCAACCAAAAACTAAGTTAAAGGCAGGGGATACTCTGCCTCCGGTAGTAAAGCACATCAGTCAGGAGAAGATTAACCTCTATGCCGAAGCCAGCGGGGATTTTAATCCTATTCATATTGATGAAGCCTTTGCCCGGCAGACTCCTTTCGGGGGTACTGTTGCTCACGGGATGTTATGCCTGGCTTATGTCTCGGAGGTGATGGCTGCGGCTTTTGGTAAAAATTGGGCTTCAGGGGGCAGACTTTCCGTCCGTTTTAAAGCGCCAGCCCGTCCCGGAGATACCATAACTACCGAGGGCAGGGTAGTTTCCATCGTGGATAAGGAGGGGGTTGTTTACGCCAATTGTAGCCTGGGTGCCCGTAATCAAAAAGGGGAGACGGTGGTGGTGGGGGAAGCGAAAGTTAAGCTTGGTTGATAGTATGGTGTGGCTGCCCGGTGCCTAAACCAGATAGGTAAGCAATAATAGTGCCGCTGCAGCCGCTGGCAGGTAACGGCCTACCGATATTATCCACCGGGGAGAAAATGTAATTGGTCCTAGGCGTCGTGACGGGGCATTGATGGCATTGAGAATTTGTGTTTTAGGCAGCAGCCAGGCAATCAGGGTAGCACCAACTATCCCGGCCACGACCACCACGCCGGAACCGGCTATCTGGTCTATCACATCCAGGAATGGCTTGCCGCCAATATTAAGTCCTACCGATGTGAAACTCAGTGCTGAGGGAACACCCAGAGCAGCGGTAATAGCGGTTACAATCAGGGCTGCCCGTTTCCGTGACATATGAAACTCATCCCGGATTGGTGCCAGCGCTACTGCCATCCCGCCGACACACGATGTGAATGCTGCCACGAACAGCAGAATGTAGAAAGCAATGCCGATGAACTGACCGCCGAGGAGCTCTCCAAATATCTTGGGAAATGCGGTAAAAGCGAGCTGACTCCCGGTATCAGGAGCAATGCCGAAGGTAAAGACGATGGGGAATACCATCAGTCCAGCGGTAACGGAGATTATGGAGTTGGTGAATGCTACCGCTGTGGATGAGTTGACTATGTTAAAGCCCTTAGGGGAATAGCTCCCGTAGGTGATGAGAAATCCCTGCCCAATGGCTAGTGAGTAGAAGGCTTGCCCGGCTGCCATTTGCCATGTTCTGGGCTCCAGAAACCTTGCCAGGTCAAAGCCGAAGTAAAAATCACGAGCCTGGCTGGCCCCGGGGAGAGTCTGTGCGTAAATGGCGAGTCCACCAACTATCAGGACAAGTAATGGCAGCAGGATTTTGCTCATCTGCTCGAGACCACCAATACCGCGTAGCAATACGACAAAGGTGAGGACAGTTGTCGCCAGGAAAAACCAGAGTGAAGCCATGCCCGCAGTAAATTCGTTGAATGGTTTCAGGTTAACCATGATGGCATCTACGGCATAGCCGAGTGTCCAGCCGCTAACAACAAGGTAATAGCTCATAATGGTGATGGTCAGCACGACTAAGAACCACCCGAACCATGGCCCCCATCTCGGGTTGACCCGGCGAAATAGTCCTACCGGACCTCGCTGAGCCAGTTTACCGGCGCTGGCTTCAAGAACATATAACGGGATACCCAGACAGAGTATGCAGATTGCGTAGGCTATAACAAAAGTGCCGCCGCCGTTCTCTCCAGCCATATACGGGAACCGCCACAGGTTCCCCAGACCAACGACTCCAGCCACTGAAGCCAGTATGTAGGCACGCTGTGAGTGCCAGACCGGACGAGGGGTAAAGCCAGTAGCAACCTGATTCATCTCCGATTTGATTGGTGGCTTTTTGATATTCTTACCTCCTGGGTGCAGACAGT
>CAZWYS010000051.1:0-11973 GCA_964638295.1 uncultured Dehalococcoidaceae bacterium
TTTTTGCAGCATTTGATTAAGCTTTTCTCTTTGCGACAACAGCTCATCAAGTTCGGACTGCCCCAGTACATTCCGTAGTGTCGTCTGTGATATTTGTGAAGTGGCTCTAATGTGGTCCAAAACTTTGACCACTGAAGCCTCAGGGTCAACTACCCTGAAGTAGACCACCGCATTAACCCTGACGGTAACATTATCCTTGGTAATTACTTCTTGCGATGGGACGTCCATGGTCACGACACGCAGGTCTACTTTGACCAATCGGTCAACAAAGGGAATGATGAGGAATAAGCCAGGCCCTTTAGCGCCAATCAGCCGTCCCAGGCGGAAGATAACGCCTCGCTCGTACTCGGTAACAATTTTTATTGCCATCGGCAGAATTATGAGCACCGCTAAAACAATGACGCCGATAATAATTGGATTCATTACTTACCTCCTTTATTCTTTCTTGGTTACCCGCAGTTTCAAACCTTCAACCTTGGTTATAATCACCTCCTCACCGGGTTCTACCCGACCTTTATCTAATATTGCTGCCCAACGTTCACCCTGAATGAAAACGGTTCCTTTGGGTTCCATGACTGTGCTTACTTCGGCAGTCTTTCCTATCAGCTCTTCCCTGCCGGCAGATGCTTGCTGTTTGTGGGCGCGAATTCCAAAAATAATAACGAAAACGAGGGAAGCAATAATAAGAATAACAACTACGATAATCAACCACGGGTTTATATAAAACGAAAACAAAAGAAGCCTCCTTTACTGTTTCTTGATTACATGCAGCGTTAAACCATCAATCTCGGTTATAATCACTTCCTCTCCGGGTTCCACTCGGCCCTGGTCTGATATTGCTGCCCAGCGTTCGCCTTTGTAGAAGATGGTTCCCTCAGGATCCAGGGCTACTTTCACGATAGCTCGTTTCCCGATTAGTTCTTCTCTACCAGTGCTGGCTTGCTTGCGGTGAGCGCGTATAGCGCGGTTAATCACAAAAGCAAATACGCCGGCAAGCATTATGGTTACGGTAGCAATCAGCCAGGGGTCTACTCTAAACAACGGAGAGCCGCCCTTAAACAAAATTAGCGAGCCAATAATTAGTGAAGTTATGCCCCCCATGGTAAATAGACCAAAGGTGGTGGTTAATACTTCTCCAATGAAAAGGCCGAAGGCTAAAGCGATAAGTAAAACCCCCGCCCAGTTTACTGGCAGCACTCCCAGCGAGAAGAAAGCAAGTAACAGGCTGATGGCGCCAACTACACCCGGGAAAATAAGACCGGGGTTGAAAATTTCAACCATTATTCCGAGCATGGCCAGGCTCAGTAACAAGTAGGCAATGTTCGGGTCAGCAATGGTGTAGAGAAAGTCCTCAATCAATTTCATCTCAACATCATTAATTGTCGCGCCTTGAGTATTCAGGGTTACCACGCTGCCATCAAGGAGAGTTACTTCCCTGCCATTAAGTTGAGTGATGAGAGTATTCAGGTCAGGTGCAATCATATCAATAACATTAAGCTCCAGGGCTTCATGTGATGTAGCCGAACTGCCTTCCCTGACTGCTTTTTCTGCCCACTCAGCGTTGCGCCCGTGAGAATCAGCGATATCTCTGATATAGGCAATGGCGTCATTGATAATCTTGTGCTTCATTTCCTCTGACATCTGGGCTTCGCCGTCACCGCCAAGAGATACCGGCGTCGCGGCGCCGATAGCCGTATTTGGTGCCATAACCGCGACATGTGCGGACATGGTAATATAGGTCCCCGCGGACGCCGCACGTGCTCCCGCCGGGGAGACATATACTACCACTGGAACTCTGGAGTTGGTAATCTCCTGTATGATGTCACGCATGGCGGTGTCCAGACCGCCAGGAGTATCCATTTGAATGATAATGGCATGGGCTTCGGTATCCTCTGCTTGTTCAATGCCGCGTGCTATATAGTCAGTCAGCACGGGATTGATGGTGCCTTTAACCGTAAGCACATCAATTCTGGGAGTCGTTTCCTGCGCCCTGACAGCTATACCGGTAGCAAGCAATAAGCTGATTACTATTAATGATAAACGTATAACTCGCGGCATTAGCAACCTTACTGAAATTAAAGATAAATAACTCTATATAATATACCATACAATAGTTTTAATTCAAATAAAAACAACGGCGACTTCTATCTGATAACTGAATTTGAATAGCTGAATATAATTAGTGTAGAATTGACGAGTATTTATCAATGGTGAACTATGAGAGTCCAGAGGTGTAAAGGAACCAGAGATTTCTCCCCCGAAGAGATGGTGAGGTTCCGTCTGATTGAGGGAGTTTTTCGGGACTGCTGTCTTAAATGGGGCTACCAGGAAGTTAAAACACCAACTCTCGAGTATCTCCATCTTTTCACTTCAGCAGGCACGCTTACCCCCAGCATGTTAGGCAAGGTATATTCTTTTCTTGATTGGGATGGCTGGAGTGGTGAGAGAGTAGTCTTGAGACCTGACGGCACCATACCCATAGCCAGACTTTACATTGATACCATGCAGGGAAAAGGTCTGACTAAGTTATTTTATGTTACTAATACTTTTATTTTTGAAGAGACAGGGAAAAAGACGAGAGAAAGGTGGCAGTGTGGCACTGAGCTCATCGGGGTAAGCTCTCCGCCAACCGACGCTGAGCTGATATTACTGGCTCTGGAGACGCTAAAGAAATTAAAGCTTGAAGGCATGGTGCTTAGACTATCTCATGCCGGTCTAATCAAGGCGCTTCTGGTTAAGCTTGGACTGAGTCCTGAAGAACAGGTCAGAATATTTGACCAGATTTTGGACGGAAACGGAAAAGCATTGGCCAGGCTAAAAGCGGGCATACCAGAATTAGAGGACGTTTTGTTTCCGCTGCTAACTCTAAAAGGGCAATCACCCGGTTTTCTTAAAAACCTGAAGGCTCTCTCCGCCCGGAGTTTACCTGAATTTGAGTCCTACCTTGATAATTTCATAAGTGTCGTTGATATTCTCGAAACACTGGGTTGCAAGTACCAGATTGACATCGCTTCGGGTGCCGGCTTTGAATATTATACTGGTATAATCTTTCAGTTCTTTATCGGTAAGGAGAAGATATGTGGTGGTGGCAGGTATGATGCCCTTATTCCAGCAATGGGTGGTGGAGATATTCCTGCCTCGGGCTTTGCCCTTTACGTTGACCATCTGATGAATCTGGTGAAGCCGGAAATCCAGGCAAAATCACTGGCGCCAAAAATTTTGGTCAGGATTGAGCATGAGGAGGCATTGAAAGAAGCTTATCGTGTTGCCAGTTGCCTCCGTGAAGTCGGGTATGTGGCTGAACTTGACCTGGGTGGACAAGAACCGGCTGACTTGAGATGGACCCTTGACGTCCGAAGTAGAAAACCTTCGTTTGTCCTTTGGGATAAAGTTAAATCCAGCAAATCTGGGCTGCAGACTATTGGGGAGGTCCTTGCCTTATTGGAGGAGGAAAGTGCCAATAAAAATAGCCTTACCTAAAGGGCGCCTTCTACTCGAGACAGATGCCTTGCTTCAAATTGTTGGCTGGGGACTGGATGGCTACCATGAGAAAGCGCGCTTTTATCGCCTCCAATCGCAAAAGTTTCCCGCTCTCACTGCCACCATATTTCACGAGAGGGACATTCCGATTCAGGTGGCAATAGGCAACTATGACTTGGGGATTTGCGGTCTGGACTGGATTGAAGAGCTTATGGTTAAATACCCGAGCAGTGCCTTGGTCAAGATAAGAGACCTGGGATATGGTAATGGTAGCTTATTTATCGCGGCTGGCCAGTCTGAGAAGATATCAACCGTGGCGCAGCTAAGAGCCAGATTGGGCACAATACGTATCGCCAGCGAGTATCCCAACCTGGCAGAGTCCTTTGCTCTGAAAAATCGGCTGAGCCGGTTCAGCATTTTTCCGGTGTGGGGTGGGGCTGAAGTTTATCCACCGGGAAACGCTGACTTGGCCTTAATCTGCGGTAAGACAGAAGCGGAGCTTTATAATTATGGACTGATGCCGGTTAGCAAAGTGCTTGATTTCGGTGCCTTTCTAATCGCTAATCGGAGTAGCTGGGAAGCAAAAGATTTAAATCAGGTGGTGGCTTCTATTTGTGATAATTGCGGCAAAGTGACCATCAAGGCGGATGTCTCTACCGGAATAAGGGTAACAGGAATATCTGGTAAATATCCAGAGCCAGTTGATGGTATGGTTAGATTGGCTTTGCCTGATGGGCACCAGCAAGCGCCGCTGCTGAAGATATTGAACAAAGCTGGTATCAAAATTAAAGATTACCCATCAGAGATAGGTAATCGGCGCCCGACGGCAAATCTGGAAGGAGTTATGATAAAGGTAATCAGACCACAGGACATGCCGTTGCAGGTGGCTAATGGCAATTTTGACTTGGCTATTACCGGCCGGGATTGGCTGATGGAACACCTTTACCAGTTTCCTTCCAGTCCGGTGAAGAAACTTCTGGACCTCGGGTTTGGGAAAGTAAAAATAGTCGCCGTGGTCAGTCAGGATTTGCCGGTAACTGATGCCTATAGCTTGAAACAACTTGTCACCGAACGATTATCACCATTTAGAGTGGCTTCCGAGTATGTCAATATTGCCGATAAGTATGCCAGAGATAATCGCCTCGGACGCTACCGGGTGATTCCTACTTGGGGAGCTACTGAGGCCTTTTTGCCTGAGGATGCTGACTTATTGATTGAGAATACCCAGACCGGTCAGACTATCGCCAGGCATAACCTCAAGATTATTGATACCCTTTTTGAATCGACGGCTTGCCTTATTGGTAATGCCAATATTAAAGCTGGTTCTGGCAAAGGCAAAAGGGTAAGCTCTATTGCGGAAACCCTGCGCACGGCCGTGGAGGGCAGCTGATTTGAGAGTCATTAAAGGTTTTTCGTCGGCAAAATCGGCATTGGCACGACCGGCCCTGCCCGAGTCTTATCCTGTTTTCCGGGCACTGAGGGAAAAACTAAAAAAGATGTTTGGGACTGATGACCCGGAGCAGGCAGTCAGGCAGATTATAGACGAGGTGCGAAAGGGAGGGGATACGGCGCTCTTTGATTTGACTTTGAAAATTGACGGCATAAAGCTCACTTCACTGGAGATAAGCAAAGAAAAGATAGCCGGTGCTTATCAGGAGGCAGGGGAGGAACTTGTCTCGGCGCTCAGGCTGGCCGCTGAACAAATAACCTCCTTTCATAAAGCGCAAAGGGATAATGTCTGGCACGAGATAGAAGGAACTGGCTCAGGTCAGCTAATACGCCCGCTGGAGCGTGTTGGCATCTATGTACCCGGTGGCACTGCTTCTTATCCGTCAACGGTGTTGATGACCGCGATACCGGCCAGGGTCGCGGGTGTCAGTGAAGTTATTCTGGTAACACCACCGAAATCCAACGGTGCGGTGTCACCGGCGACACTGGTTGCGGCTGATATTGCCAAAGTTGACCGTATTTTCTGTATTGGTGGGGCGCAGGCGATTGCTGCCTTAGCCCATGGTACCGAATCAGTTCCCAAAGTAGACAAAATTTGTGGCCCGGGCAATATCTTTGTTGTTCTGGCAAAGAAGCTGGTGTACGGAATAGCTGGCATTGATGGCCTTCAGGGGCCAAGTGAAGTGTTGATAGTGGCTGATGAGACCGCCAATCCTGAATACTGCGCGGCTGACCTTTTAGCCCAGGCTGAGCATGACCCGTTGGCTTCGGCTATTTTAATCACTACTTCGCCAAAATTTGCTGATGAAGTCAATAGGGAATTGGAGCGACAGTTAAGGAATGTGTCACGGCGTGCCATTGCTGCCGAGTCCTTGGATAGAGGCGTGATAGCGGTCGTTAAGAATGTTGATGAAGCGATAGAGCTGGCTAATCTTTTCGCTCCGGAACACCTCTGCCTGATGGTAGAGAATGCTGCCGCCTATCTTGATAGTGTTACCAATGCTGGTTGCATATTTATCGGTAACAAAGCAACCGTAGTTTTGGGCGACTATGTGGCTGGACCGAGTCATGTTTTGCCCACCGGAGGAACCGCAAGGTTCAGCTCACCGCTTAACATAACCGATTTTATTAAGTTTATCAACACTATTACCGTAGATGAAGCTGTTCTCAAGCGGCTGGGACCAGCGGCATCAATTATAGCTAGGGCAGAGGGCTTTGATGCTCATGCCCGGGCAGTGGAAAAGCGGCTCAAAACAGATTAAGTTGTCCTAAAGACACTGCCGTCTCTTTCTTCTTATATTCTTTTCTGCAAGAGGTCCCCCGTTTGCCCTTTAACATAAATTCGTGCTAAAATGCGCCAATGTCCGGATATTTCTATTTGAGGGGTAGTTGAATAGTGGCTTCTGAAGGAATAGACAAATTAATACGAACTGAGCTGGTTACTCTCGGCAGTTATTCTCCTCATAAGTCTCCCGATACCCTGGAGGGTGCGGTTGACGTTCCGGTGGAGAAGGTTATCAAACTTGATGCCAATGAAAATCCCTATGGCTGTTCACCGAGAGTATCGCAAGCTTTAGCTGAATATAAGCACTGGCAGATTTACCCTGATGCCGGGCAAACCAGGCTTCGGCAGCAATTACAGGATTATACGGGTGTTGACGCCAGCAGTATTGTGGCTGCTTGTGGCAGTGGCGAGCTTCTGGACGATATTCTCTGCCTGCTCATCCAGCCCGGCGACGAGGTGATTAATTGTATCCCTACTTTTGATATGTATCGCATCCGGACACTAATCAATAGAGGCAAGCTGGTGAATATACCCAGGGATGAGAACTATGCCATTAATGTGGATGCGGTAAAGGCAGCCATAACCCGAAAAACAAAGCTTATTATTCTGGCTAATCCTAATAGCCCGACCGGAACGGTTACGCCAGAATCAGATATACTGGAGCTAGTGGACACCGGGGTGCCACTGCTGGTTGACGAAGCCTACTATGAGTTTTGCGGGGAGACAGTGGCTCCTCTGGTTAGCCAGTACCAAAACCTGATGGTGCTGCGAACCTTTAGTAAATGGGCGGGGCTGGCTGGTCTGAGGGTGGGCTATGGTATTTTCCCTCCGGAAATAGTCAGCTATTTGATTAAGATTAAACTGCCCTATAATGTGAATGTAGCGGCTCTGGTGGCAGTGCAGGAGTCGTTAAGTGATGTTGGCTACTTGATGGACAGGGTAAAGGCGATAATCGCCGAAAGGGAGCGGTTATTTGCCGAACTAAAGAAGCTGAAGTGGTTAAAACCCTTCCCATCACAGGCTAACTTTATTTTGTGCTCGGTGCTCAGCGGCAAGGCAGGTGAACTGCATCAAAAATTGCAGAGAAAGGGGATACTGGTCAGGTACTTTGACCAGCCTCTTTTACAAAATAGCATCCGCATTAGTGTGGGTAAACCAGAGCACACTGATGTCCTGATTGGAGTACTCCGGGAATTAGAGGAGGCGATGAATGGCTAATAGGTCATCTATTATCAAAAGAGAGACTAAAGAAACAAATATCAGTTTGGAGCTTAATGTTGATGGTAGCGGCAAGTGGGAGATAGCTACCGGAATCAAGATGTTTGACCACCTGCTATCACAGATGGCGCAGCACGGAGTATTTGACATAAAGATTTCTGCCACTGGAAATGACCAGCATCACATCGCCGAAGATGTCGCCATCTGCTTGGGCAAGGCTTTTGGCGAAGCTCTGGGAGAGAAGCGGGGTATTGTTCGCATGGCTGATGCCTCGGTGCCCATGGATGACGCTTTAGCTATGGTGGCACTTGACATCAGTGGCCGGGGATATACGGTTTTGGAGTTGCCTTTCACTGGCAACGATATGTTTGGCTTTCCCATCGACCTTGTCCGCCACTTCCTGGAGTCTTTTGCTATTGAAGCCAGGCTTAACCTCCATGCCAGAGTGGTTTATGGCACTAACGACCACCACAAGGCGGAAGCCCTGTTCAAAGCCCTGGGTAGAGCGCTGGATAAAGCCACTCGCATTGATGAGAGGGTAAGTGCCGAACTACCCAGTACCAAAGATTTACTGGAACGATAGGGGCTTATATCTGGTGTATTTTATGCGGCGCCTGCGCTGATAATTGCCCCATAACGTAATAAAGTATTCCTGGAGCCGACCGCGATACATTATTTCAGTTGTCTGCCGGTTAGCCTCTCGTAGGCTTGCTGGTATCTCTTGGAAGTGGACTCAATAACGTCGGGGGGCAGCGTGGGGGCAGGTGGTTCTTTATTCCAGCCGGACTCAACCAGCCAGTCGCGAAGTGGTTGCTTGTCGTAGCTGGGCTGGGACTGGCCCACTTGATACAGGTTGGCCTCCCATATGCGCGACGAGTCAGGGGTCAGCAGTTCATCAATCAGGATAAGCTCGTCACCATCCAGCCCGAACTCGAACTTGGTATCGGCAATGATGATTCCCCTTTTCCGGGCGTATTCCCGGGCAAATTTATAAAGGGACAGACTTTTCTCTTGTATTTCCTCGGCTCTTTCTTTGCCCACCAGTTCTATAACTTCACCCATAGTGATTGGCAGGTCATGTCCGGTTTCTGCCTTGGTGGTTGGGGTGAACACTGGCTCAGGTAGCTCTTGGCTCTCATGTAAGCCGCTGGGTAAATTAATCCCGCAAATTGCCCCATATTGCTGGTAGTCTGCCCAGCCGGAACCGGCAAGATAGCCACGCACCACGCATTCAATCGGTATGCGCTTTACTTTTTTTACTGCCATAGACCGGTCGGCAAGGTATGGGGGATAAGAAAAGCGATTTTCCTCTGAAATATAGGTATCAAGACAGTAAACGTCATCCACTACTTCTACCAAATGGTTGGATACCAGATGTGCTGTCTGCCTGAACCAGAAAACGGATAGCTGATTAAGCACCAGACCTTTATTTGGGATGCCACTGGGCAAAACAAAATCAAAGGCTGAAATTCGGTCAGTGGCTATGATGAGCAAGTGATTGCCTAAGTCATAAGTATCACGTACCTTGCCCCGGATAAACAGTGGCAGTGGCAGGTCTGTTTTTGTTAGCACTGATTGGCTATTACCCATAATTTTCTTAGCTCCTTGCCTTTCGCTGGTTTTGTGTAAACTATGCCAATCCTTCCAGAGATTTCTTTATTATCTGGTTCACCAATGTCTTGCTGATGGGGCCTTTGGTGACTGACTCAATAAAGTCAAGCCTGTCAAAATATAATCGCAGACTCTTAATTTTACCTTTGTCGTCGTAAATCAAAACCTCAGCCTGCCTTGATTTGACTTCAATGCCACTGTATAGCCTTGCCCTGACGATAAATTCCTCAAAAAATTTGTTGCCTTCAACCATCATAACTATCGGCTGAAGCTTGATTTGCCTGAGATTTTTGTATAACCAGTCAATCCACTTCTTAACGCCTTCTTTGCCGATTAATATTTGTTTGAGCAATTCAATTTCGCAGTCATCGGCAAAATAGGATAATACCTCTTCCGTATTCCTGCTTTCCAGAGCACTATCAAGAGCCATCGCTGCCTTTTGAATTTGTTCAGACAATTTTTGAGTGTCCATCGTATCTCTAATTCTCTTTGTCTTGGATTATATTGCTCTTGGTGCTAGCTCTGTTGGCTCAGCAAGGCTACCTTTCCATTGGGCTTTGGTTAAACCCAATCGTTCAAAAATGTCGTCTACATACCGCAGGTAGTATTGATAATCAAAAAGTGACTCCAGGTCTGGTTGGGGCATGACGGTAATAACCTCAGCATCGGCCTTAAGCAAATTGAGGAAGTCTTTGTTTCCCTTCCAGGCTTTCATGGCGTTTCTTTGTACTAACTCGTATGCTCTTTGCCGTGAGAGCCCCTTATCAATGAGGGCCAGCATCACCCGCTGGGAGAAAATGAGACCTTTGGTGAGGCCTATGTTCTTCTTCATTCGTTGCGAGAAAACCTGTAGCCCTCTGATTATGGAAGTGAACATGGCCAGGCAGTAATCTACCAGCAGGCAGGAATCGGGAATAATTATACGCTCGGTAGAGGAATGGCTGATGTCGCGTTCGTGCCAGAGGGCGATATTCTCCATCGCCGTTAAAGCGTTTCCTCTTACCAAACGGGCTAACCCGCTGATTCGCTCACATAGCTCTGGGTTGCGTTTGTGGGGCATCGCCGAGGAGCCGGTCTGCCCGGCAGCAAAAGGCTCTCCCACTTCTCCCACCTCGGTTTTTTGCAACCCCCTGATTTCAGTAGCGAATTTCTCTAGGGAGCTGGAGATTATAGCCAGGGTGGTCATAAATTGGGCATGGCGGTCGCGCTGCAAAATCTGGCTTGATATCGGTGCGGGCTCGAGCCCCAGCTTGCGGCACGCCTTCTGCTCAACCTCGGGTGGCACGGTAGCGTAAGTGCCGACGGCCCCGGAAATCTTGCCTACGGCGATAGCTCTCTTGGTTTCGGATAGCCTTTGCAGATTTCGCCTCATCTCCTCAACCCATATTGCCAGCTTCAAGCCGAAGGTAATCGGTTCGGCATGAATACCGTGGGTGCGACCTATCATCGGGGTATATTTATGTTCCATCGCTTTTTGTGCCAGTGCTGAGACAAGTTCTTTCACGTCTTGAGTTAGTATTTCGGTAGCCTCAACAATCTGCAGGCTGAGTGCCGTATCAATCACATCGGAGGAAGTAAGACCAAGATGAATAAAACGTGACTCTTCGCCCAGACTCTCCGCCACCGAACCTAGAAAGGCAGTCATATCGTGATGGGTTTCCTGGAGAATCTCCTCCATGCGCTTGAGATTGCATTTGGCCAGCTTTATCTTGGGCATGGCTTCGCGGGGGACCACGCCTATCTCCGACCAGGCATCACAGGCGGCAATCTCTACATCAAGCCACTTGTTAAACTTATTTTCGTCGGCCCAGACCCTCTTCATCTGGGGTCGGGAATAGCGCTCAATCATCTATTGTCTCCTTGTAAATCACTTCGGTACTTTTCATAGGCTTTCCGAATCTTGTCATACTTCAGTCCTAGAATCTCAGCGGCAAGATAGGCTGCATTTTTGGCTCCCGCCGTGCCTATGGCGACACTGGCGACCGGTATCCCGGCCGGCATCTGGACTATGGAGTAAAGGGCATCAACTCCCTTCAGTTCACCGGCAGCCATTGGCACCCCGATTACAGGCCGTGTAGTCCAGCTGGCCAGGACTCCAGGTAGGTGGGCAGCGCCTCCGGCGGCGGCAATTATGACCTCAACTCCGCGCTCGCCAACTGACAACCCGTATTGCCTGGCTTTTTCCGGAGTACGATGAGCTGAGATTACATTGACTTCATAATCAATACCAAGCTGAGCTAGTATCTCCAGTGTTGGCTTGAGTGCCTCGTTATCTGATTTGGAACCCATGACCACGCCTACTAACGGCATATTACTTACCTCGCTTTTATATCGGCGATGTCTTTGCGATAGTGGCATCCCTCAAAATGGATTCTTGAAATATTATTATAAACCTTTTGTCTCGCCTCGGCGATAGTCCTGCCGGTAGCAACTACCGTAAGGACTCTCCCGCCACTTGTCAATATTTCTCCCGGTGCTGACCCTCGTTTGGTGCCGGCGTGGAAGATCAGTATTTCCTCATCCAGTTCATCCAGCCCCATAATCGGGAAACCAGTCTTGTAGCTGCCGGGGTACCCCCCAGATGCCATTACCACCCCCACACAGGCATCATCGCTCCATTTTATATTTATTTGCTCAAGACTGTTATTAATCACGCCCAGCATAATGTCTGCCAGGTCGGTTTTGAGCCTGGGGAGAACAACCTGTGTCTCCGGGTCACCAAACCGGGCATTAAATTCTAACACTTTTGGCCCATTATTGGTAATCATTAAACCGCCGTAGAGGACGCCTTTATAGTCTCTTCTTTCCGCTCGCATCGCTGTAACCGCCGGTTCCATGATGCTTTCTTTAACTGCTTTATCCAGTGCCGGGCTGAGAAAGTGCGGCGGACTATAGCTCCCCATGCCACCGGTGTTGGGTCCCCGGTCACC
>CAZWYS010000052.1:0-1925 GCA_964638295.1 uncultured Dehalococcoidaceae bacterium
CCCGATTCAATTTCGCCGGTAAAGGTATTGACTACCCTGGCATTAGCCAGAATAAGGTCGGCGGGATGCTCTCCTTTAGCTACCGAGATTAACCGGGCCAGTCGGGTTGGCATCAGTCCTTATCCTCAATAATATACAGGTCAGGCAGGTTGCGATATTTCTCGTCCCAGTCCAGACCGTAACCGACGAGAAACTTATCGGGGACGGTGAACCCCAGATAATCAATGGGAACCGGTACCTGCCGTCGGGCAGGCTTATCGGTCAGGGCGCAGAGCTTCAAAGAGGCGGGTTTTTGCTGGCGAAGGTAATCGAGGAGAAAAGCGGTGGTCCGTCCGGTATCAACTATATCCTCAATGACCAGCACTTCTTTGTTTTTAATCGGTGAACGGAGAGGCTGCGTCACTTTAATTTTTCCTGAAGACTGCTTATCCTTACCGTAACTGGACAGTCCGATAAAATCTACCTCAAGCGGAAAATCAAGGCGCCGAACAAGGTCGGCCAGGAACATAAAGGAGCCCTTGAGGATACCGAGCATGAGGGGATGCTTGTCGCTATAAGATTGGCTGATTTCCGCCGCCAGCCGGCTGACGGTGGCGTCTATTTCCTGTCGGCTGAAGAGGATACAGAGTTTAGGTTGGGAACCCATATCTACCTGAGATTATAGCCCTTACTTTTCATCCTGTCCATAGAGACCAGCGGGCCAGGGATGCGCCGTAAAATAAAAAAGCCCCGAGCATATTCAGGGCCTACGAGTTAATGATAACGCTTTCCCAGAATTCTTAGGCGGGTATTAGCCTAAGAATCTGGTTAGCATGGTCAAACCACTGGCTTCTATCGCCAGCAGGCTGAAACCGCCGACCATGGACAGGGCAATAACTATGGTGAAGAATTTTTCGGCGTTATTCAGGGTTTGCCATCTGCCTTTGGCTGCTCTTTCCTGGTGCATTTAACCTCCTTTCATAAAATACGCATAGCGATACACTACTAAAATGTAACTAAAAGACCTTGCTAATGCGGCCGGGCAGACCAATAGCCTGCCAGATTAGTGGAGTTTAGAATAATAATGAGGGCAAGTAAGTAAACCTCCGCCCCACAATACATCCCGCTTCACATTCGCCATTCGTATACACTATTATTCTAGCATACTGGATATTATTATTCAAGCGGGTGTACCCGTTCACTCTGGACGCGAGGACTTACCGTTAAGAGAGTTCGGGTGAAAGTAATACTGCCGGGAATGCGATGACAGGGATTGCGATTACTATTCCCAGCGTCATTATTTCTAATTCTTTGAGTAAATACTAAACTACAAAGGGCAAAAGGCTGTCCTAATATTTTTACCGGTAATGGCGGAGAGTATTCTCATCAGATGGTCAGCACTGAGCGTAAAACTAATGATTTAAACTCTAACTACGCCTACCTCTAGCGACGAAGAATAGTATGATGAGAAGAATAATGACGGCGATGCCAATCCAAGTCCACACTGCGCTTTCTCCTTTCTAAATTATATTCGGTACATTTCAGCGAACCAGAACACAGTCTTTCAGGATAACGTTTCTTTCGTAGCCACCGTATTTACCCTGCACGGCTGCCGTTTCTCCCGCTGTCAACTGCATTAACTGTGGTCCGTATTCTTTGCCAAACGTACAGCGGACGTTCCATGTTCCCTTTGCCTTGTTACCGGTTAACAGGATATATTGAATATCAAGATAATCCTTTACTATTATTTTGTCAACTATGCCGGTTACTTTGAGAACCCTGTCCGCCAGTTTGGCGTTGGTGGCGGCTTTGTCCGTATTAAAGGCTGAATTCAATTCAGCAACGGTTACCGTTATGGCACCGGTGGCTGGTTCTGGTTCAAGCTCGGGCACCGGTGCTGGCGCTGGCTCTGGCTCAGGCACTGGTTCTGGTGGTGACTCAAGCTC
>CAZWYS010000052.1:2025-11761 GCA_964638295.1 uncultured Dehalococcoidaceae bacterium
GTGGTGACTCAAGCTCTGATGCCGGTGCTGGCGCTGGCTCTGGCTCAGGCACTGGCTCTGGTGGCAACTCAAGCTCTGATGCCGGTGCTGGCGCTGGCTCTGGTTCAGGCACTGGTTCCGGTTCCAGTCTCACAAGCGGTTTGAGTTCCTGCATTCTCTCTTCCTGCAGTTGCTTGTAAGTTTTGGGTATTCTTTTAAAGGCGGTTGATAGCAGAGGCTGGCCGCACCACTGGCAAGCCCAGTCCTCGGTTCTGGCTGTCTCCCGACCGCAATTAGGACACTTCGGCATTAAATACCTCTTTGTCAGAAATTATACCATAATATTGCTCAATGTCCACTAGTTTTTTGGACTTCTGAGCATATAATGGGAAATTTTGCCATACCTCCTGCCTGAAGTTAGTGTGCCAGTAACCTTCTTTACTTAACCACTACCGGTGACGGGTGGGGTTGGAAGGGGTGTATTCGCACCACCAGCGAGAAGAGGAAGGGGTAATTTGCTTTCAGGTGTCTCACGTAGGCTACCCACTCCGCAGCCAAGCGCCCATACAGTCGCTTGATATCACCGGCGACATGTTCCAGGTCGGTATCGGGCAGGTTATCAACCGATTGTCTTGCCTCAAGCTCCTCGGCAAGATGGAACGTGGCCCAGAGTAAATTGGTAAAACTCTCATGCTCCAACAGGTTGGGATTTTCCAGTAGCGCCAGCAGGAACTGCCGCTTCTCAATGAGAAATGCTCTCAGTCCTTCGAGGTCTATGTCCAGGCAATGGGGCGTGCCCTCCAGAGTACTGGCGAAAGCCATTGCCTTTTTGAAGTCGCTTTGCGTCCAGTCCTGTTTGACGGCAAGCTGCTGGCGAATCTCACTATTTTGGGTGAAACAGACGAGAAGTCTCTGCAGCAGTTCGGTTCCCACTTCGCTGAAGAAGGCTCCCACGACCATGTTGAGTTTATTCAGGATTGCCTGTTTCTCACGGCGGGCAATGATGCGCTCGATAACTATCACCACCAGGAAGACTTCAAGGGGCAGAAAAGCCAGGTCGCCCACCATGTAAATGAAGATGTGGTGGACATCCCGGAAGATAAGGTAGTGAATAAAGTAGGTCAGCCCGGAGAGCGCTATAAAGATACCGGCGATAAGGATAAAGGTGCGATAACGTTTCATCGGTTGCCTCCAATTCCAGTCGTTTTTTATTTCCAGTTTTAGATAAAATAATACCACATCAGGCTGGCAGTAAGGCAATTATCCCCAACGACCTGAAATAGTGCCGGCGAATTACCGAAAAAAGTCCGCGGGGGTATTGACAAAACGCCAGATTTAGTGTATGTTAGAAATAGATAACGTTAGAAATACATAACTCTAGAGGTATCATCATGAAAACTAAAAAAGTGTTCATAGCGGTTGCCATTACCACTTTGATAGTGGCTATGGTGCTTATCTCTCTGGAGGCTTATTACGTGGTGGTGGCTCTGGTGGTGGGGGCATTGCTGATGGGGCACCGCGAATTATGGTCGTTGCTCAGGAGAAGGAAACTGCCCCCAATTGACGAGAGGGTGCGGGAGAACACCGGTAAGTCGGTAAGAAACGGGTTTATTTTCTTTGCGGTTGCCGTCGCCTTTCTGATGTTGCCCTTCAGCGTGAGGCTCGTTGAGGCTCCCGATACGGTACAGGTTCTGGGCGGACTGTTCATATCGGCTGGGGCAGTATATCTGATATCCTATCTTTTCTATGACCGGGTGGAGCCGAATCTGGGGGAAAAGGGCATGAGACTGCTGAGGATATTCCTGCTGGTGGCGGGAATTTCGCTCGGTGCTTTTATTATCAGCGTTTTCCTGCACAATGCCATTTATGGTCTGTTTATCCACTTTTTTGGCGCCGACTTCTGGGACAGGGTAGGCGTGGCCGATGAGCCGGTCTTTTTCTTTATTGCGGTTATTGCCTGTCCTCTGGCGTTTGCGGTGGGGATTACAGGCAGTCTGGTCCTGTTTATCAAAGGGCTGTTCAGCAAGAGCAAGTGACGGGATAGCGATGAGAACAAGAATAAAGGAATACCGGACGAAACATAACCTGACGCAGGAGAGACTTGCCGAGATGGTGGGAGTCAGACGGGAGACCATTATCTATCTGGAGCAGGGTAAGTATAACCCTTCGCTCAGGCTGGCGCACAATGTGGCCGAGGCTTTGCAGACCACGATTGACGAAGTATTTATTTTTGATGATTAGTTTAGTAAAGTAGTCGGTAGAAGGCGCTGGTAAGAATGCACCGAGACGTAGCAGGTATTGACACCTGATGAATCTTGGTATAATCTTATGCCTAAATACCAAATAAGGAGGCATAAGCCAATGGAGAAGTCTTCTACCGGACTGGCAGAGAACGTGGCCGGGCTGCTGTGTTACGTCCTGGGGTGGGTGAGTGGACTTGTCTTTGTCCTCATTGAGCAGGAAAATAAATTCGTCCGCTTTCACGCCATACAGTCGATTTATGTTTTTGGCGTCCTGACGGTGGCTTCCATCATCCTCGGCTGGATACCTTTTATCGGGGTGGTGTTTTCCTGGATAATCGGGGTCGTCGGGGTAGTGCTGTGGATTATCCTGATGATTAAAGCTTATCAGGGAGCAAAGTACAAACTGCCCTGGGCGGGTGATCTGGCGGAGAAGTGGGCCAACCGGGCAGGCGGATAAGCCGATAAACCGCCAGAGCAAATGATTTCAGGGCGGGGCGAAGCCCCGCCCCATATAGCTTCCCCAAAAGGAAAGACGGGCAGTTAACCGCTATCTCTATTCTATGCGCTTAAATCTATCACGTGGTGCCCCGCATATCGGGCACTTCTCGGGAGCTTCACCTTCCACGGTATAGCCGCAGACCGGGCAGACCAGGTAAGGCTTATCTTCCAGCGGTTGACCACCTTCCAGGGCTTTGAGAGCCTTCTCATAGAGGTTGTGGTGAATTTTCTCGACCTTGTTGGCGTAATCAAAAATAACCTCGGCTCTCTTGTTGCCATCTTTCTGAGCCTGCTGGATAAATTCGGGGTACATCTGGGTGAACTCGTAATGTTCCCCACCGATGGCGGTTTCAAGGTTTTCCCGGGTTGACTTGATTTCTCCCAGCGTTTTGAGGTGATTGCGGGCATGGACGGTCTCCGCCTCAGCTATGGCTCGAAAGAGACGGGCTACCTGGGCGTAGCCATCTTTGTCAGCCTGCTCGGCGGAGAACAGGTAACGGCGGTTGGCCTGGCTTTCCCCGGCAAAGGCGGCGTTCAAATTCTCCTGAGTATTAGCCATTTTTACCTCCTCGTTGCTTAGCTCCAGTTAATGATGGATAATATAAATTATAGCATTTAGGCAATTTATAGCCAAAGAAAGGGTTCTCTCCTGTTGGGCACCGCCAATTTATCCTGGCGATTCTTGACAAAGGCGGGGCAGCTAAGTAAATTGTTTTTTGATGGCAAATCAGTCTAAATGGGAAGGAGAAAAGGATGGCGTCAAAAGTTCTGGTTATTCTGAGCAGTGGGGACAGGGAAGTGGCGCTGGAGGTGGGGCTGGTATATCCCTTGAATGCAGCTAAGAAAGGCTGGATGGATGAGGTCAAGGTGATTATCTTCGGGCCGTCGGAGAAAGTGGCTGCCTACGATGCGGAAGTCCAGGCAAGGCTGAGGGAAATACAGGAGGCGGGCGTTGAGGTCATGGCGTGCAAGTGGTGCGCCGATAGAATGGGGATAACGGAGAAACTTGAAGCCGCGGGAGTTAACGTGGTATATGTTGGGACGGTAATATCTGATTTGTTAAAAGATGGCTGGGCTTCACTGGCATTCTAGTCACCGGCATGGCAACTAATATATGAACTGGAGGTAATATTGATGGAACTGATAGCAGGAATCGAGACGAGGCGAAGCGTTCGTGCCTTTAAGCCTGACCCCATTCCAGAAGAAGCGATGAACAAAATTTTGGAATCGGTCAGCAACAGCTCTTCTTACACGAACACGCAGCCCTGGGAAGTTGTGGTGGTGAGCGGCAAGAAGAAGGAGGAACTGAGCAAAATTCTTTATGACCTGGCCAGGGCGAAGGCGGCGACGCATCCGGACTTACCCATACCGCAGGACTGGCCGCCGGAGCTGAAAAAGCGTGCCGGGGAGCACGGGGCGAGGCGGTTGCAGATTCTGGGGGTGGCCAGGGACGACGAGGAGGGGAGGGAGAGGCTGCGTTTGATGAATTTTGAGTTTTACGGGGCGCCGTGCGCGGTATTCCTTTTTATGGACAGCACCCTCGGGCCGTGGTCGATATTTGATATGGGGCTGTTTGCCCAGAACCTTATCCTGGCGGCGCACTCTTTCGGGGTGGGGAGCTGTTTGCAGGCGTCAGTGACCAACTATGCGCCGGAGATAAAAAAGTCCCTCGGTGTAGCGGAAACGAAGAAGCTGATTATATGTATCTCAATGGGCTATCCCGACCCGGAAGCGAAGCTGAATACCTACCGAAGCATCAAGATGGAGCCAAAGGAGTTTGTGAGGTGGTATAAGTAGGGGGCTACCTCACCCCTTGTGCCCCCCTCTCCTTCAAGCTGACTACATCAGGGCAAAAATAAGTTAGAGAAATTGCTGCCTTTAATCAAATACTCATCGCGTTGAGTTAAGATTGATTATAGTCTTATAATGGAGAAGTTTGAAGTGGCGAGTATGAGGAAGTGACCTGATAGCTATTAATTTCCAAGCCGGAGGGACTGCATGAGAGCCGCCGTGATACAAAAAGACATGAGCGTTAAAGTCCAGGAAGTACCAACTCCGTCTGTTGAAGCGGGAACACTTTTGTTAAAGACCATATATTGTTCTATATGCGGTAGTGATATTGAATATCTGGACCAGGCTCTTAAAAATGTTCCCGGTTTTGAAACTTATGTCGGCGGGATACTGGGACACGAATGGGTTGCGGAAGTTGCCGCCGTGGGTGACGGTGTCGAGGGTTGGTCCGTGGGAGACCGCGCGGCGTATTGTCTCGCCAAACGTACCTGTGGTCAGTGCTATTACTGCCGTCGGGGATTGTATCATTTATGTCTGGGCGGGCCATCGCGAGGTACAGTTTTCGGGAAGGAAAGCTACGGAAGCAGAGCCGGGGCTATGGCGGAGTATTTTGTGAAAAGGGCTAACTTTGCGCAACCGGTTCCCGAGACCGTGACTTCTGAGGAAGCGTGCCTGGCTGAGCCCCTAGCCACCGGAATAGGTTCCGTAAATGCGGCTGGTCTGAGATTGGGTGATTCAGCTGTCATCATCGGCGCTGGCAGAATCGGGCTTGCCGCCATGTTGTGTGCCAAAGCTAACGGGATAGCCCCGATTATTGTTATCGACTTGCTCAAGTCGCGCTTAGACAAAGCCTTGGAGCTGGGAGCACATTTCGCTTTAAATGCGAGTGATACCGATGTGGTGTCGGCAGTGCTGGAGATTACCGAGGCTGGTTCGGACGCCGTTCTTATTTGCGTACGGGACGGGAGAGTGCTAAATGAGGCGGTGCAAATGGTGAGGCGGGGTGGCAGTATTGCCTTGACCGGTTTCATGGCTCCGATGGAAGTGCACCCGGCAATCTGGATAGAAAAGCAAGTGACCATTAAAGCACACTGGAGCGGGCCGGTAACGGCTGCCCTTAATCTTATGGCGAATAAAATTATAGATGTCAGGCCTTTAATTTCTGAAATTATGCCGCTGGAAGAAGTTCAAAGGGGATTTGATTCAATGCGGAGCGGGGAAAATATCGCCGTTTTATTAAAACCATAGTTAGCTTTGCCTTTAACCTCATCATTTTTTAGAGGTAACGATACCGGGTATTGACCAGCTCTGATGTCAGCGATAAAGTGCCCTTGATTACATATCAACTGTGGTGAACCATGATAGAAATATTGCGAAACAAAAACCTAGCGACCAGATTCCAAATACTGGTTGAGATAGCTAATAGCGGTCCCAATATCCAGCAGCAGGATATCGCTAAAAAGCTATACGTGACTCCTCAGGCGATCTCGGATTATACCCGGCAATTGGTAGGCGAGGGCCTGCTCGTTTCTGACGGACGTTCAAAGTATAGATTGACCAATGAAGGTGTGAACTGGGTAATAAGAATTCTGCGGGAGTTGAGAGGCTATGACGTCCTTATAGAGCGGGCGATTACCAATATCTCGGTCTGTGCGGCGGTAGCGGCTGATGATTTAATTGAAGGTCAAACAGCAGGTCTGGTGATGAAAGACGGGATGCTTTTCGCGACGGCGAATGCTGGCAGGGGGGCCAAAGGAATTACCACAACTGCCGCCAGAGCTGGTGAAGACGTGGGAATATCCAGCATAGAGGGCATAGTGCGGCTTAAAATGGGCAAAGTAACTATCCTGAAGGTACCCGGGATAGAGAGAGGCGGTTCCAAGACCGTTGCCATGGAGGAACTGAAGAACAAAATCGGTGGTCGGAAGCTGGTTGGCGCTATCGGCATCGAGGCTATGGTTGCCCTGAGAAAGCTCCGTATCAGCCATATTTATGCGTATGGAGTTACTGAGGCAGCCATTGAGGCAACCAGGACCGGTCTGTGTCCGGTCATCGTCTGTGTTGACGATGAGATACCTGGTTTGACCAGGAAATTGGGGGAGGAAGACCTAGATTATGAAATAGTCGAGGTAAAGAAAGTCTAAGCGACGCCGGGACGTCCGGGTGTTTCCTGCCGGTGTGATTCTGTCACGCCGGTTTTTTTATTCTTCAAAATAGATAAGCTGACCATTGACATCCTCTCAAGCAAGCAGTATAATCAAATGCACTTGTGCAAAGACAACTACACTTTATTTATTGGGAGGTAAGCCCCATGAGCAAAGTAATAAAATCTCTTTTTTGCCTGCTTCTAATATCCGGTCTTTTTGCCGCCAATGTTGCTCCGGTGATGGCTAACCCGGCGGCGGACCTTACCTGCCAGCTTGAAGTAAATGAGGTATATACCAGCATAGTGAACAGGGTGGTGGTGAATGTCCCGGACCCCGGGGAATCGGTCAGTGATTTTCAGGTCAAGCTTGAGGTTGATGATGGCGGAGGCTATACTGAGATAGCTACCAATAGCGTAAGCGGGGCTTTCGCCTGGGGTGATACCGCCACCACCTTCACCTGGACACCAGCCGCGGACGGCGATTACACCCTCAAGGCTACGGTAGATTCAGGTGGTGCGGTAGCGGAGACCAACGAAGGCAATAACCAGGAAACCCAGGAGGTCACCGCGGGCGCCGTCAGTGCCAAAACGGTCACCGTCAGAGTGGAAGGGGAGACATCAACCATATGGAGCGGCAACGTGACCTTTACCACCTCCACGATAACGGATAAGTATGGTGAAACCTGTACCCTGGATTACCCTACCGCCATGGGAGCGATACACGCGGCGTCAGCCGCCGGTGGCTTCAGCCTGGTTATCGACAGCATGTTTGACTCAATAGACTATGTGGAATCGGTGGACGGAGAAACCGCCTCGTATCCTGACGGCTGGATGTACCGGGCTAACTGGGACAGCCCCAGCCTCGGGGCGAAGGAATACGCCGTATCAGATAACGATACCATTCTATGGAGTTACACCCAGTGGGGCTCGCAGCCACTGCAAACTACGGTAAGCAGCAATAGTGTGCTGTCGGGCAATAGCTTCAACGTGACGGTAGAAGCCTATGACGGAACCGATTGGAATGCAACCGCCAATGTGACGGTATATGTCGGCACCCTGACTTACACCACTGATGATAATGGTCAGGTAACAAACCTGACGCTCAACCCTGGCAGTTACACGGTATATGCGGATGCAGGCGATTACACCCAGTATATCAGGTCGAACCAAGAGACCGTCCTCGTCTATGAGCCGCTCACCCTCAAGGCAGGCTGGAATTTCATCTCCGTGCCCAAGAGACTGGCGAGCGGCTATTCTACCGCACAGCAGGTATTTGACAGCGTGGATACCGCTGGCCATTCGGTCTTTACCTATGATGATACCAATGGCTGGGCGGCTATGAGCAGCGATAATGTCGTTTCACCTTTGGAGGGCATCTGGATATATTCGGCGGCAGAAGCTGAGCTGCACCCGGCATTTGATACCAATCCGCGCCAGGTTCCGCCAACCAAGCAGCTATCGTCTGGCTGGAATGCTATCGGGTTTTCCGACTTCACCGCCGCCTCGGCAGATTCCGCCCTGACCTCGGTGGAGGCCAGCTGGACGGTGCTTATCGGGTTCGATTCCGATAACCAGACCTACGAAGTTTCCATCATAAATAACGCTCCCAGCGGTGATGCGCATGACCAGGACAGGGAATTGAATTGCTGGAAGGGCTATTGGCTTCATGTGACGACTGCCTGTCAGCTGGCGGCAATAAGCTCGTAATAATAGAGTTGGGATATGAACTTGAAGAGGATGGTTAAAAACTCTGGTCTTGTGCTCGCCATTATTATGGTTTGCTTCCTGGCGACACCCGCCCTGCCAGTGAGCGCCGATATTCCGCTGCCGGAAGAATTCTACGGCGATATTATCATCAATGGGCGTACGGCGCCGGCGGGCACGGCAATCGTGGCCAAGATAGGCGGCGCCGGGCGGGGAACCTTTACCACTGCGGAAGCCGGCAAGTACGGCGGCTCGGGTACTTTTGACAGCCGGCTGGTCGTTGCTGGCGAAGAGGCTGATATTGGAGAGACGATAACCTTCTGGATAAACGGCGAACCAGCCAACCAGACCGCCGTCTATGAACCGGGCCAGTCCCAGAACCTGGACCTGTCGGTTGAAGTTTTACCCTTGAGCGCCAGCGACCCGCAGATAACCGAAGCGTTGGACTACCTGAAGGGGACGCAGCAATCAGATGGTCGCATCGCTGCCTTTGCCACCTCAACCTGGGCGGTGATGGCTATTGCGGCGGCGGGTGAAGACCCGGATACCTGGACCAGCGGCGGAGACTCCATTATAGATTACTTGCGGAGCAATATGAATCACTTGGATTCAGATAAGGCTACTGATTGGGAGCGATTTATCCTGGCTATTGCCGCCGCCGGGGAAAATCCCCGGAGTTTCGGAGGCGTAGATTGCGTTGCTACCCTGCTGGGTTTCTATGATGGCACCCAGATAGGCGACGACACCATGTTAAACGATGATTTCTGGGGGATAATGGCTCTGAAGGCAACCGGTGAGAGCCTGGATACGCAAATCCAGAATATCAAGACCTTTATCATCAATAATCAGAACAGCGATGGCGGCTGGGGTTGGATAGTTGGTGACAGTAGCGATGCCGATAACACCGCCGCGGCAGTGACGGCGCTTGTTGCCGCCGAGGTATCCGCAAGCTCTCAAACCATAACCGATGGTCTCAACTACTTGAAAACTCAGCAGCAAAACGACGGCGGTTTCACTTCAGAGGGCGTTACCAACGCCGGGGTTGATTCCTGGGTGGTCAGCGCCATCGTTGCTGCCGGACAGAGCCCGGCGAGCAGTGAATGGAGGAAGAGCGGTAATAACCCGGTTGGACATTTGTTGAGCCTGCAAGACGGTGACGGCGCTTTCAAATGGACGTCATCGCAGAGGTCAAATCCAGAGTGGATGACGGCTTACGCCATAACGGCATTACTGGGTAGCCCGTATCCCGTCGGCATATATACGCCGCCAACCGGTGATGAAAATGGAGACGGAGACGGCGATGGCGGCGGCGGCGGGGGTGGGGGGGGGGGGGGGGGTGCCGCCGGTATAACCCGGGTACTTGGTTCCACAACCA
>CAZWYS010000053.1:0-11690 GCA_964638295.1 uncultured Dehalococcoidaceae bacterium
TCCGGGTCTATCACCCCTTTTAAGCGGGCAAGGAACCTCTCGCTGGCATCAACATAGACAATATTCATGCCCAGGTTAAGCCGGAAGACATTAAAAGTTCTCTCTACTTCTTCGCGACGCAGCAGCCCATTGTTAACGAAGATACAGGTGAGCTGGTCACCGATAGCCCGGTGAATAAGGGTAGCCACTACCGCTGAATCAACTCCCCCCGATAGGGCACAAATGACCTTACCGTTACCGACTTGCTCGTTTATTCTGGCTATACTTTCATTGATGAAGTTGCCCATTGTCCAGTTGCCCTTGCAGCCGCATACCCGGTAGACGAAATTTTTCAATATTGTCTTTCCCTCGGGAGTATGGGCTACCTCGGGGTGAAACTGGAGACCGAACATACCTTCTCCATTACCTATGACGGCAATAGGTGAATTTTCCGTGTAGGCGAGGGCAGTAAAGCCGGGCGGCATTTCTTCAGTCTTGTCAGCATGGCTCATCCACACCGGAGTCGAAGGCGGCATATTGGCAAATAAGGGGGAGTCTAATTTGCTTAAATGCAGAATAGCATGACCGTACTCACGCCTTGTTCCGGGCGCAACTTTCCCGCCCAGCTGTTTGGTAATAACTTGCATCCCGTAGCAGATACCCAGTACGGGCAGGTGCTTTTCGTAAATATAAGCTGGAGCGAGGGGTACGTCAGGGTCATAAACGCTCGCCGGACCTCCAGAGAGTATAAATCCTTTGGGATTTAGGGGAGCAATCTTTTCCCAGGGAGTATCATGAGGTAACAGTTCGCAGTACACCTGGCACTCGCGCACCCGCCGGGCAATCAGCATGCTGTACTGTGAACCGAAGTCAATGACGATTATCGCTTCACGCTCGGCTCCAGATACCGCTTCTTCTGCTGCTACCGGCTGTTCGCCACCCATTTCCTTGGCAATTTCCAGGTAGGTGGAGACTTCAATATCACCGGTGGTAGTCACCCGACGGCTATCAATTGGAGTTTGCTTTGACTTTTGCTTGGACATGTTTATAGAACACAGATTACCATTATGATATACTACCGTCAAGAGGAAAAACTGGGTAAAGCAATGTTAAATTCTCCTGATGTTCGCCAGGAATTTGTCTTTCTAAGCAGTAGCCCGGCGAGCACTCTTAATTTCGGCAAGCGACTGGGAGAGAGGCTGAAGGCGGGAAGTATCATTGCTTTAATTGGGGAACTGGGTTGTGGCAAAACGCTTTTCACCAGGGGCATTTGTGTCGGACTGGGTGTGCCGGAAAGACGTGTTAACAGTCCCACCTTTGCCTTTGTTAATGAATACCAGGGGAGACTGCCTGTTTTCCACGTTGATTTATATCGGATTGCTGATATCGCTGAGGGATTTGAAATCGGGCTGCTGGACTATCTCGCTAGGGCTGGTTCAGGAGTGATAGTAGTGGAGTGGGCCGAAAAGGTTCTCTCGCTTTTAAACAGTGACTATTTGCAGGTGCAATTTGAGGTGCTTTCGTCCCGGAGACGTCAGCTAAAGCTTGTTAGCTTTGGGGAAAGAGCCGCCGGTTTACTTGGGGAGCTTGGCAGGCAATGAAAATACTGGGTATAGATACATCGGGTTACGCCAATGCTATCGGTGTGGTTGATGGCAACCAGGTGCTGGCTGATTTCACTTTTGCTGCTAGGACTGATTCTCTGGAAAAAATAATTTCCAATATTGATCTCGTATTGAAGAAGGCAAATCTCAGCTTGGAAGATATTCAGGGCTTCGGGGTTGGACTGGGGCCGGGGTCATGGACGGGAATAAGAGTCGGGGTAACGGTGGGCAAGACTCTTGCTTTTAGTACCAGTAAACCTGTCTCTGGAGTGCCTACGCTAGAAGTACTGGCTTATAATGCGCGAAGTAGGCCGACTCTTATCTGCTCCATCATTAATGCTGGTACCGGAGATACCGTATACGCTGCATTCTATCGGGCAGGAAACGGCATGGTTGACCGGGCAGGCGAGTATTATGTTGGTGGTATCAAGGAATTATCCGGGATGGTCAAAGAGTCCGTAGTCTTCGTTGGTGCTGAAGCGCAAGCCTATAGCCGTTTAATCAGACAGGCACTTGGCTCCACAGATATTGGTATTGAAGCTATGGAAGCTGCGCCCGGGGGGGCAGCCGTGGCTTTGCTGGCGGCAGATCGTCTTGAGCGTGGAGAGAAGGACGATGCTCTTTCTCTGACCCCATTATATCTGAAAGAATCAACGGCCAGGGCTTTTCTGAGCCGGTTTTCAGTTAGTACACAAATAGAAGCGTAGGGTTGCCGTAGTGCTAGTTTTGGGTATAGAAACTTCCTGTGATGAGACCTCAGCAGCGCTGGTTGCTGATGGTACGGTGGTGTCATCCAATATAATTGCCACTCAGCTGGATTTGCTCCAGAAATATGGCGGTGTCGTCCCGGAAATCGCTGCCAGAAGGCATACCGAGCTTATTGGCTATGTTATTAAGGAAGCTCTTGATTCGGCTGGAAAGACTCTGGCGGATGTTGAAGCAATTGCCGTTACGGCAAAGCAGGGATTAATTGGCTGCCTTTTGGTTGGCGTAGCGGCGGCGAAGTCGCTCAGTTATTCTTTGCGGGTTCCTTTGATTGGTGTGCATCACATTGAAGGGCATATTTTCGCCAATCTGCTGAGTAATCCCCAAATCCCGATGCCCCACCTTTGCCTGACTGTCTCCGGTGGTCACACTATGCTGGTTCATGTTCAGGATTACTGTCAGTATAAGTTGCTAGGCAGTACGCTGGATGATGCTGCCGGTGAAGCCTTTGATAAAATCGCAAAATTTCTCGAGCTTGGCTTTCCCGGAGGGCCGGTTATTGACAGGCTCTCCGCTCAAGGTAACCGAAAAGCCTTTAATTTCCCCCGGCCACTGCTGAGAGCTAATACGCTGGATTTTAGCTTTAGCGGACTGAAAACATCAATTATCAATACCTTCAAGCACCGAATTGCCAGTGGCGAAGTATTGCCTCTGGAAGATATCGCCGCCAGCTTCCAGGAAGCAGTAGTAGATGTTTTGGTGTCAAAAACCCTGCGTGCCGCTTTACAACAAAAAACCTCTGTGGTTAGTGTTACCGGCGGTGTCTCGGCTAATAGACGGTTAAGAGAGGTCTTTGTGGATAGCTGTCAGCGGGAAGGCATTAAGATATTCTTTCCGGAACTTTCTCTGTGCACCGACAATGCCGCGATGGTAGCCGCTGCCGGATATGCCAGGCTCAGACAGGGCAAAAAGGATGATCTAAATCTTGACGTCATTCCCAATACTCCACTGGAGGTGCAGGATGGCAGTTGAAATAATAGTGGTAAAAGCTAATAAACCCTCAATCGTAGTCCTCAGGCGGGCAGCCCGCCTGATTGCTAAAGGCAAGGTGATAGTGTGCCCGACCGATACCGGTTACGCCTTCGCTGCCAATGCCCTTGATGTAAAGGCAGTGCTGAAAGTCTTTAATCTGAAGGGCCGCTCCTACTCTAATCCGATACACGTTGCGGTGGATTCTATTAAAGCCGCGGAAAAGTACGCTCGTCTCAACAAAGCCGCCGAATTGCTGGCTCGTAGCTTTCTCCCTGGTGCTCTCACTCTGGTGTTACCGAAGAAGGAGTTAATGCCCCCCTTGCTTGTCGCTGGGCTAAATACTATCGGAATCAGAATCCCCGACAACAGGGTTATATTAGATTTGGCGGCTTTGGCTGACCTCCCCATAACTGCCACCAGCGCTAATATTAGCGGCCAGCCCCCGCCGTACTCTGCTCAGGAAGCTATCAGCCAGCTTGGCGAGTCTATCGGGAATATTGCTCTGGTTTTGGACCAGGGTCCGTTACCTGCGCGCGGCCTATCTACCATTGTTGATTTAACGGTGAGCCCGCCTCAACTTATCCGCCAGGGACTGGTGAGCTGGTTGGAGATTCGCCAGGTCTTGCAGTCTATCCCCGATTTGGACTGTGAGCAGACGTAGCCAGCCGCTATTAGGTTAGTTTGACAATAGTCGTATATTTGTTGTATACTTCTCTATCTTTGTATTGATACGGGCTTCTGCCTCTTTTCTAAAGTTTCCGAGTCCGCGAAGGGAAGAGCAGTTTTTTTAAAATTTTACCCTAGAATGAGGAATAATATAGTGAAAAGCGATGTTGTTAAAAAAGGCTTGGAGCGGGCGCCCCATCGGTCGCTGCTGTATGCTTTGGGCTGCACACGACCCGAAATGGATAAACCATTTATTGGGGTTATTAATAGCTTCAGTGAGATTGTTCCCGGTCATAAGCACCTGCTTGAGATTGCTGAGGCGGTCAAAGGTGGTGTGCGTGAGGGAGGCGGTGTTCCCTTTGAGGTTAATACGATTGCAGTTTGTGATGGCATTGTCATGAACCATGCCGGGATGAAATATAGCCTGCCCAGCCGTGAGCTTATTGCCGATTCAGCCGAAACAGTGGCTGAAGCTCATGCCTTTGATGCTCTGGTCTTTATTCCTAATTGTGACAAAATCGTCCCTGGAATGCTTATGGCAGCGGCTAGACTGAATGTACCCGCAATTTTTGTCAGTGGCGGCCCCATGCTCGCCGGGCACTTTGGTAGTGATAGCAGGAAAGTCGACCTTATCTCGGTTTTTGAAGGCGTGGGGGAAGTAATCAGTGGCAAAATGAATCAGGAGGAACTCGAGCAATTAGAACAGGTAGCTTGCCCCGGCTACGGTAGCTGTTCTGGAATGTTTACCGCCAACACCATGAATTGTTTGATTGAAGTTCTGGGGATAGGCTTACCCGGTAATGGTACCATTCCGGCGGTTGATGCTAGGCGAAGAGGTTTAGCTAGGAAAGCTGGGCAGCAGGTAATGCGACTTCTGGCTGATAATATCCGCCCCCGTGATTTCATAACCAGCGAATCCATTCATAACGCACTTACCGTCGACATGGCATTGGGTGCCAGCACTAATTCAGTGCTGCACCTTATGGCTATAGCCCATGAAGCCGGTGTTGATTTCCCCTTGACCCTGATAAACGAGATAAGCCAGCGTACTCCCTGCCTGTGTAAGCTGTCGCCGGCTTATGTGGATAAGACGCATAAATATCACATTGAGGATTTGGACCGCGCTGGTGGTATATCGGCGGTGATGAATGAGCTGAAGGGATTGTTAAAATTAAATCTAAAGACGGCAACTGGCAAAACATTGGCTGAAAATATCGCCGGCAGCCAGGTTTTAGATAAAGATGTTATTCGTCCCGTTGCTGATGCCTATGCACCTAACGGCGGTCTTGTCATGCTTTTTGGCAATCTAGCTCCCGATGGTGCCGTTGTCAGGAGGTCAGTAGTAGCCCCGGAAATGTTAACTCATCGTGGACCCGCCAGGGTATTTGACTCTGAAGAAGAAGCTACCAGGGCAATCATGGGAGGTAGCATAAATCCGGGCGACGTAATCGTCATTCGTTATGAAGGTCCTAAAGGAGGACCGGGCATGAGAGAGATGCTCACTCCTACTTCGCTTTTGAGTGGTACTGGTTTGGATAAAGAGGTGGCTCTCATTACTGACGGGCGTTTTTCGGGGGGCTCTCGTGGTGCGGCCATCGGGCATGTCTCCCCCGAGGCAGCCAGCCGTGGGCCGATTGCTGCCCTGAGAGACGGAGACGTGATTAACATTGATATTCCTGATTATAAACTTGACGTAGAGCTTAGCGACGAAGAGATAGCCAGTCGGCTGTCCCGGTTAGCCGAGTTTGAACCTGAAGTTAAAACTGGTTATCTTAGATATTATACCGAGAAGGTGTGTTCCGCTAGTACCGGAGCCGTGTTTAGCGGGTGAAGGAGGCCGACTATGAGAATGACAGGTGCACAGATACTGTGTGAAGGATTGGTAAGAGAGGGAGTAGAGGTTATCTTTGGCATACCTGGAGGATCTGTCATACCGCTATATGATACTTTACCCCAGTATCCTCAACTTCGCCATATACTGGTGCGTCACGAGCAGGGAGCTGCCCATGCCGCTGATGGTTATGCCCGGGCGACCGGCAAAGTAGGGGTATGCTTTGCTACCTCTGGCCCCGGTGCTACGAATCTGGTGACCGGAATCGCTAATGCTTTTCTCGATTCGTCGCCGATGGTAGCCATAACTGGGCAGGTCGCTAGTTCCTTTATCGGCAAGGATGCTTTTCAGGAGACCGACATTACTGGTATCACTCTACCTGTTACCAAACACAATTATCTTGTTATGGATGTTAATTCCCTGGCAATGGTGATTAAACAGGCCTTTCACTTGGCTAGGACTGGCCGACCTGGGCCGGTACTTATTGATATCCCGCGAAATATTTTTCTGGAACATACCGAATTCCACTACCCCGATCAGGTAGACTTGCCCGGCTATAAGCCAACGCTTCAGGGGCACCCGACACAAATCAAGAAGGCGGCCAAGCTTATAAATGAAGCCGAGCGGCCTCTCATTATTGGTGGTAGAGGCGTAATTATCTCTAAAGCATGGGCTGAACTGAAGCAGCTGGCCGAGGCAGTACAGATACCGGTAGTTACCACTTTGCTCGGCGTCGGTTGCTTCCCGGAGAGCCACGTTTTGAGTTATGGCATGGCTGGCATGCACGGCACGGCTTGCGCTAACTTGGCAATTGACAATGCTGACGTGATTATTGCTGTCGGCATGAGATTTGATGACCGCTTCACTGGTAAAGTGAGCGCCTTTGCCTCCCACGCCCAAGTTATTCATATTGATATTGACCCTGCCGAGATTGGTAAGAACGTGAGTGTTGATGTGCCGATAGTCGGTGATGTCAGGATGGTTCTGCAGGCAATAAATAAACAGATTGTCCCCACCGAGCATATTACCTGGATTGAACAGCTTGATAACTGGCGAAGAGAACGTCCATCAACCGAAATCAGGGATTGTGATGGACTCTTACCTCAGTATGTTGTTCGCATGATACATGAAGTGACCAAAGGAGAGGCGATTATTGCTACCGGAGTCGGTCAGCACCAGATGTGGGCAGCGCAGCATTACTTTTACAATAAGCCCAACTCTCTGATTTCTTCGGGTGGTTTGGGCGCTATGGGGTTTGGGCTGCCAGCCGCAATGGGAGCTAACGTGGGTTGCCCGGAAAGCACTGTTTGGTGTATTGACGGCGATGGCGGTTTCCAGATGACGATTCAGGAATTAGCTACCATCGTTCAGGAGCAAATCCCAGTTAAGATAGCCATTATCAATAACGGCTATCTGGGTATGGTCAGGCAATGGCAGGAACTCTTCTATAAAAGTCGGTACGTAGCCACACCATTAACGTGCCCTGATTTTGTCAAGATTGCGGAAGGATATCACATTCCCGGTTTAAGAGTTCAACATAAAGCAGAAGTGGTTCCAGCTATTGAGCAGGCTATGCGGCATCAGGGTCCCTTCTTGATAGATTTCATGGTGGAGCCGGAAGAAAGTGTTTATCCGATGATACCTCCTGGTGCCACTGTGGCCGAAACTATCGAAGAGCCAAAACAGAAAGTGAAAGCTATTTCTGATTCCACCAGGCTTCGCGTGAGCAATATCTAAGCTCAGAAGGTGATGTAATGGCGGCGACAAAACATATTCTACTTGTTTTAGTAGAGGACAAACCCGGGGTGCTTAACCGAATGTCAAGCGTTTTTCGGAGGCGCGGTTTTAACATCCACAGCGTGAATGTGCTGGAGACTATTGAAACGGAGGATAGTGAACGGCCTGGTTTAACGCGTGTTGCCATTGTGGTATCTGGGTCAGCCGGTATATTAGGGCAGGTCAGGAAACAACTGGAAAGAATAATCGATGTGGTCAAAGTATCTGATATCACTGCCGAAGACGCCGTGTAGAAAGACCTCGCCGGGAAAAAGGTAAAACCAGAGTGACTATGCAGCATACTATAGTTGCCTTAGTAGAGAATAAGCCCGGGGTACTGACCCGAATGGCCAGTCTTCTCCGACGGCGTGGTTTTAACATTGAAAGTATCGCCGTCGGGCATAGTGAATTGCCTAACCTGTCCCGCATGACTTTTGTGGTCAATGGGTCGGCTGGCATTCTGGAGCAGGTTAGAAAGCAGATAAGCAAGGTGGTGAATGTGGTCAAGGTAGTTGACGTTACCGGGGACAATATAATAGCGCGGGAGCTAGCCTTGGTAAAGGTGAGAGCTACCTCAGCTACCCGAAGCGAGATTATTGAAATTGTGGATATATTCCGGGCTAACATAGTGGATGTTGCTTCTGACTCGTTAACCATTGAGATTACCGGCGAAGAGGATAAAGTCGATTCTCTTTTGAATTTGCTCCGCAGTTTTGGCATCAAAGAGGTCTCTCGCACTGGGCGAATTGCCACGTTGCGTGGTAGCATAGGTCATCTGCCATCAGGAGAGAGGCAATCTAAGATTGGTGGCAAAAGACAAAAAGAGGCTCTAAAAAATGTTAATTCCGAAAAGTCGACGGATAATCTTCTACCCGCCAGTAAGCGCAAAAAATAAGATAAAGGAGAAAAAATATGGCCAAGGTATACTATGACAAAGATGCTGATCTAAATTTGTTGAAGGGAAAGGTAATCGCTGTTGTCGGTTACGGCAATCAAGGGCGGGCGCAAGCGCTGAACCTTAAAGATAGTGGCTGCGAAGTAGTCGTAGGACTGCATGAGGGAAGCAAAAGCCGCGCCAGGGCTACGGATGACGGCGTTAGAGTAGCCTCGGTAGCTGAAGCTGCCAAAGCAGCAGATATCATAATGATGCTGGCACCGGATAGTGTGCAACCGGACATATATCGTCAGTCAGTCGTGAAAGGTCTGACTAAAGGCAATATGCTGATGTTTTCTCACGGTTTTAACATCCATTATGGACAGGTTATACCGACACCGGAGATTGATGTCACCATGATAGCCCCGAAGAGCCCCGGTAATATGTTACGGGAGCTTTATACTAAGGGTGCCGGGGTTCCAGCGCTGCTTGCGATTCATCAGGATGCTTCAAAACAGGCAAAGGATAAAACACTCGCCTATGCCAAAGCCGTTGGCTGCTTGCGCGCTGGCGTGCTGGAAACAAGCTTTGCTGAGGAAACTGAGACTGACCTCTTCGGAGAGCAGACGATACTCTGCGGTGGTGTTACGGCTCTGCTTAAAGCCACGTTCGAGACATTGGTTGAAGCTGGCTATCAGCCGGAGTTAGCTTACTTTGAATGTTTGCATGAACTCAAGCTCATTGTCGACCTGATATATAAGGGTGGCCTGAGCTTTATGCGTGATTCAGTCAGCCATACGGCACAGTATGGTGACCTTACCCGGGGACCTCGGGTTATTGATGATATGGTGAGAGAAAATCTGTGGGGAATCCTTAACGAGATTCAGGATGGTACTTTTGCCAGGGAGTGGATTCTGGAAAATCATGCGGGTCGCCCGGTGTTTAACGCCTTGAAACGAAAGGACAGGGAACATCCCATTGAGCTGGTAGGTGCTGAGCTGCGGAGGATGATGTCTTGGCTCAATGAATAAAGGAATAACATTGAAGAGTAATTGATACGTTGTTTTTTTGGGGGAGAGTAGATGGATAGAGTAATTATATTTGACACGACACTGCGAGATGGAGAACAGGCGGCGGGGGGAAGCATGAACCTTCAGGAAAAGCTGGAGATTGCCAGGCAACTGGAGAAGCTCGGGGTGGATGTCATTGAGGCTGGCTTTCCCATCAGCTCTCCCGGTGACTTTGAGGCCGTGAGCCTTATCGCTCGGGAGATTCGCCGACCGGTTATTTGTGGCCTGGCTCGGGCTAACCCCAAAGATGTTGACCGTGCCTGGGAAGCCGTGCAGGGAGCCGAGCATCCGCGAGTACATGTTTTCGTATCGTCTTCAGACATTCATCTTTTGCACGGAATGAAAAAGAGCCGTGACGAAATCTTACAGCTAGCTCGTGATATGGTCGCCCGGGCAAAAAGTTACACCGATGATATTGAGTTCTCGCCTATGGATGCCACTCGCACTGAGCTGGCGTATCTCTATCAGATTCTGGAGATGGCTATTGACGCTGGCGCCACCACGGTGAATGTCCCTGACACAGTAGGCTACTCCATTCCTGACGAATTCGGCAGGCTGATTGAGGGCGTTTTTCAGAACGTACCTAATATTGGTCGGGCAGTGGTTAGCATTCACTGCCACAATGATTTGGGGCTGGCGGTGAGTAATAGCCTGGAAGCAATCCGAAAAGGAGTCAGGCAGGTGGAGTGCACCATTAATGGTATCGGTGAGAGAGCAGGGAACGCCTCTCTAGAGGAAATAGTGATGGCGATTAAGACCCGCAGTGACTTTTTTAAGCTGACCACCGGCATTGAAACCAGACAAATCTACAAGACCAGCCGAATGGTAAGCGAAATAACGGGTTTATCGGTGCAGCCGAACAAAGCTATCGTTGGCGCTAATGCTTTTCGCCATGAGTCAGGGATACACCAGGATGGGGTCATTAAAATGCCCATCACCTTTGAGATAATGGACCCTAAAACTATTGGCCTGTCGGCAAGTAACCTGGTGCTGGGTAAGCTCAGCGGTCGGCACGCCTTTCAGGAGAGATTGGCCGAGCTGGGTTACAGTTTAAATGAAGAAGGCTTAAACCGCGTCTTTCATGCCTTCAAGGTACTGGCAGACAAGAAAAAGGAAGTCACTGACCGGGATATTGAATCCCTTATTGCTGAAGAGCAACGTACCGTTTCCGAAGTCTATCATCTTGACCGTATTCAGGTGTCCTGTGGCGATAGGGGTATTCCCACTGCCTCGGTAGTGCTCATTGCGCCTGATGGTCAGACCCGGGCTGATGCCGCTCTGGGTACCGGTCCGGTGGATGCAATCTTCAAGGCTATTGACAAGATAGTGGGAATATCCAATGTCCTCGCTGAGTTCAGTATTAAGTCAATCACTGAAGGCATTGATGCTATCGGTGAGGTGCTCGTTAGGATAGAAAGCGAGGGGGTTACCTATACCGGGCGGGGAGCTGACACTGACATTATTGTTGCCAGCGCCAAAGCTTATATCAATGCGCTTAATAGATTGCTGACCACTAAAAAGCTAATTAGTTAGATGCTGAGATGAGCACTGAAGTAGAAATGGTCTTACGCCTCCTGTTAGCGGCTGCTCTGGGAGCTATTATTGGATTCCAGCGAGAAAGAGCTAAAAAGTCAGCGGGGCTGAGAACCCATGTGCTTATCTGTGTCGGTGCCGCTGTCTTCACTATAGCTTCTATCTATGGTTTTGACGCTGATGACACTGCCAGGGTTGCCGCTGGAGTAGTAGCCGGTGTCGGTTTTCTTGGGGCTGGTGCTATTATACGTGGTGGCGAGGGTGTTGTCGCTGGATTGACTACCGCCGCTACTATATGGTCGGTAGCTGGTATTGGTCTGGCGGCTGGGGCCGGGCTGTATATAATTTCGGCAGTGGCTACCGCCCTTGTACTGATCGCGTTGCTTATCCCTCATTCAGTTGGTTGACACTGTCTGAAAAACTCTTGATAATCTGTGGTGAAAGGGGACTGCCATGACTTTAGCTGAAAAGATACTTGCTGCTCATGCTGATAAAAAGAGGGTGAATCCTGGTGAGTTCATTAATGTTCGGGTAGACCTTATTTTGGCGAATGATATCACGGCTCCGATTTCCATCAAAGAATTCCGACGGATCGGCGTCAGCAAGGTCTTTGACCCCCA
>CAZWYS010000054.1:0-11670 GCA_964638295.1 uncultured Dehalococcoidaceae bacterium
CGTTCCGGATGTTAAACAGTACTGCTTCGTTGAGGTCTTTGATATTAATCCAGGTCTCAAGTCGCTTTCTTGGGTAACAATCGGTGCCATAGGCAGTAGCGACCAGCCTGACGTCGTTCCCGGCGACCAGTTCCTCAATGACGTGTCCACCCCCATAATTAAAGTCACCGGGATGTATCCGATTTCTGGGGTCGTCATCAGGCAGGGCATTAGCTCCCAAAAACAAGTCAACGGCCGCCAGTCCGGGATAAGCGAGAACATCGTTGAGATAGACCCTGCCGCCGCCAAGCTTTATTTTGGGTTTGGTATGCCCGATATTGAAATAGGCACCCGAGGAACACATTGGCCCAAAGGTGCCGGTGGTAACTACGTCTACTTCCTGAGTGGCTTTTTTGACGCCCTTCTCTTTGACCAGGTCAATGATTTCCTCAGCATTGACAACAACCGCCTTGCCCTGCTTTATCTTCTCGTTGATTTCGTCTATAGTCTTCATCATGCATTACCCTCCAAGACAAAATGTAGTGACCTTCTTGCCCTTTCGGGCAATGCATGACCCATAATAATACGTTCATCACCGCGCTCTCAGCAATACTCTTCATCCCATCAACCTTGCCAGATGATAGTTGAAATCACATTATACAATTTACTCACCGATTCGTCAAAATCTGCTCGCTTTGGAAAACTCGTTTTCAATTCCACAGATAATCCTCTCTAGCCATAGAGGTTGTTCATCTATCTCACCCCCTGTGTCCCCCTCTCCTTCAAAGGAGAGGGGGAGGGATATAAAAAGAGGGGCTTCGCCCCTCTTGGACCCCCGCTTTTTTGCTTTTATAGCACCTACCTGATAAGACAGACTATATATGGCTTATTGCGAAATGGTAGTAAATTATTCAGATTCCTCCCCCAAATAGATATTTATGAAAAATTTACACATTAAGGGCTTGACAAACTCCAATTTTAATGGTAAATATTATTCATATTGACATATGATACCATATATAGTATCATATCATCATGTCAGGCCTTGAAAGACTTATTAGGAAAGTTATCTACAAACAAGACAAAACCACTATAAACGACATTAGAAGACTTCTTGATAACTTTGATTACACCGAAAGAAAAAATCCAGGGAGTGAATGTATCTTTCATAAAAAGGGAAGAAGTCCAATTAATGTGCCCACAGTAAAGGGAAGATACGTAAAAAAGCGTTATGTGGAAAGAATTGTAAAGATACTAGAATTGGAGGAATATCTTGAAAACTTTGAAGGAAGTTAAATCCGTAGACTACTACCTACAACTAAATTACCCAGTAACGATTTATCAAGCTGAAGAAGGTGGTTATGTAGCTGAGATTGAGGACCTGCCAGGGTGCATCACTGAAGGAGAAACTCTGGAGGAAGTAAGTCAGAGAATTGAAAACGCTCGCAAAGGTTGGATACAGGTAGCATACGAAGATGGCACCGAAATACCACTACCTCGAACTGATGAAGAGTACAGTGGCAAATTCATGGTAAGGATACCCAAGTATTTACATAGACGATTAGCAGAAAAGGCAAGGCGCGAAGATATTAGTTTAAATCAATATGTAGCGAATATATTATCGGCCGGTGTAGCTACCCAGAATGCTCTTAACGAAATAAAAGCTGGATTGGATAAGATATCAGAGCAAATTCATATCTATAGGGTACCTACTTTTAGTATCCCGATGAGCCAACGTTACGTAATGATAGGAGAAGAAGAACAAGGGCCTTCCCTTCAGACATATAGAGAAATCAAAGACGAGGAAATGGTTGCAGCATGAGTAGAGTAAAGGACACGAAACAAAAGAAAGCACCAATATTTAGAGACTACAATGATTTTGTAAAACAAATTGAGGTTGATGACTTCCGCATTGTATCAGCCCAAGTTAATATGCTTGATTATTCTTATTTCCCGTCTTCTGCTGAAGTCAAATGGAAAATGAAAGCATCATATGAGAAAGCTGAAGAGCAATTCAGTGTCTCGCACCGATATAATGTGACTATTCTGGACAAGGAAACTAACGAGGCTAAGGCTAAAATATCTGTTACCTTTTATGTGGTGTATTCCTCTAAGATACCTGTCAGCGACGACTTTTTCAAAATATTCAAAGTACGTAACCTGCCGTTAAACACATGGCCATACTTTCGCGAATTCGTACACAACATCACAGTGCGCATGGGCTGGCCTCCTTTTATTGCTCCAACATATGTAGTCTAGCCCAAGCTTAGCCCCTAGGTGCAAATATCCAAGCAAAGTAATTCCTCAGTGTATCAGGGAATGCCCTTCCCATTTCCCCCCAAAAGCTGTTATAGTTTTATAGATGCGTTACGCCATTATTGCCGATATTCACGCCAACCTGGCTGCCTTCACCGCCGTGCTGGAGGATATCGAACATCGGGGAGGGGTGGAGGAGATATGGTGCCTGGGAGACGTGGTCGGCTATGGCCCCGACCCGCATCAGTGCCTCGAGCTTCTGCGCCAATATAAGCACGTCTGCGTGGCCGGTAATCACGATTGGGGAGCCATAGGCAAGGCAGATATCGCCAACTTTAACCCCGATGCCGCCGCCGCCTGCCGCTGGACAGCGCAGCAACTGAGCCCGGAGGACAAGCAGTATCTGGAGAGCCTGCCCCTGGTTATTGAGAAAGACGGCTTTACTCTGGTACACGGCAGCCCCAGAGAGCCAATCTGGGAATACCTTATCTCAACCAGTATCGCCAGTGTGAATTTCCCCTTTTTCCAGTCGCCCTATTGCCTGGTAGGCCACTCTCACGTGCCTCTGGTTTTCAAAGATGAAGGGGGCGCCTGCGCCTTCAGCAGACTCCTGCCCAATGTCGGACTTATGCTGGGCAAAAATCGACTCATCATCAATCCGGGGGGTGTGGGTCAACCTCGCGATGGCGACTCACGTGCCAGCTACGCCATCTATGACGGCGAAACAAAGCTGGTCCGACTTTACCGCCTTCCTTATGACATTGAAGCCACTCAAGACAAAATGGTGCAGCAGGGATTACCCATACGCCTGGCGGTTCGTCTGAAGCATGGCATGTAACCAGCTCGGTCAGGGTAGAATGCTTTAGAAGTTAAATTGAAATCAAACGCCCTATGAGCACGGCAGGGCGTTTACTTTTGAAACACTTTTCTCGCCGCGAGTGTCATTCTCTTCATCTTCTCAAACGCAATCTCTCGGGGAAGCACTCTCAAACCACAGTCAGGATGGATTGCCAGCCTGTCCTCCGGTATGTTTTCTAACGCCGTGCTGATTACTTTCACAATTTCTTCAACTTCATCAATCTCGGTGCTTTTGGTGTCAATGCAGCCCAACCCGAGCATCTTATCGGAAGACTTTAGCTCCTGGTAACCCAGTATTTCCAGATTGTCGTCGCCCATGAAAGCGTGGGAAAGCATCTTTACTCCTTCCCACTGCAAAAGCTCTCTGAAGATACCGGTGACCTTGCCGCAGACATGCATCGCCACCGGAACTTTCAGGTTAAGCGCTATGGTTTCCACCGCCTTTCGGGCGATTTTCATATCGGCGCCGACGGAAAGAAATGGCTCATCAATTTGTATCCACTCCACCCCACCTTTTTCCAGAGCCAGGGCAATGTCCAGTAACGCTCGGGCAGTATCGAGATAAACGCTTTCGTCACGGTACCCCCGGTAGTGACCTTCAATAAGCGTTGAGAATACCAGCGTGGTTGGTCCGGTTATAATCCCCTTCACATGAGGGGTCATTCTCTTTACAATCTCCAGGTCTTCCAGGAACATCTCTGGATTACCCTGACCTATCTTTTCTTTTATTAAACTTTTACCATCATGGGAATAACCCTCTATGGCGCTGGCAAAATATTCAATCATGTCATACCGTGTCTGCCCGTCGGAGACTAAATCTATGCCGGCATCAATCTGGTCTTGCACCGAACGAACCACGGCTTCCTTGCCCAGTTCACCGTAGCTGAGCGGATAACTTCCAATGACCGTCGTGAACATATCGTTACCTCTATCTCCAAACGCCATTGTAGCACACTTGCTACCGGCGAAAAAGGTTTAAAGAATAATGCCAAAATTTAGATGTGACATGGTGAGAAACTGAAAATTAGAGCGCTTGACAAAGCAACCGATACCAATTAGGATTTGGCTGAGGTCGTGCTAGATGGGGAGCTAGCGGTGCCCTGAACCTGCAATCCGCTACAGCAGGGTCGAATTCCAGCTTGAGGCCCTTGTCTGGTAGGACTACTTGAACTAAGTGGCGTTGAAGGCCGGGTCCTGCGCGGCAGAAGGCCATGAATCCCGTCAGGTCTGAGAGGAAGCAGCGGTAAATAGCTATTTCTGGGTGCCGTAGGGTTACCTGGCTGGAGCTGGCTGGTTTGAGCAAGCTATTGGACAGAGTCGAGGGCAGGTGCACGGCCTCGTTAGTTTAGAGTGGGCTGACAGGAGCTGAGGCGGCTTGAAAACAGAACCACTTCTGGCACAAACCAAAAGGACACTGCGCTATTTTGGCCTCAAGGCAAGGAAGAGGCTGGGGCAACATTTCCTGGTTGATGAGAAGGTATTGCAGCTGATTATATCTGCTGCCGGGCTTACCAGCTCCGACGTTATCCTGGAAATAGGCCCCGGTCTGGGTATCCTGACCGGAGAGCTAGCCCAAAAAGCCAGGCGCGTTATTGCCGTTGAACTGGACGATAAAATGGCTGCCCTCCTGAAAGAGACGCTGGCCTCTTTTGATAACGTTACTATCATAAACGACGATATCCTCCATCTTGACCCGGCAATTCTGCTGCCCCAGCCAAGCAAGTATAAGGTAGTCGCCAACCTGCCCTACTATATTACCTCTCCCGTCCTGCGCCATTTTCTTGAAACCCCGGTCAGGCCGGAGGTAATGCTGGTGATGGTGCAGAAGGAGGTAGCGGAGGCTATTGCCGCCGGGCCCGGCAAGCGAAGTATGCTCAGTATCAGCGTCCAGTTTTACGGCCAACCAGAGATAGTCAGCTACGTGCCCGCCCGCTCCTTTTACCCGGCGCCAGAGGTTGATTCCGCCCTGCTACGCATTGACGTGCTGCCTCAGCCAGCAGTGGCAGTAACTGATGAAAGCGGCTTTTTTGAGCTGGTGAAGGCCGGCTTTACTGCCCCCCGCAAGCAAATCGCCAATTCTCTGGCGCAGGGTCTGGTACTACCCAAGACTGAAGTCCAGATTTTACTGGAGAAAGCAGACATACTACCACAGCGGCGGGCGGAAACCCTGACCCTTGAGGAGTGGGCACAACTATGGCAGGTATTTGCCCGGGGAAAGGAAGAAAAATAACATGCTAACCGTTCCGGCACCTGCCAAGTTAAACCTGACCCTCGAGGTTCTAGCCAGACGCCCTGATGGCTACCACGAAATCCGCAGCGTTTTCCAGACCATTAGTCTAGGCGACACTCTTCACTTCCAGCCAGGCCGTGAGATTACCTTTAAGTCCAGCCTCCCCGGGTGGACGCCAGAAAAGAGCCTGATAGCCAGGGCGGCTCGCCTGCTCAAGGAAACCAGCGGATGCCCTCAGGGAGTAACCATAGAAGTCGATAATCGCATTCCCCTGGTATCGGGGCTGGGCGGGGATAGCAGCGATGCTGCGGCTACCCTGCGCGGGCTGAACAAGCTCTGGGAATTAGGTTTATCAAAGGAGAAACTGCTTGAGTTAGCGGCAAAGTTGGGCTCGGACGTGGCTTTCTTTCTCTATGGCGGCACGGCTCTGGCTGAGGGGAGAGGGGAGATAATAACCCCACTACCTCACCTACCCCACCGGTGGGTGGTGCTGGTGGTGCCCAACGTACCCAGATTACCGGAAAAGACAAAACGACTCTATGCCAGCCTGAAGACCAGTCATTATACTGATGGGCAGATTACGCAGCAGCTGGTAGCCGAACTCAGGGAAGGCAGAGAGCCAACTATCCTGTTCAACACCTTTGAGAATGTGGCTTTTACCCGCTTCCCCGGGCTAAAAGTATACCGGGACCATATTTTGAAAATCGGCGCTCCTCATGTCCACCTCGCCGGCTCAGGCCCAACCCTGTTCACCCTGCTAAAAGACAAGGCTCAGGCCGAAGATTTATATACACGATGCCAGCAACAGAATATGGATACGTATCTGGTGGATACGTTTGACACTGTAGAGCAAAATCAATGAACCTGCTCAACAAATTACGGCTATGACCAGTGCGCTGAGCCACAGGACGAAAAAGGTTAAGGGAAGATAGACCGCATATATAATTCCTATACTAAACAATGGACTAATTAGCCATTTCCTGGGTTTTCCTACGGGTTCTAAAACATGTTTACCATTCTTATCTCGTCTCCATTCCATTTTACCCCATATACAATCCTCTCCTTGAAAACGAGGTATAATACTGTTCTCACGCATATAAGCAAACTCCGGAGCCTCTTCTTCTATCTTCTGCTCCGCCCCAATCCAGAAACGTAACGCATTAATGGCAGCTCGGTTAAGACTGTATAGCAGAAAAGCTAAGCAAATACCCACCACCGCCAAAATAATGCGTAGCACTCTAAATATTGGCGCCAGGTCTGGATTTAACAACATGACAAAGGCTAAAAAGAGAAACGAGCTTCCGGCAAGGAAAACACCAGTTCTTTCCGGAATAACACGGTCTTCGTTTATGTGGCGTTGCAGAAAAATATCATACGCTTCAATCGGGCCGATATTATCCTTCTCTTTATTGCTAACCTCTTGCTTTTTCTTTTCAGGCATCGCAACTACCTCCACACACTCATTTGACCGGATACACATAAGCTGATGTCTGGGCATACTCATCCGGGCACCAGCCTATTGACCGTCCTCCAGTGGTATCAAGATACCAGTACCTTTTACCCTCGTATATCCAGGAGTTCCCGTACTCAAGGGGATAATTGATACCGAGCCCAATGTGGTCAAACTCCTCAAATAAAAGCAGCGCCACATCATAGCCCATTTCGGTTAAAATTGCCGCCAGCAGTATAGAGGTATCCTCGCAATCCCCTTCCCGGTCAAAGAGAGTTTCTACCGGATACCTCGGGTATTCGTCCACGCTTGCCGTAACATTATCGCCGGTATAGGTCACACTCTGGACAAAGGCGAGAACCAGCGCAATCTTATCATGGTCGTTCAAGTCCTCACCAATAGCCGCTTCATTCAATTGCCTGACGACGCTATCCACCAGGTGGTCATCGTTGGGGTCGGTCGCCATAGAAGTGTACTGGGCAAACAAAAAATAGGGGTGGTTTGACTTGATGCGGGACTCCGCCCAGGAGGGCCTTGATTTCTCTCTATAGTAAAGATAGTCTTTCACCGGGATGTTGATGGCAAATTCGTACCCTTCCCCCCTGGAGGCAAATAGATAGGCTAGAGTTACCGGGGTACTGAGTTTGTTTTCCAGCTCGCGGACTTTCTCCTGAAGAGCGGCATTGGAACCCTGGATTTGGGCTAGGCTGGCTGATAAAGACTCCAGCTCAGCCTCGAGATTCTCGATTTTTTCTCTCTCCGGTGTTGCCAGCTCAGCTTTCAAGTTTTTAATTTCTTCCCGTGCTGAGTCCAGCTCCGCCGCGACGGCATCATATTCCTCTTGGGGCACGCCGCAGCCAGAAAAGATGAATGCCAGCAGCCACAGGCATAAAAAAGCTAGGTATCCCTTTCGCATCGCTTTCACATACCTCCTGAATCTACCCCCCGGACTTATCTATTCGTCCCCGCCAACCAGTTCTTAACCAGGCTTTCCTCCTCCCGCCTGGTGGTTATTTCCCCATCCAGTCTGGCGGCAAGGAGTGCATTGAGTATTTCTTTAATCCCGGGACCGGGAGCCACTCCCATTCTTTTCAGGCTATCACCGCTGAGGGCTGGTTTCATATACCGGAGCTTGCCCAGAAATAAGTGAATTCTTTGTTGGGCTATCGGGGAATCAGTGGCCAGACAGTTAGCCGTAACTGCTGGTAATGAATAGCCGCCAAGAAGCGAGTAAACCCTGCTCGGCGGCAGGTCAGGATTATCAAACGGCCCCAGTCTGGTTTTAAGGCTGATAGTATCCCGCAGTGTCCGGGCAGCCGATTTGGGTAGGCGAAGGTACGTAATCAACTGCTCGCTTTCCTCACCACTCAGGCGATAAGCCAGTAGTGCTAGATAGAGCCAGGCTGAAGGCGAATCAGGTGAGCTTAGCTTGCGCGCCTGCTCGAATTTTTCTATTAGCCAGCCGTTACCTTTGAGAGCCGGATGCAGCTTGGCTAATACCCCCAGCTCACCAGCACGACGCAGGGCTTTCTCTGGGTATGCCTCCTCCAGGATAAGCTCCAGTTCATGGCGTATCCGGTCGCCGCTAATGGTATCTAAATAGGCTATACCCCGCTTCAGCAGTTGCAAAGTAGTCGGTTCCAGTTGAAAATCCAGCCGCTGCTCGTAGCGCAGACCACGCCAGATACGGGTGGCATCGTCAAGAAAACTTTTATCGTGCAGCACACGAACGAGCTTCTGCTCAAGGTCAGCCCCACCCCCATACCGGTCAAGAAGTTGCCCGTAGCGGTGGGGGTTAAGCTCAATAGCCATAGTATTAATGGTGAAGTCACGACGAAAAAGGTCATCTCTGAGAGTAGCGCCAGGCTTTACCGTGGGCAGTGCCCCGGGCTTAACATAGCTCTCCGAACGGGCAGTAGCCAGGTCAACACTCCACCCGTTCCACTTCAGCTTGGCGGTACCGAAGCGGTGATGGGTTACCATCTTGCCCTGATTCAGGTTTGTTAGCTCACCAGCCAGCTTGATAGCATCACCTTCCACCACCAGGTCAAGGTCAAAATTAGCCCGCTTTAGCAGCAAATCACGGACTACCCCACCAACAAGGTAGAGCTTCTGACTCTGGCGCTGCGCCACCGTCCCCGCTACCTGCATAAAATTGACCAGCTCTTTCGGTAGCTGCTCGGTAATACTGGCAGATAAATTAATAATCTCGGCCATTTTTACCTTCAAACGCACTAATCCAGTCCAAATTATAGCACAGGTCATTCCCCGATTATTGCTTTAGCTCAGGTAGATAATCGCAATGCCACTGACAATCATGGCCGTAGCCACAAGCCTTAAAGCCAGCATCCATCTCCTCGCCTGCCATACCAGGAAATCGGGAAAGAAGCGGCTCAGGACAAGGGCGAATATTAAGACGAATATAGGGCGACTACCGATAATAGTGGAAACCAGTGACACCGGACCAGTTTGCAGTGCCAGGAATGACAATACTGACGCCACCGGAGCCAGCGTCTCGTTAAAAGCAATTAAGGCCAGAGTCGAATTCCTCCGTTCCATGCCCCTTAGCTGACGGGCAACCTCTGGACGCAGCGAGACCAGCAAGAAGATGCCCGACACGCAGGACACGGTCAGGCAAGTCATGTTCCAGAATGAAATGTAAGCCAAGGCGTACTTGCTGGCTATATCTGCCAGGGCGAAAAGCAGACTTGCCCCCAGAAGAAGGAGAAACGACTTGTCCAGCCGTGTAGTAGAGCCGAATGGACTCTGTCTAACCGAAAGTGTTACGGCTCCAGCGACGACGATAATTATCGCCAGCCACTGCAAGCAACCCAGGGTCTCCCCCAGCAACAACACGGCTATAATCGCCACGAAAATAGGGTAGGTAAAGACCACAGGTACAACTCGTGATACCTCTTCACGCTTGAGATAATAGAGCATTATGATAACCGCCGCCGTGCGGAATATACCTGAGGCTACCGCTACCAGTAATGTCCCCGGGCTAACGCCCTCGGGCAAGGGAAACAGATAAAACAATAGCAGACCATAAATCAGGTGAATGACGCCCAGTGGCAGCAGGAACGTGCGTAAGCCCGGCAGTCGCTTGGAGAGGAGGTGGCCGTCAACTATGTTCACCCAGGCTATAATAACTGCGCTCAGTACCGCTATGCTTGTCCAGTTCAACAGTATTGACACTCGCTTCCAGGGGAACAGTCCTGGTTAAGCTTACACTATCCCGAATGAAAAACAAAACCTTCCGTCTGGAATACGTCGCCCTATTCCTGAAACTTTATTGTTATTTACCCGATATCTTGGTTATAATGAATTCGGTAAAGGCATAAATTATGAAGGTAATCGCAATCGTGGGCATGGCTGGCTCGGGCAAATCGGAAGTTGCCCAGGCTTTTGAGAGCAATGACTTTATTAGAGTAAGATTTGGTGATGTAACCGACGAGGAAGTAAAGAAAAGAGATTTAGCGCTCAACGAGGAAAATGAACGTTATGTCAGAGAGCTTCTCAGGCAAGAGCATGGCATGTCCGCCTATGCTAAACTTAACCTTCCCCGGATTGACTCCGCCCTTAAAAAATCCGACGTGGTTATTGACGGGCTTTACTCCTGGGAGGAATACACCTTCCTGAAGGATTATTACCGGGATAACTTCTATGTCGTCGCCGTCTGGGCATCGCCGAAAACAAGGCATGCTCGACTGGTAACGAGGCCAAACCGACCGTTGAACTCAGCAGAAGCTACCAGCCGTGACCGCGCGGAGATAGAGAAGACGAACAAGGGCGGCCCAATTGCCGCGGCCGACTTCATCATCAGCAACGAGTCTTCGGTGGAAGACCTGAAGAAAGAAGTGGAAAAAATTATCGCTGAAGTAAGATGACAGAAACAAACAGACCGGACAGAGATGAATATTTTCTAAAGATAGCCTCGGTGGTCGCTGAGCGCTCAACCTGCCGTCGGCATCACGTCGGCGCCGTGGCGGTAAAAAACAAACACATACTGGCTACCGGCTACAATGGCGCTCCTTCTGGCGCCAAGGACTGCCTGGAACTTGGCTGCCTGCGGGATGAGTTGGGAATACCCTCCGGGGAAAGGCAGGAAATCTGCCGGGGTATCCATGCTGAACAAAATGTCATCATACAGGCCAGCCTGCACGGGGTCAGCATTGAGGAAAGCACTATTTACTGCACCCATACTCCATGTGTCCTGTGCGCTAAAATGCTGGTCAACGCCAAGATAAAACGCTTCGTTACCTTCGGCAGTTACAATGATGACTCGTTTATTAATATGTTCCGTGAAGCCGGCATAGAGGTTGATATCAAAGACCGGCCCTCATCCCAAATAAGCTTTCTGGATTAACACTGGCAACCGAAATCAACGGACTGGACAGGTATAAGCACAGACATGCCCAAGGTCTCAATCACTAAGACGGACAACGATTTTTACGCTGCGTTTACCAGGGCGCTCACTGGCATTGAGGAGAAAGTAATCGCCCCGGGCGACCGTGTCCTCATCAAGCCCAATTTATATGAACCAAGGGCACCGGATAGCGGCGAAATAACCAATCCCGGGGTTATTGAAGCTATTGCCCGCTACTGCCTTGACGCTGGCGCCAACCGGGTTATTATTGGCGAGGGGCCAAGTTACTACCAGCCAGAGTCAGACCTCAAAAAGTGCTTCACCCGTACCGGTATTAGTGAAGTGGCCGACAAACTGGGCATCGAGTGGGTGTTATTTGATGAACACCGCTACCGGACCTTCAAAGGCATCCCCAAATATACGCCAGATGAATTCAGAGTTACCGAATTTGCCTTTACCTGCGATAAGTTCATCAATGTACCGGTACTCAAGACGCACTACCAGACCACGGTTACCCTGGCGATGAAGAAC
>CAZWYS010000055.1:0-11594 GCA_964638295.1 uncultured Dehalococcoidaceae bacterium
CCGAGGCTTTCGGCAGCAATCAGGCTGGCAATACTGAAACAGTCGTGAAGCTCGCAGACATCTATGTCCTCTGGCTTAAGCCCGGCCATATCATAGGCTCGCTTCGCTGATATTTCCCTCGCCCTCAGTCTTGGTAAATATTCGTCCTGGCTGACCAGAGGTCCGGAGGAAGATTGCCCCAAGCCAGCAAAATAGACTGGCTTACTCGTCAGTTTCTTGGCGATATCTTCAGTAGTCAAAATAAGGGCTGCCGCCCCATCGGAAAACGGACAGCAATCGTGTAGCTGGAGTGGTGTGCTCACCATGAACGAACTCAGTACCGCCTCAGCAGTTACTTCCTTGTGCAGGTGTGCTTTGGGGTTAAACACGCCATGGCGGTAGGACTGCACTGATACCGCCGCCATTTGCTCTTTGAGCTTGGGCAGGGGTACGCCGTATTTGGCCGAATAAAGGTGCGCCAGCATGGCAAAGACCGCCGGGAAGGTGATTCCCGAGGGATATTCGTAGCGACTGTCACTGAACATGGAAAAGGTGCGTGTGGCCAGAGCGGTGCCCATGGTGGCGGCTCTCTCCACGCCCCCGGCCAGGACCACATCGTAAAAACCGGAAGCTATCCAGATAAAGGCATCCCTCACCGCCATACTGGCTGAGGCGCAGGCTCCCTCGTATCTGTTCGCCGGAATATTGAAGCAGCCAATATTTTCGGCGGCAAAAGCCTGTACCATCCCCTGTCCCTCAGAGAAGTCTCCCAGCACATTGCCGAGAAACAGCGCCTGGATATCCTTCGGCTTCAGGCTCGATTCTTCCAGAGCGTCTGTAGCAGCTTCAGCAAACAGCTCTACACTCGTCTTTCCCTGAGCACCGCTGAATTTCGTCTCCCCAACGCCAACCACAGCTACCTTTCTCATGTTATCCCTCCTGGTTTGGATTCTTGGTTTTCCTATAAGTTACTATATTCTGCTGATGCCGTCAATTTTTAATCCACCGCTTCCGCTAACAGCTCGGCAATATCCATAACTTTGAGTGACTCTTCAGCCTCCATCGACTTTATGCCGTCTTCAAACATCTGCAGGCAGTAAGGACAGGCAGTGGCTATCACTCCGGCTTTCACCGCCATTGCCTGCTCGGTTCGCATTTCATTAATCCGCTGCCCTGCCTTTTGCTCCTCCAGCCATAGATGCCCACCCCCCGCCCCGCAGCAGAAGCTGCGCTCACGGTTCCGCTCCATCTCAACCAGCTTGACATCGGGGATACTTCTTAAAATCTGTCGCGGTGGCTGATAGATATGGTTGTATCTGCCCAGATAGCAGGAGTCATGATAGGTCGCCACGCCGCCAAAGCCTTTCACTGCCCTCAGCCTGCCTTCCGGTAACAGGCTGGCGATAAGCTCGGTGTGGTGAACCACCTCAAAGTCGCCGCCAAGCTGGGGGTATTCATACTTCAGGGTGTTGTAGCAGTGAGGACAGCCGGTAACTATCTTTTTGACACCATAATTCTTCAGTAGTTCAATATTGGCTTGTGCCTGAAGCTGAAAAAGATACTCGTTGCCCAGACGTCGTGCCGGGTCGCCGCAGCAGGTTTCTTCAGCGCCCAGAATGCCGAAGTTTATCCCGGCTTGCTTCAGTATGCTGGCAATCGCCCGTGCCACCCTGGTACTTCTCTCCTCTAGAGCCTCGGTGCAGCCCACCCAGAACAGGACGTTAACATTGCTATCATCAGCCAGAGTTTTGACATCAAGCCCCTCCGCCCAGTCAGTCCGGAGCAGGGTGGTCCCCCGCCACGGGTGTCCCCTCGCCTCAAGGCTCTTTAAGGCGCTCTCGCCGGTCTCCGGAATGTTCGCCTGCTCCAGCACCAGGTTTCGCCTCATCTCGATAACTTTGGACATTGGCTCGATGCATACGGGACAGACCTCCTGGCAGGCGTAGCAGGTGGTGCAGTTCCATATCTCGTCCCCCAGTACTACCTCGCCAATCAAAGTCCGGCTATTTTTTCCGGGGTTATTTGCCTCCCCTTTAAGCAGAACCGGTGCCCGCTCCAGCAGACTGCTCTTTAAGTCTTGAATTATCTTTTTGGGACTTAGCGGCTTGCCGCTGAGATAGGCAGGGCAGTTGTCCTGGCACCGACCGCACCGTGTGCAGGCGTCTAAATCCAGCAGCTGCTTCCAGGTGAAGTCCTCTATCTTGGCGGCGCCAAAGGTCTCGGTTGCCTCAAGGTCAATCGGCACCAGAACTCCCCTCGGCTCCAGGTTCTTGAGGAAAACATTAACCGTGGCAACAATAATGTGCCAGAGCCGGTTCCAGTAGAGAGAAACATAGATAATCGCCCCCATAGAAATGAGCGCATGCAGCCACCAGGTAATCTGGTGCCAGGTCAGCAGGGCAGCCTGGCTCAGACCGCTAAACCCCAGAGCCAGGATATAGCCCCCGGGTGACCACGGTGCCCAGTCCGGGCTGGTCTTTAACTCGGTGGCGGCGATGCGAAAGCCCTCGACGACAAAGCCGCTGACCACCACCATCAGGATAAGCAGCAGAGCGACTAAATCCTCACCTTTGTTATCCAGCCGGTCTGGTTTTTGGATATAACGCCGGTGCATCGCCAGGATTACCCCGACTATCACCAGCAGCCCAAAGCCATCAACCACCAGTGAGTAGCCCAGATAGAAGTTCCCCTGCAGAAAGTGAAAGAAGTAGTGGCTGATAAAGTCCAGAAATGAACCGACCAGAAACACGAGGCAGCCGGCAAAAATCAAGAAATGGATTATCCCCGGGTAGAACTCTTTGGGCTTAAGGTCTTTGACCGAAAAACGTCGGTGTCCCAGTCCATCAGCCACGCCCAAAAACTTGCGGTGCAGCAGAAGGTCAACTACCCCGCTAACCAGAAACGCCCCTGTTCTTTTCCCCAGGTGATTGAAGCGACTATCAGGTGCGCCCAGCCGCCATATTCTATAACGGCGGTAGAGGGCATAAATGAAAACGCCGAGAGCAATGACTCCCAGCACATAGATAATTTCACCAAAAGAAATATTCCAGAATACTTCCCGGGCTGGTTCCATAAAAGCCCCTCTCTAATTTACGGTAAATCACCCCAGCTTATCACACCGGGAATCAGCTATCAAGCTGAATAAAATTCTTTGGCAACCTGTCCCCCACCACCCTCCCCTTATGATATATGGTGACCTCCCCCCCTGTATTATTAACTCAGAGCAGGGAGAGTTGAAGAGAGGCGAAGCCTCTCTTGTCTAATTCCCTCCCCCTTCCCCTTATCAAGGGGAAGGGGGACACAGGGGGATAGGATTTATAAATAAAACCCTAGCGCAAGCGGTTGACGGCGACAAAAATGCCCAGCGCCAGAGCTACCAGGTCAAACAGTATATTAAACAGACCAAAATGAAGCAGACCAAAAAGCAAGCCGAAAGGCAGGAAGACGCTCACCAGATAACTTATGACCACCCCCATACCCGCAACGGCAGCCAGTCCCCGTCCACGCTTCCGGTTCACGACACGACTGACCACCTCGCCGATGGCATAGCCAGCACCGGGAGCCAGCAGTAAGTTGAGGTAAAAGAAAGGCACGAGGTTTCGCACCACCCCCCAGACCACCCCGCAAACAATCGCCATGCCCAGCGCCGTGCCGGCAGCTATCAGGTAGTGCCGGCTGGAAACCCGATAGGTGGGCAGCTTGTAAAGCTTGGCGCAGTCGGGACATCTGGCTCCCACCGGAGTCTGCACCAGGCACTTGGGGCATATCGGCTTGCCGCACTTACCGCACCTCAGGTTGGTCTCAATGTCAGGATGAGCAGCACATCTCATCTTTGTCAACCTTTGCTTTCTTTGCTTTATTTAGGTTGTTCAGAGGCACTGGCATCCGGAGGTACCCGGTACATCCAGGCCTTTCTATCCATTATATCCCGGTCAAATAACAGGCGATTGAACAGCAGACGTTCTTTACTGATTGAGACAGCCTCGACGGCTCTGGGTGCCGTTAACCGTTTGATGGCTATTATCAGCAGTACGCCCAGAAAACCGAGGGTAACGGGAAGTGTCTCTTGAGACCACCAGCTAACCAGAGGTAGCGCCACCGCCCCGGCCAGTACCGGTATTGGTGAGCTACGGATAATAATCGTGCCGATTACCAGAATACTCAGAAAGGCTATTGTCGGCCAGGGTGTTACATCACTTATCAAGGGCAGGATAAAGATGACGCCAATGGTGGTGCCAACCCCTCTACCCCCGTAGAAACGCAGGAAAGCGGGCCAGTTATGCCCGGTGATTGCCGCCAGCCCTACTATTAGCTGCTGGAAAACATCCAGCCCCACCAGCCGAGCTACCCATACCATCACCATCCCCTTACCCACATCAAAAATGGCTACCGGTATGGCAAGCCGCCAGGAAGTTATCCGCCAGAGGTTGCCCGGCCCCACCTGTCCCGTGCCATATTGCCTCAGGTCTATCCCGCGGGCCCACTTGGCTGCTAGGTAGGCGGTAGGCACCGAACCCAGCAGGTAGGCAGCTAATATTAAAGTCACCCATATTGCCATAAGCTATCCACGGAAAATAATTTATTATTGACCGGCGAATTTTAATGCCTGTTGCTCCGCCAGAGCCATAAGCTGCTCAACCGACTTCATGGGCACGTCCACGCCGCCAATCTTCGTCTCGTTAACATCGTCCAGCCCGTGGTAGTCACTACCACCAGTGGTAATGAGCTTGTGCTTGTCCGCCATACGAACCAGGCTATCAATTTCATCGGTAGAATAGCTATTATAATAGGCTTCAATGCCCACCAGACCGGCTGCTTTCAACTTGCCGACCATCGCCTCCGGGTCGGCAACAGTAAACGGGTGCGCCATCACCGCCAGTCCCCTGGCCCGCACTATCAACTCCACTGCCTCCGTCGGTGTCATCTTCTCCCGCTCGACGTAGGCTGGTCCATCATGACCGATATATTTGTTGAAGGCTTCCTTTATTGAGGAGATATAGCCTTTCTCCAGTAAAGCCTGAGCAATGTGGGGACGACCAACGGAGCCGTTATTGGCTATTTCCTGGACTCGCTGCCAGTTAATGCGGATACCCAGACCGTTCAGCTTACCAATCATTCCCTGCGCCCGCCCCTCCCGGGAAGTGCGAAACCTGCCAAGTGCCTCTGCCAGTTCCTGGCTGGTATAATCAATGAAGTAGCCCAGAACATGCACTTCACCGCTGGGAATATCGGTGCTTACTTCAACACCGGGTATGACCTTCAACCGGGGAAAGGCTTTGGCTGCTTCCAGAGCCGGTGCAATGCCGTCCACGGTGTCATGGTCCGTCAGAGCCATAACGGTTAACCCGCGCTCCGCCGCCCTGGCGACAACTTCCTCTGGGCTGAGTCTGCCATCGGAGGCGGTAGAATGAATATGCAGGTCTACCTTGCTCACTGTTTCTCCACCGTCTGACAGATACGCTCAATCTTTACTGCCCGGCCGCTATCTTCAGCCACTTCAACCATTATGGCATTTAAAACTGGCTTCCCCTTTCCCACCGATAGGCGGTGAGGCATTCCGGTCAGGAAACGCTGGATTACAGACTCGGCATCATCACCAATGATTGAATCCGCAGGCCCGGTCATGCCAATATCGGTAACATAGGCGGTGCCTTTGGACAGTATCTGGGTATCAATAGTGCCCACATGGGTATGGGTGCCGAGTACCGCGCTGACTCTACCGTCCAGGTATCGCCCCATTGCCACCTTCTCGGAGGTAGCTTCGGCGTGAAAATCAACAATAATAACCGGCGGCTTGTTTTCCAGACTGGCTAGCAGCTTGTCCATGGCTTGAAACGGGCAGTCTAAATCCGCCATGAAGGTCCTGCCCATCAGGTTGACCACCATGGTTCGCCTGGTAATCAGGTAGCCTCTACCCGGCACCCCCGGCGGATAGTTTAGCGGCCGCAGAATTGGCATCTCGCTATCAAGATAGGGGATAATCTCCCTTTGCGCCCAGATATGATTTCCCGAAGTCAATACGTCAATGCCCGTATCAAGTAGCTCCCCCACTATATCGGGGGTAATGCCAAAACCGCCGGCGGCGTTCTCCCCATTGGCAATAATCATGTCCAACCCGTATTGCCGGCGCAGGCGAGGTAGCAACCTTTGCACTGCCTGCCTCCCCGGCCTCCCGACGATATCACCAATTACCAGTACTAACATAATCGCCCCTTATTTTGCATAGTCCACGGCTCTGGTTTCCCTGAGAACCGTAACCTTGATTTGCCCCGGATACTCTAAACCTTCTTCTATCTTCTTGACAATGTCGCGGGCAAGCCTCATTGCCCCGAGGTCGTCAACTTCCTCCGGCTTAACCAGGATGCGTATTTCCCGGCCCGCCTGAATGGCAAAGGACTTCTCTACTCCCTTGAAGCCATCGGCAATGTCTTCCAGCGCCTTCATCCGCTTCAGGTAGCTCTCCAGTGCCTCACGCCGTGCCCCCGGTCGGGCGCTGCTAACCGCATCCGCCGCCGAGATGATGAAACCCCACATGCTGACATTCTCCGTCTCAAGGTGGTGCTCGGCAACACCCTGAACTACCTCGGGCGATTTATCCCATTGCTTCACCAGGTCGGCTCCGATGGCGGCGTGAGTGCCCTCCACCTCCCGGTCCACCGCCTTACCAATGTCGTGAAGTAGCCCGGCTCTTTTCGCTATGCCGACGTCGGCTCCCAGCTCGGAAGCAATTATGCCGGCGATATGTGCCGTCTCAATACTGTGGGTTAAAGCATTCTGCCCATAGCTGGTACGATACTTGAGACGACCGAGCAGCTTGATTAACTCGGGTCGCAATCCGTGCACCCCCACCTGGTAGACAGCCTGCTCGCCAGCACTGTACATTTCGGCATCCACTTCTTCCTTTGCTTTGGCGACTACCTCTTCAATGCGCGCGGGGTGGATACGTCCGTCCAGAATGAGCTTGGTTAAAGCATTACGGGCTACCTCCCGCCGCACCGCGTCAAAGCTGGAAAGGGTCACTGCCTCAGGGGTATCGTCAATAATCAGGTCAACGCCCGTAGCCTGCTCCAGGGCGCGAATGTTACGGCCTTCCCGCCCGATTAGCCTGCCCTTCATCTCATCGCTGGGCAGAGGGACTGCGGAAACCGTAGTCTCAGCCGCGATTTCAGAGGCGCTGCGCTGGATGGCCTGTGACAGAATCTCCTGGGATTTCTCATCAGCCTCCTCTTTTAACTTGACTTCCCATTCGCGAAGGCGCCGTGAGGTTTCCTGCTGGATTTCTACCTCTATCGCATCCAGAAGCTGCTGTTTTGCCTCGGCACTGGACATGCCTGAAATCAGTTCCAGTTGCTTTAACTGCCTGCCCCTGAGCTCACCTAGCTGAGTCCTGATAGACTCAATCTCCTTTTCCTTACCGGTTAGGTTGCGCTCCCGCTGCTCGACTCCATCCAGCTTGCGCTCCAGGCTCTCCGACTTTTGCGACACTCGGTTCTCCTGTTTTTGCAGTTCAAAGCGCCGTTCCCGATACTCTGAATCAGCCGTTGTTTTAATCTTTTTCGCCTCGTCTTGCGCCTCATTCAGTACCACTTTCACTTCGTCCCTCGCCTCAGCCATCATTTTGGCGGCTTTCCTCTCAGCAATACGCATCTGACGGTTAAACATCGCCCGCCGGAAAAGAATGGCACCCATACCACCAAACCCCACACCAACAATGAGTGCAGCAAAGAAAACAGCTAAAATTACTACAACATCTATTCCCATTTTTCACCTCCTCGTTCTTGCCACAATCGCTCCACGGCATGGTTTATTACTTCGTAATTAAAGCCCCGCCGCCGGAGATATTCCCCCAGCCGGCGCCGAAAGCTCTGGTAGTCAGCTGGAAACCAGCGCCCGGTCTTGCCCAGCGCCGCCCGATAGGCATTATCGCCATCATCAACGCCGTCAACCACCTGGTCTATAATGTCGCCGACTATCCCCTTCCGCCTCAACTCCAGCCTGGTCAGCCACTGACTGCGCGGGCTGAACGATTCCCTATTTTCCTTCCAGAATTGCGCAAAGGCCACATCGTCCACCAGACCTTGCTCCTTTAGCCCGGCGACAACTGCCTCTACGGAATCGGTGTCAAAGCCGCGCCGCTGCAGTCGTTCCCTCACCTCGGATTCGCTTCGAGGACGGTAGCTGAGGTAATGGTAAGCGGCATTAAGACCGCGCTGATATTGGTCAGACTTGGTCAGCGCCTCAATCTCGCTGTCGGAGAGCTCCTGACCGACCCACAGGTCTTCTTTTGCCGTCAATTCCGTTTCCAGGCTGAAAGCAAATCTGCCATCCAGGAATACGTTCATCCGCTTGCCTCTACCCCTCCCGCTGCGGAGGGCGGTAATTTTTCTCATTAACTGGCTCAATCCCCCTTAAACACATAAGGCTGAAGCCTAAGCCTCAGCCTTACTGCTCTTTGCCTATTAACTTGTCTATCTAAAATGCCCCTAATCAGCAGACATCGTAGAATGAGCGCTGGTGGCTGAGGCCCTTATTTTCTGTTCAATTTCTTGGGCAAGCTCGGGATTTTGTGCCAGGTATTGTTTGGCACTCTCCTTACCCTGCCCCAGGCGAACATCACCGTAGGAGAGAAAGGCGCCAGCCTTACTTATTAGTTCTAATTCCACACCCAGGTCAATAAGATTACCCTCTCTGCTTATGCCGTGGTCAAACATGATGTCGAACTCAGCCTTCCGGAATGGAGGGGCAACCTTATTTTTGACCACCTTAGCTCTAACATGACTGCCTGTTATTTTGTCCCCCTGCTTGATTGACTCAGCACGCCTCAGGTCTATCCTCACTGAGCTATAGAACTTTAAAGCCCTGCCGCCCGGCGTTACCTCAGGATTGCCGAAGATAATACCAACCTTCTCCCTTAGCTGGTTGATAAATATCACCGCCGTCCCTGACCGTCCAATGGCGGCAGCCAGCTTTCTCAATGCTTGCGACATCAAACGGGCTTGCAAGCCAACATGAGTATCCCCCATCTCCCCCTCAATCTCCGCCCGGGGTACCAGCGCCGCCACGCTGTCAATCACGATGGCGTCAATGGCACTGCTCCTGACTAGAGCTTCCGTAATCTCTAGAGCCTGTTCCCCGGTATCAGGTTGGGAAATGAGCAAATCATCAACGTTAACGCCGCAGTTTGCCGCATACGTGGGGTCTAAAGCATGCTCCACATCAATATAGGCAGCCATTCCTCCTTGTTTTTGTGCTTCCGCAATTATGTGCTGGCCTAAGGTAGTTTTCCCGGATGATTCGGGCCCGAATATTTCGGTGATTCGCCCTCTGGGAATACCACCAACACCTAAGGCTAGGTCTAGAGCTAGCGAACCACTGGGAATAGCCTCCACTGGCAGTGCTGTCGCTGACTCCCCAAGTTTCATGATAGAGCCCTTGCCAAACCGCTTCTCAATCTGGCCAATAGTTAGCTCTAGTGCCTTCTCTTTTTCGGTGATCATTTCTCGCCTTAGATGCATCATAACATAACCACTTTGTGAAAACAAGAGGAAAATGAAACATATATTTTCACATGCGAAAACGTGTCACTGGGATTAAAAGTCGGGTATTGGCGGTAGCGAGCGTTTGTGCTTGCTGGTAGCTATCCTGTGCTCAATTTTCTCTCTTATTGTATCTGAGGCTTCGCCAGTCAGCAGGTAGCTATCCAGTTCCTCATAGCTGAAGCCCAGCTCATCTTCATCAGTTTGACCCGCCCACAGCCCTGCTGAGGGAGGCTTATCAATAATCGGTTGCGGGATGCCAAGAAAGCTGGCCAGCTCCTTTACCTCCCCTTTAACCAGATTACCCAGCGGCATGATATCCACCCCCCCATCCCCGTACTTGCTGAAGTAGCCCACGGCAAGCTCACTCCGATTGCTCGCTCCAGCCACCATATATTTTAACTGATTGGCAATATAGTAGAGGGTGACCATTCTCGACCGTACTTTAAGGTTGGCTTTTGCCAGATGGTTGGCAGCGGCTTCCGCCTGGTAATCAGGTAATGCCCGGAGCAGGTCAGTAAAAACATCATCCAGGACTACCTCTTTAGTCGGAATGGAAAACTTTCTCGCCGCTGCCTGGGCGTGTGCCTTGTCCTCCGGCTGACTTTGGCAGGGCATAATCACCCCGAGCGTATTTTGAGGTAAGGCACGCTGGCACAATACTGCCAGCACCGAGGAGTCAAGCCCGCCGCTCATGCCCACCACCACCCCTTTGCACCCGGCCTCCGTTACTCTATCTCTTAGCCACGAAACCAGCTTCTCCGCCAGCTGTTCGGCATTCATTAAAACCTCCAGGTTATATTCGGTTATCGGTAGTATACTACCCGATAGCAAGGCGGTCAAAATATCAGCTCTATTTTGATTAGTGCATATTTAGCAATAATGCTATTATAATGTCATTGTAACCACGCCGGGAGGTGATTTGGTATGTCATTAAGTCACCGGGAAAGAGTTATCAGGGCGCTCAGCCATCAGGAGCCTGACCGGATACCTTTTGACCTCGGCAGCACTGCCAATAGCAGCATTCATATGGTCGCCTATCAGAAACTGAAGGCTCACTTCGGCGTTGACGCTGAAGACGTCATCATCCATAAAATTATGCAGACGGCGATGGTACACGAGCCTGTCCTGCAGGCATTGGACATTGACCTGCGCAGTGTCGGCCCGGGAACGTCGGACAGCAAGCCGGATATTCCGGTCGGTGAGGACGGTTATCAGGACGAATGGGGCATCGTCCGCCGCAAGCCGCCCGCTTCTCTCTACTACGACCTGACCGTGTGTCCCCTCGCCGGGTCAATTACGCTTCAGGACGTGGTTAACTTCCCCGTGCCCGACCCGCATGACCCCGGCTACACCCGCGGTCTGCGCGAGCGAATCCGGTACTATAGAGAGAACACTGATTACGCCATCGTGCTCCGCATCCCCTCGGTCTTTGTCCACACCACCCAGTACCTGCGCGGCTTTGAGGACTGGTTTATCGACCTCAAAGCGGATAAAAAGCTGGCTGGCGCCCTGTTTGACCTGGTTACGGAACAGAGCACTGCTTTGGCTGAGGAGCTTCTGAAAATCGGCGGCGAGTTCGCCGATGTCGTTTACACCAGCGATGATATGGGGATGCAGAACGGCCCTATTGTCCCCCCGGAACTGTACCGTGAGTTATTTAAGCCCCGCCACCAGAAATACTTTGATACGGTGAAGAAATACACTTCAGCCTTTATTCATTTTCACTGCTGCGGTTCCATCTATAAGCTGTTACCGGACTTAATTGACCTCGGCGTTGATGTCATTCACCCGGTGCAGGTAGCCGCCAGGGACATGGACTCCAGTATTCTGGGGCCGGAATTTGGCGACCGTCTCAGTTTCTGGGGTGGCATAGACACCCAGTCGGTATTGCCCAAAGGCACCACCGGGGAAGTGAAGGCTGAGGTCAAACGCCGCATTAGAGACTTTGCTCCCGGTGGCGGCTATATTCTGGGTGCCGTGCACAACATCCAGCCCGATGTGCCCGTGGAAAATATTATCGCCATGTATGAAGCCGGCAGAGAGTACGGACAGTATCCCATCGCCCTGGACTGAGGC
>CAZWYS010000056.1:0-11492 GCA_964638295.1 uncultured Dehalococcoidaceae bacterium
GTCAATAAAGAGCAGGTAGTCGTCAGGAAGGTAGTTGAGCAATGTCCAGGGGGGACTGCCCGGTGCCCGCCCCGAGAGATGGCGGGAATAGTTCTCCACGGCGTGGCAGTAGCCGGCTTCCCGTAGCATTTCCAGATCATAGTTGGTGCGCGCCTCCAGTCGGGCAGCCTCAAGCACTTTCCCCTGTGCTTTCAGTTCGCTCAGTCGTTCTTCTAACTCCTGCTTGATGCTCTCAAGGGCCAGCATCAACTTGTCGTGCGAGGTAACGAAGTGCTTGGCGGGATAGATATCCACCGACTTTAACTCGGTTAGCAACTCACCGGTGAGCGGGTCTATCTCAACGATGCGGTCAATATCATCGCCGAAAAACTCTATTCTAATCGCCAGTTCTTCATAAGATGGTTGTATTTCCAGGGTATCGCCGCGGACCCGGAACTTACCCCGCGTGAAATCAATATCATTGCGCTCATACTGCATATCTACCAGCTTGCGCAGCAGCTTTTGTCGGCGGTAATTTTCACCTCGTTTCAGGCTGACGACAAAGCTGCGGTATTCCTCGGGCTCTCCCAGACTGTAAATGCAGGATACCGAGGCGACAATCAGCACATCCCGGCGCTCAAAAAGGGCGCGGGTGGCAGCGTGGCGTAGCTTATCAATCTCCTCGTTGATATCTATCTCTTTCTCAATATAGGTATCGGTGCGCGGAATGTAGGCTTCCGGTTGATAGTAGTCGTAGTAACTGACAAAATATTCTACCGAGTTATTGGGGAAAAACTCTTTGAACTCGCTGCAGAGCTGGGCAGCCAGGGTCTTGTTGTGGCAGATGACCAGAGTGGGCCGCTGCGCCTTCTCAACGACGTTAGCCATGGTGAAGGTCTTGCCGCTGCCGGTAACCCCCAGCAGTGTCTGCTGCTTGAACCCCTTATTTAGACCCTCCACCAGCCTGTCCACCGCCTGGGGCTGGTCGCCGGTCATCTTAAAATCAGAAACAATTTCAAACTTGGGCATGATAGGCTCGACTAAAAGCTGTTCTATGATATAGTATATCTTGTACTTGAGCAGGCTTCAATTAAGGGCATAGTTGATAGCCGGGAGGTGATTGGAGGTTCATTAAGTAGTGTAGACTTTCTGCATTAAATGTACATCTAAGCGCCTGCCAAATTTTAGACCGACTTCTTTCATTACGCCGACATGCTTGAAACCGACTGCTTCAGCAAGATGAATGCTTATCTCATTGCCTGCCGCTATTCTTGCCAGCACGGTGTGGAGACCTGCTTTTTGGCCCTCCCGGAGCATTGCTTCTGCGAGCTTCCGCCCGATTCCCTTTCTTTGCTCTTTTTCTCTCACATAGAGTGACATTTCGGCGGTATCAGAGTAGGCACAGCGGTCGGACCACATGCTCAAAGACGCCCAGCCCACAATGACTTTGTCCTTTTCCGCAGCCAGTATCGGGTATTTGGCATTGTGACTGAAAAACCAGGCTTTCTGTTCCTCAAGCGTTTTCGGCGTGGTATCAAACGTGGCTATTGTCTTCAGAATAGCCTCGTTATAGATTTCGGTGATGGCATCCAGGTCCGGTAACGTTGCCGCCCTTATTACTAGCATGGTTATTTACCTGCATACTTTGGAATAAACCTTTAATCCCACCACCCCGCCAGCACTGTTCACCTGACATCTTTAAATAATGTTCTATAAGCAGTATATCCCTCTGGTGTCTTGGTTTCAATTAGGGAGATTTTGGGCTACCTCACCCCCTTTATCCCCCTCTCGATGGATTAAACACCATGTCATATGCGCTAACGGTGTTACCCTCCATCTCCAGGGGAATGTTAGCCGTTATATCGAAATAATAACCTTCCGAAGACTCCTTTGGATGAACCGTCACATACAGGTCGAAGAGCTCGGCGAAATTCGCTCTCAGTTCGTCCGAAGCAATGTCTAACTCACCGACTGTGGCCCCTCTCCAGTATGCCGCCAGCTTTTCAAAGGTAGCCTTGTCCGGTGGTGACGGCTCGCCACTAAAATCCTCCAGCCTCTTTAGTTGTCCATTCAATATACCCTCTTCGGACCTGAGCTGTCTATGTGCAGCTAATAATTCCTCATCAGTTATTATGCCCTCAGCCTGCTGCCAGGAGTATTGTCGCCTTTTCTGCTGCAGTTTGCTGAGTTGCTCCCGTACCTCTTGGGTCTGCTGTTCTATATTCGCTTTTTGTTTCTCCCAGGCCTGTCGTTTGTCTTCTACGTACAGCTCAAGTGTGTCCAGCCCCATTATACATTGCACAAAGGTATCCCATACCTGGTCACTAAGTCTACGCCACGGCATCCTCGGGCTGGGACATGGCGGGTAAGCCCTTGCAGGGTCAGAGCGCATGCAGGCGCAGCCGTGTTTCTTTCTCAGGTTGTACCTTCGCTTACATATCCCGCAAATAACACGTGAGGTCAGCCATTTACGTTTACCGAAGCCATAACTGTTTTCCCGGTTACGTTTCAGGTTATCCAGAATGCGTTTGGCTTGTTCTTCTGATATACGAGGAGGAATCAAATCCCTAATCTGGTAACCGCTCCAGTCCCATATGCCAGCGTAACGCCTGGCATTACGAAGGACCGTGGCCACTGTCGAACGAGTTATCACGTTACCAGCCGGCGTGCTAACACCACGGGCCTGTAGTTCTCTGGTTATGCGGTTAATACTATCCCCACGTAAAGCTCTATCCAGTATCTCATCAACAATGACTATGAATGAGTTAGGCGTAAATTTCTTGTTGGCCAGATTATAACCGAGCATCCCGTTACCTACACAGGCTGGCAGTTTTCCCTCTGCTGCTGCGCGGCGCTGCCCGGCCTTGAGATTCGTAATTGAAATCTTGGTCTGGGTGTGAACACCAAAGGCCTGCAATATGAAAAGGATGAATTGGATCGGCTCATCATCCGGGCGAAGCCACTGGTTTTCACGAACGAAGCGCAGAGTGAGGCCGTGTTTCTTACAGTCAAGGGCGATCTGCAGGGCAGCATCAAAACGACGGCTCAATCTATCACAGCGCGAAAAGCTGAGACCGTCGCATCGGTTCTCCTTCTTCAATCCTATCGCCTCCGCCAGGACTTCATTGAACAGGTCTCTTTCTTCCAGACTAATTGTGGCCGGTTCGACGATATCGCGGATACTTCGCAGCCGGTAGCCTTGGCTCTGTGCATCTGCGACAAGCTCGCTCTTCTGTATGGATGGGCCGTATCCTTCCGCCACCTCCTGACTGCTGCTCCTTGTCAGGCCGATCATCTCTAGTGTCTCATGCTTTGTCGCTTTTTCGATCCATCCCCTATTTTTAGCAGATGATTTTGACATCTCCAATCCCTCCCGTACTGGTTAATTTGTCACAGAAGAAGAACTGTATTAAAACAACTATCTCAATTAAACACCTTTTGGGCAAATAGTCGAGGTAGAAAAACGAGGCTGTTTTGGCACCAAAAATGTCTTTTGGGTATACCGAAAGATAGGTCCTATTATCTTTTAGGGCGATGATAAAAAATCGGAAATCTGCTGTCGTGTGAAAGCGTGTAAATGATTTTGGTAATAATTTGGACGTTTGTTGTCGTTAGGATCGATGACACATGAGTATCAGGCATAACCGCAATCTTAGCCTCGAGGTCGTTAGTCATGCAGGCATAACCACCAGTGCAGCCTCCAGGGCATGAGGCATGTTACGCTTAACAACTACTATGTGCCAATCATGCTAGACAAGCCGTTGCACGTGATAACATCGGATACATAACAAACATTACGGCTTAACTGTCTATGTCAGACGTAACAGGGCTACCCATTTCAACAATCCTCCATAGCAATATCATAAAATCCCAGGCATAACATCCGTTTCATAACAGGCCATGAATGAAGTCAAATTAGCTTCGTTTTCGTTGTTGTTATCACATTTTTGCCTCCGTTTGTTATCGCCCCGCCATGCCCGGCATGCTACCTTTACCCAATAATGCCTTCAAACAAAAAGATGTTTTGTTAAATACAAGACAAACGCATAGAACAATTCTTTGATGGCACTGTGTAGCTACTCCGACAGGAGTCTATCAGTAGGATGATTTCAGCTGACTATTCTATCCTCTTGATACCTCAGTTAACGAAATTATACCTCACTATACTAGAACGCTGGGGGAAAGAAAAGACTCCTATGAAAGAGTAATGCAAGTCCTGCTGTTTTGCCAACCTTTCGCAGGGGGAACAAAATTCAGATTAAGCCCAGTGATTTGAGCTTGAGCCACATCTGCGGCTTGGTGACGTCAAAGATTGCTGCCATTCGGTCTATATCCTTAATCTGCAACCACCTCTCCCTTACCCACTCCGCCGGCATCAGCATGTAGGAGGCAAAGCACTCCGCCAGCAGCTCATTGAAAGCCCCGCTATCGCTGCCTCTTTTCTTGAACACCGGTTCGGCACGGCAGTGTGCCAGGATATGAAAAGCTTCGTGAAACAGGCTGAATTTTCTCCTGGCCGGCGAGTCGTTTTCATTGAGCTGGATGACCCAGCCTTCTTTGAGGCGCCAGATACCGCCGCGAAGTTTGGTCAACGGCACCAGGCGTATTTCTATCGGTTGCTTATCATCGGCCAGAAAAACAAGCTTTTCCGGTACGGGTGGATGATTGATTTTTCCTTGTGTAATGAAGCCCTGCGCCAGCGCTTCTACCAGATTCAACATTCTGCATTGCGCAATAGTTCCTAGAAACTCATAGTCGGCAAAAGCATTATTTTCAGTATATAAGCGATCGGTTTTTAATAATAGCTCAACGAATTTCTCGTCTTCGGAAATGCACCATTTACCTGACAGCCTGTCTGGACAATGGTTATAGAGGGGACAGCGTTCACCATCTCCGCTGCTGATGCAGGACCATAGCTCGGATTCCCATTTATGTATTTTTGCTCTCATATCGCCGCCGCTTCCGCCTCTCAATCAGGTCCTCAATCATGGTTATCAGGTCTTCGTCAAGTTCGGCCGGATATTTTTGCTGGGCGTATTCCCGGAATTCCGGCCAGTCAGGGGGTCTTTTTTCAGATATACCGGGCAGGTGCCCGACGATGGCAAGAACTTTTTCCAGGGGCACCCCGGCATACTCTGCCATCCTCTGACAGGAGCGGGGGCTGGGAATATCTTCACCGGTAAGCCAGCGCCTCACCGTGGAGTGGCTGAAGCCCAGAGCAGCCGCCAGCTGACTCGGCAAAAGCCTTCGCCGCCGCATTACACCTTTGAGAAATGCAACTAAAGCCGCGTCTTCTTCTTTCATGTTAGGTGAATGATAGCATAACCAGACCGCCGCTTTCAATATTCTCTGGGTTAATTAACGGACAGGACGGCAAAATGGCACGCTAACCTATTGACAAAACGGCAAAGTGGTGCTATGCTTCTTGACCGTATAGGGTCATATGATGGTCGTATGCGTCAGCCCACTGATGTTTGAGATAGGAGGTCTTATCAGCGCTATTTCTCAAAGCTAACCTGAATTTACATTATTTTTTTTATCTTCTTTTTTGCCATCTGGCGAATAAATCAGACCGAAGAAAGGGGGTGATTATTGCAGGTAGAAATTTATCAGGAACTCGCCTTCAATAAAGGAGGTTTTTTACTATGAAAAGCAAAGTTTTTAGAGTTTTAATTGCCCTGGTGCTGGCGCTTAGCTTCAGCATGGTGATGGCAGCGCCGGCAGCGGCTGATACCCTTGAGGTGGGCAGTGGTAAAACCTACACAACTATTCAGGAAGCCATTGACGTCGCCGGTTCCGGTGATACCATCGTTGTTGATGCCGGGACCTATACCGAAGACCTGACGGTAAATATTGCCAACCTGACTATCCAATCGGCAGATGGTGCGGCGACTACTATCATACAGCTGGTTGATGGTGTCGGCATAGATATTCAGGGCGGCGCCAGTGGCTTCATACTGGGCGGCGTTGAAGATGAGGGTTTCACGATTCAGAGCAGCAGCGGTGCTGGCACTACGTTCAATATCCAGCTAGCCAATGCCCCGTCTGACGTCACCATCTCCTACAACACCATTGATACCACCGGCGGTGCCTCTATGGGCGTATCGGTGGGGGCTGCTGGGGCTACCGGCCTGACCATCAGCGATAACACCTTTACCGGAGATGATACCCCCGATGGTTCTATCTGGGGGCCTGACGTAGTTGATGTTACGGTAACCAATAACGTTTTTACTGGCTTGGACCTTGTCAGTTACGGTGTGCAGTTTGATGGCATTAGCGGGACATCCGTCATCAATGGAAACACCGTTACTGATTACAAGGGTGCGGGTGCAATAGTAATACTTAGTGGCACAGGCGTCTCTGGTCTGACTATAAACGACAATACTATAAGCGGGTGTGCTAATGGCATCCGTTTTTACGATGATTCAGGGACCGGAGACATTACCACGGTAACCGTTACCGAGAACACCCTAACAGATAACGCCAAAGCTATCATGATTGGTAACGGCGCACACATAGTGGCCAGCGATTTCGTTATCGAAGATAATAACATCAGCGGCAGCACCAGCTATGGCTTGCAAAACGAGCACTCAAGCAAAGTGGTAACCGCCGAGAATAACTGGTGGGGAAATGCCAGCGGACCAACCCACGCCACCAACCCCTCGGGCACTGGCGATGTGGTCACTGACCGAGTTGACTTCACGCCATGGCTTGATGCGGCGTATCCCGGCGGCTCAGCAACAGGTTACCCGGTTTATAACTCCACCACCGCTGAAGGGTACGAGACCATCCAGGAGGCTATTGATGATGCCTCTGCTGGCGATACTATCAGCGTGGCGGAAGGGACCTATACCGAAAACATAGTTGTAGATAAAGCCTTAACCCTCGAGTCAAGCGGGGAGGTAGCTTCCACCATCATTGATGCGGCCGATGCCAGCGATTACGTGGTTGAGATAACAGCGGATAGTGTTACCCTGGATGGCTTTACCATCACCGGCATTGACAATTCTACCGAGAACATGGCGGCGGTAATCCTGCAGGGGGTAGACTACGGCACCATCACCAGCAACATCCTGACGGATAACCACAGGTGTGCCATTAACCTCTTCTCAACCGGTGGTGAATATAGCGACTACAACACGGTGTCCAACAATGTTATCAACGGGCCGGCTGGTAAAGATTCCCGTGGCATCAAGATAAAGGGGTCGCACAACACCATAAGCGGGAACGAGGTCTACAACATCGATAACCCCATACTCATATGGAGCTGGAATGATTCTGAGACTGCGTCTCCCGACTATAACACCGTCTCCAACAACACTATCGGTCCCGGTGATGACACCGCCGCTCACAAATACGGCGTTAAAATTAAAACCGGGCATCACAATGTAGTAACCGGCAACACCATTACTGACGCCACGGAGGCGGCAATCTACCTGTATACCAGCAGCAATAACGCACCGGAGGAAGATTTCGACCCCAGACCTGCCAGCGACAACATAAGCGGCAACATAATCACCGGTGGAAAGGTCGGCATTGCTCTTCTGGACGGTGCCAACAACAATAACATCTCCGGTAATACTATATCCGGGACTACTCTAGCCGGTATTCTTGGGGCACTTTCCCAATGGCCAGAAGATTTCACTGACGGCCCCTCAAGCTACCTTGTCGGCACTCCTCAACAATATCTCCAGATTGTCAGTAACACCATTGAGGACAACAACATAACCGACTGCGGTCATGGTATTGCCATGGTGTATTCAGACGACAACACGCTGACCGGAAATACCATTGAGGACAATGCCGGAGCGGCAGCTATCTCCTGGGAGTCAATTAGTTTTGACGCTAACGGCAGGGGTGTTTTCTTTGACGCCAACTCCGCGGGCAATACGGTCAACTACAACAACATAAGTGGTAACACTGATTACGGGCTGGAGTCAGGCGCCGCCATTGATGCTGAGAACAACTGGTGGGGCAATGCCAGCGGACCTGTTCCGGACCCTCTGCCAGCCGGTTACGAAAGCTATGGAGATAAAGTTAAACCACTCACCAATGTTGACGCTGAGCCATGGCTGCTTGCGGAAGCGGAAGTTGGGGTTACGCCCACCACCTACGAGAAAACGCTGGCTTTGAAGGACGTCTGGACGATGGTCTCGGTTGATAAAGAGGTAACCACCGGCTCAGACTGGGTAGGAACCGATGCGCTGGCGGGCACAGCGACAATAATTGCCTACAAGTACACTGCCGGCACTGGCTATACGCAGGTAATCCTCGCCACCCAGTTAACCTCGGTGGACGCCTGCTATGTCAAGACTGACGGCGGCGGCGGAGTCGGCATCAACTACTCAACAAGCGCACCCGGAGTGGTAACCAAGGAACTCGGCGCCGGGTGGAATACCATAAGCTGCGCCGGTGAAACGGACGCCTACAGACTTCTGAGTCAAGTGCGCTACGTCCAAATCGGGGAGCAACAGGGGGTCGGCATCACCAACCTGATAGGTCAGGCAAACTACAACCAGTACCGCCCTGACTCCTTCAACATTCCCTTGGTTACTGATGCTGAATGGGCTATTATTAGCCCCTCGGGAGAAGCGGTTACGCTGAATGCATTTGACGGCTACTGGGTGTACATGAACGCTGCCAAGAGCTTCGGAGTGATTCCAGAATAGCTTGTTTAAGGGGGGGTGGCTAACCCCACCCCCCTCCAGAGAGGAGATAAGTTATGAGGAAGATAGCTATCTTTATAGCTGTAGTGTCTCTTTTAGTGCTTTGCGCCGCTCCTGCGCTTGCCAACGGGATACCCAAGCTACCCCACGCCTTTTATGGCAGTGTAACCCTAGACGGCTCTACGGCGCCTGATGGTACCGAGGTATCGGCTACAGTGGACATTGGGGACATCATATCAACTCAAAATCCGGTCTCCACGGTAGGAGGTAGTTATGGTATTGGTAGCTCTTACCTCCTGGTTCAGGGCTATGACATTCCGGATGGGGCTACCATAACCTTCTACGTCAACAATACCTCCACCGGTCAGACGGCGGAGTGGCTTAGCGGGGAGGTAACAGAGCTTGACCTGTCCGCAGTTACCCCGGTCGGTTACCCAACTGGAGGAGCCGCCCCATCCCGTGATTATGTAGGGACCACCCTGTTCGGCAAGAAGGCTAAGTTCGAGATTAGTGACGATGGTGAAATACTGAAAACAATAGAAGCCACCTCTGACGACGGCATGCTGACCGTTACCATCCCGAAAGGCACCATCGCCCTGTTGGAGGGTGAACCGCTGGAAAGCCTGGAAATAGCTATTGACCCGAGCCCGCCGGACCCACCCGAAGATGGGTATATCATCGGGCTCGCCTACGACTTCGGCCCTGACGGAGCTACCTTTGACCCGCCGATAACCTTTACCTGGGAATATGACCCCGACGAGCTGCCGGCGGATGTTGATGAAGCAGACCTGGTTATCGCCTACTACGATGAAGATGCTGAAGAATGGGTAGAACTGGACTGCGTGGTTGACACCGTAAACAATACCATCACCGCTTCCGTGCCCGGCTTCACCAGCTTCGCCATCATTGCGCTTCCTCCACCACCACCGGCACCAGCTCCAGCGCCACTACCAGCTCCGGCACCAGCTCCAGCGCCACCAGCGCCAGCGCCACCGGCACCGGCACCAGCTCCAGCACCAGCAGCACCAGCGCCACCGGCACCAGCACCTCCAGCGCCATCGGCGCCACCAGCCGTTCCACCGGCACCGGAAGGACCTAACTGGCCTCTCATTGGCGCCATTATCGCCGGGGTAGTGGTGATAGCGGGACTGCTCGTTTACTTCCTGGTATTCAGGCGTAGAGCCTACTAATCGCTTGAGCAAATTAAGCCCTCGGCCGGTATCGGCCGAGGGCGGATGCTCTGTTGAGATACAACACTAAATTAGGCTGGATGAATGTAAAGGAACTATTCGCTGATGTAGCCATAATCAGCATGAGTGTCTCATTATTGTGGCACTTCTCCAACATTTGGCGCTACGGTCAGTATTTGATAGGAGAACCTAATCTTGCCATTAGAATTCTGGAAACGGCATGGTTTCTCACTATTTTAGCCTTCGGCGTCGGCAAATGCGTAAGCGACCTGAAAAAAGTCAAAAGATAGGAAACGGCAGCTTAAAGGGAAACGCCAGCGAGGTGCAGCACCATGCTTAACGGCAGCAACCACCTGGGCAGAATGATAAAGCAGCACCGGGTCGTGATACCGCTGACACTGGAAGAACTGGCTAACGCCGTCGGTGTATCCTCATCCCACCTGGGGCGCATTGAGAGAGGAGAGCGTTTCCCTTCCGCCCGCGTTCTGCACAAAATTGCCGGGCCCCTGGGATTTTCCGAGGCTGAACTATTTACCCTCGCCGAATACCTGTCCCCCCAACCATCCAGGATAGCTGACAATCAGTCCGAGCCTGGCAAGCTGGACCCCAATGTAGCCCGGGCATTATCACAGGAACCGGTGGAGGTGCAGCGTGCGGTACTGGCTATCTGCTCGGCGTTGAAGTACATCGCCGGAGGCACCGCTCACGAAAACAAAAGGCAATAGCAAAATGTCGAATTGTGAACTAATTTCAACCTGCCCCTTTTTCAACGATAGAACGCAGGAAATGTCTGAAATGACGGAAACAGACAGGGCACAGTACTGCAAGGGAGACTATGCCTGGTGTGGACGGTACCTGATTTTTAAGGCGTTGGAAAGAGAAATGAAGGTAGTGAAAAGCACTCTTGCACTGGTTCCCCAAAGCAAAGGTGGTTAATAAAAGAGTTCACTCCACCCGCCGCCGGCATATTTGTCGACTCAAGAATTGACTAATGCCAAGAGGTGGGGGTGATAATGACCTTTCAGGTGCATAAATGCACCAGAGCTTGGTTTGTTACCCAATTGCACAATTGTCTGTAATGTCACATTTACTCATTTTGTTACCTCATTGCACGATTTAGCGTAACGTTCAATGCCATCAGATGAGAAACTTCCATGTCTAATTTATCTTTTGACAGATTCATCTCAAAGTATGCCAGAAGACCTTGACAACCCGTGGTAGAATAGTAAATGATGATTGTATACGAAAATCGTTATAGATGGTCGTATGCAATCACTAATGCTAATGTCAGCTTTGACATATCCTGAAATCTTGGGTGACTTCCCAAAATACGAAAGGGGGAGGTGATGGCTTTCAATAGTAGAGTAATTTTAGCTGGCCAAAATCTAAATGAAAGGAGTTTTTCAGATGAGAAAGAAAATATTATTAATCCCGCTGGTATTGTTGTTAGCTGTGAGCCTACTTGCCTGCGCGGCTCCAGCTCCTGCCCCAGCACCGGCACCGGCTCCTGCACCGGCACCTGCTCCTGCACCAGCTCCAGCTCCTGCCCCAGCACCGGCACCGGCTCCTGCTCCTGCCCCAACACCGGCGCCAGCTCCAGCACCAGCACCCGCCGAGCCTGAGGAGGTAATTAAATGGGTAGCGCAAGATTTCCATC
>CAZWYS010000057.1:0-1477 GCA_964638295.1 uncultured Dehalococcoidaceae bacterium
CTCCGACCTCAGCGTCCCGAACGCTGCGCGCTAACCGGACTGCGCTACGCCCCGTCAGCGTTATTATAAACGTATTTAGCTTCTTTTCGCAAGGGGAAAGGGAATAAAGGAGGACGGGGTCAATAAAACGGGTAAAGGCATTATTATGAAATACTGTGTTTTGATAATGGATGGTGCCTCCGGCTGGCCAATACCGGAGCGAGGCAACAAGACCTCCTTGGAACTTGCCCATACCCCCAACCTGGATGCCGTGGCGGCGGGAGGCATGGTAGGGCTGGCTCGCACCGTTCCGCCCGGAATGGAGCCCAGCAGCGCCTGCGCCTGCATGTCGGTGCTAGGTTATGACCCAAAAGTCTATTATCACGGTCGGGCCGGCATTGAAGCCAGAAGTATGGGCATTGCCATTGGTGAGGGGGAGGTCGTTTTCCGCTGCAATCTGGTGGCGGTTCGGGACGGCAAAATGTGGAGCTACAGTTCGGGCTACATCAGTAGCGAGGAGGCTCAAACCCTCATTGCCGCCTTAAATGAAAGCCTGGGCAGTGATGAAGTGAGTTTTTACCCCGGCGTCAGCTACCGCCACATCTGCAGGCTCAAAGGGCATGAGAACGCCCTTGAAGCCAGGTGCACCCCCCCGCATGATATCACGGGCAAGCCCGTGGCTGGCTTTCTTCCCGGCGGTGCGGGTGGCGAAATCTTGCGCGACCTGATGGCACGCTCGGAAGCGGTGCTGCGCGGACACCCGGTAAATAGAGCGCGAGAGGCCCGCGGCGCCATACCAGCCACCATGATTTGGCTCTTCTGGGGCAGTGGCCGGTTACCCGATATGCCTGTTTTCCGGCAGCTTTACCGCCTTGATGCGACGCTGACCTCCGGGGTTGACCTTCTTCGCGGCCTGGCCCGACTGGTGGGAATGGAGGTGCTGGACATCGCCGGAGTGACCGATAACATTGACAATGACTATGTGGCTCAGGCAGTTGGCGCTCTCAAGGCTCTGGAAAAGCATGACCTGGTGGTAATTCATATTGAAGCGCCGGACGAATTAGCCCACGATGGTTCCATTGATGATAAGGTGGAGGCCATCCAGAGAATAGACCGGGAGGTGGTCAGCCGGCTTCGCTCCTGGCCGGGCGATATTCGGCTGTTGATAATGCCTGACCATAACACCCCGATAGCCGTCAGGACCCACACCGATGACCCGGTGCCGTTTCTGCTCTGGGGACCCGGCTTCACGGCTAACGGAGCCAAGAGGTTCACCGAGGCGGAAGCCAAAAAGACTGGCTTTTTCCTCGGGGAAGGGTATAAAATTATGGGCAGACTGGTTGGGATATAATAAACTGAAAATAAGGTTAAGTCGTAGAGATTAACATGAAAATAACAAAGGGGATAGTATCTGGTCTTATTATAATCACGCTCGCCCTGGGAATATGGTATGTAATCCGTACCAACACAGAGTTATCAGAGCTGAATAACAGGTTAG